>JAEUUU010000013.1 GCA_016787345.1 Saprospiraceae bacterium | reverse complement strand
AAACAATTCGGCACCGCCGAAAGCTGCACCGGGGGCTATGTCGCCCATCTCGTTACGTCGGTGCCGGGCGCTTCGAACTATTTTCCGGGTTCGGTGGTCACCTATTCGTACGAAATGAAAACCAAACTCTTGGGCGTCAGTCCGCACACCCTGGAAACCCACGGCGCAGTGAGCGAACAAACCGTCAGAGAGATGTCGCAAGGTGCGCTCGACACGCTGGGCGTCGATGTGGCGCTGGCCATCTCCGGCATTGCCGGCCCCGATGGCGGCACACCCGACAAGCCGGTCGGGACGGTCTGGATGGCCGTCAGCGACCGCACCCGCACCATCGCCGTGCGGCACGTTTTTGGCCGCGACCGCTTGAAAAACATACAGATGACCGGCACCTACGGCCTGAATCTGGTGCGAAAATTCCTGCTGGGCGCTATTTGAATCAGGCCGACAACTTGCCGTTACTTCTGCGGTATTTGATCCATTGATAAGCCAGCAGCGACAAACTCAGGGCCAGCGTGAGTTCCATCAGAATGAGTTGTCCGTTGCCGAAATGACGGCACAAAAAAGCGACCGCAATAAAGATCAGATTGATCACCACCAGTACGGCGGTGGCCTGCATGTGCGTCAGGCCGCCGTCGAGCAGCAAATGGTGAATATGCGCCCGATCAGGCGTAAATGGCGAACGGCCCTGCCAGAGCCGGCGGGCAAATACACGCAAGGTGTCGAATACAGGGAGGATAAGGATGCCCAGCGCGATAGCCGGAGCCGCATTGAAAGAATAGGAACCGCCCTGGGGTATTTCGCGCTGCAATTCGATAAAACGAATGGCAAAAACGGCGCTGATCAGGCCGATCATCATCGAACCGGTGTCGCCCATAAAAATTCGGGCCGGTGTGAAATTGAACTTGAGAAAGGCCGTGATAGCGCCGGCAAGACAAGCCGCCAGTACGGCAAGATCGTAATGTCCAACGAGAAAAAACCACCCGCCCCAGATCAGGCTGGCCAGCAGGCCGATGCTTCCCGCCAGGCCGTTGATGCCGTCGATCAGGTTGAAGGCGTTGATAATACCCACGATAATCACGATGGTGAGCACAAAACTGAACAGATCAGGGAGCTCGTAAACACCCAAAATGCCGTACAGGCTACTGACTTTCAGTCCTGATTTGTACACCACGATAAGGGCTGCCGTAACCTGGCCAATAAATTTTTTGGTCGGCGAAAGCGGCATCAGGTCGTCTTTTACCCCGATAAAAAAAATGATAACCAGCGCCGCCAGCACGTACTGGATGGTCCAAAACTGCCCGCCGGGCATCCAGAGAATAACAGCGCACACGGTGCCGCCAAATATGCCGATACCCCCGAGAGCCGGCGTGGGCTCCCGGTGCGCACTGCGCTCATTGGGAACGTCGTAGAGGTGTTTGTCGCGGGCAATCCGGATAATGACCGGCAAAGCCAGGTAGGTAAGCGTAAAGGCGGTAAGAAATCCGAGGATGACGGCGAACATGGGAATCGCAGTTTATTAAACAGCAATGAAAATAACTGCCACGCTGGGGCGCCGGGCCTGAGGTAGAGGCATGGATTAAACCTGCGAAAGATTGCGGATTTATCGCGGTTTAAAAAACAACTTGTCCGGAGAAAAACCCGAACCGGAATTATCCTGCCTGTATACCCCTTGTCAGAGGAGCCGTCCGAAGGCGGATTTGCTGCATAAAGACTTGTTAAAGAAGCATCTTGCAGGCGGGCGACGTTACATTCGGGTGTATTTTCGTCCAAAATGTACGAATGCCGATAGCTGCGCATATTTAACAGCCATACTGTCCGGATCAAACTTTCGTTTTTTCAACGTGAAAACAAACTTCTTCATCCTGCTATTTGCCTTGCTTGCCACCCTTGCTTCGGCCCAAAACGGCTCGACGGCCAGCGCCAAGGCAGCCAAAATGCGCAGCGATACCACCGTGGTACGCAACAGCAGTCCTTCCCCGCTCCGGATCAAACCCGATACCATGCCTCGTACGGGCGGCTGGGCGCGTCTTGAAGTCGAAAACGGCGACTCTGTATTCGTCATGTCGCTTTGGCCCGTTCGTATCACCGACCGCCGTCAGTTCAAGGATGAAGACGAGCGCCGCCAGTATCTGCTCTACAAAAATGCCGCCCGCAAAGTGTACCCCTATGCCCTCGAAGCCATCGATATGTACGAACAATACCAGGATGAAACCCAGGGCATGAACAAACGCCAGCGCCGCCGGTATTTTCGCCACGAACATCGCGAACTGAAAGAGGACATGACCGATCAGATGAAAAGTTTGTCCAAAACCCAGGGAAAGGTGCTGATCAAAATGATTGAAAAAGAAGTCGGAAAGCCTTTTTATGAAATCCTGCGCGAAACGCGCGGCGGGGTCACCGCCTCTTACTGGCACAACATGGGCAAATTGTACGGCTACAACCTGAAAGATGGTTACCACCCCGGCGCCGATCCGTTGCTCGATGAAGTTTTTCTCGACTATGATTTCGGCGACCCGACGCGCTGGTATCAGTGAGCAGGGGCTGATGAGGGTTGATGAGGTTTATATGGTTGATTATAGTTCGTAGCAGTATTTTCCCACAGAATGACCAGCTTGCGCCAGATTTATTACTCCTTTCCGGTTCGGCTCCTGGTGCTGCATTTTCGCAACCACCTGGTGCTGATCGCGTTGTGGGGCGTGCTGGCCTTGTTGGCTACGGGCTCGGTCGGCAGGTTTTTCGGGATGCACTATTTGCTGCTAACCCCCGATTACCAGGGCAAAGTCGGGTTCTGGAGTTTTTTTATCACCGGAGCGGCATTGGGCGCTTTTATCATGATCTGGAACCTGACCACGTACTTGTTGTGCGCCGACCGGTTTTCATTTCTCGCTACCCTGGAGGCGCCTTTTACCAAATACAGCCTCAATAACAGCCTGATTCCCCTGACTTTTCTGGCAGTGTACGTGTCGTACACCACTTATTTTCAGTGGCACAATGAATTTACCGCCAGTAAAGACATATTAATCAATGTATCCGGGTTGGTACTCGGGGTGGCCACCTTGATCAGCGTACTGGCGGTTTACCTGCACCTGACCAACAAAGACATTGCCTCTTTTCTCAAACCGGGCAAATTTATCCCCCGCCCCGGCGCACGGCTGCTGGCCCCTGGCTACCGGCTACCCACCCTCTGGGAAATTCGCGCCGGCGCTACCCGCTGGCGGGTCGATACCTACCTGACCGAGCGCCTGCACCCGCGCCTGGTGCGAAGCGTGGCCCACTACAACCCCGAAATGCTGGGGCGGGTGTTTCGTCAAAACCACTTTAATGCCGTGGCCGTGCAGATTACCGCGCTGGTCTTTCTGATGTTTTTGGGCTTGTTTATGGACCGCGACTGGGCGCGTATCCCCACCGGGGCCAGTCTTTTTCTGCTGTGCAGCATGGTCATGTCGATGTTTGGCGCAGTGACGTTCTGGTTTCGCAACTGGTCGACCCTGGTGTTTCTGCTGATCCTGTTTGTGGTCAATTATATCACCGGCTGGGGCTTTTTCAATTACCGAAACCGCGCCTACGGACTCGATTACAGCCACGAAATGCGCGCCGAATACTCCAATGCGGCATTTGAAAAAATTTGCACTCCCCAAAATATCGCGAGCGACATCGCCTCAACCCGGCAAATACTGGACAAGTGGCTGGAAAAAAACCGCACGGCCGACGGCTCAAAGCCAAAACTCGTTTTTGTCTGCGTCAGCGGCGGCGGCTTGCGATCGGCCGTTTGGACCATGCAGACGCTCCAAAGAGCCGATCAGGCTACCGGCGGCAAACTGATGCGCCGGACAGCCCTCGTCAGCGGCGCCTCGGGCGGCATTCTTGGCGCCGGATACCTGCGCGACGTGTATTGGCAACAACAACAGGGCCGGCCGTTTTCATTTCACGATACGGCGCATATCGAACGGATGAGCCGCGATTTGCTCAATCCGGTTACGTTCGCTATTGTCGCCAACGACTTGTTTTTTCCGCTCACCACCTTCCGCTCGGGCAATTTTACCTACCGCAAAGACCGCGGCTATCTGTTTGAACGGCAAATGATCGAAAATACCAATGGACTGCTGGCCCGGCGGCTGGCCGACTACCGACAGCCCGAAGCCGAGGCCCTCATTCCTATGATGGTCATTTCGCCGTTCGTGCTCAACGACGCCCGCCGCCTGCTCATCAGTCCGCAAGGCGTATCGTACCTCATGCACCCACCCGACGATGCGCGCAATTCGCTGCACCCGGAAATCGACGCCGTAGACTTTCGACGCCTGCTCGAACAGCAACAGGCCGACAGCCTTTCGTTTACAAGCGCCTTGCGCATGAACTGCACCTACCCGCTCATCCTCCCGAACGTCTGGCTGCCCACACGACCCGCGGTGGAAGCCATGGATGCCGGTTTTCGGGATAATTACGGGGTATCTACTGCCGCCAGGTTCATCCACGTCTTCCGCGACTGGATACAGGAAAACACCAGCGGTGTGGTGATCGTACAGATACGATGTTGGGAAAAAGTGGATATCATCGCCGAAAGCGATCGAAAAGGCATTGTCTCCAATATCCTGACTCCGGTGGGACTGGCGACCCACCTGACGGCGATCCAAGACTATGAACAAGACAACAGTCTGGCCCTGCTCGACGACCTTCTCGGTAAAAACCGCCTGGCCGTCATCCGGTTTATTTACCGGCCTGTGCGCAAGGAACACGAGGCCTCTATGAGCCTGCACATCACAAAAAGAGAAAAAAACGACCTGATGGAAGCCTTTTACCTGCCGGAAAACCAGGCCAGCCTGGCTGCCTTAAAGCAGGTGCTGGGAGTTGGGTATTAGGTGTTGGGTTTTGGGAGTTGGGTTTTGGCAAAAGGGTTATTTCTGCTCTCGGATAATGTCACGAGGCAAAGCCTCGCGCGAGCCGTGGTTAATTTCTGCCCGAATCCCAGACATATCCCGAGAGCAGAAATAACCCTTTTGCCAAAACCCAACGCCTAATACCCAACACCCAGCACCCTACAAAACCACCGATTTGCCCGGTACGGCGCAGGGGTACAATCCGTCTTCGCCGGGCAGCACTTTCGGACTGGCATTCCAGTCGATCACGTCGGGCGCCAGCACGAGATTCGAGTTGAGTGCAGCATTCCATTCGATCAATTGACCCGAATAGGTAGCCATGCGGCCCATGATGGCGGTGAGGGTGCTTTTGGCCGCGTTTTCGGCATCTGCAAATTTGTATTCCCCTTTGGCGATGGCTTCGAACAGTTCGTCGTGCTCCACCTGATAAGGGTTGGGGTCGTTTTTCGAGTCGTGGGCCAGCAACACCTTGCCGTCGCGGCCGATAATTTTGCCAGGTTCGGGAGCGACGCCTTTGGTGCCGTGAAAGCCTTCGGTTACGCTCGATTGCGTACCTGGTATCTGGCGGCACTGACTGAACATGCGGGTGCCGTCGGCATATTCGAATTCGACGCAGTGGTGGTCGAAAATTTCGCCAAAATCCTTGCCGATGCGCACCTGGCGTCCGCCCATGCCCGACGCTTTGACGGGGTAGGCGTTTTTGACCCAGTTCGACACATCGATATTGTGCACGTGTTGCTCCACGATATGGTCTCCGCAAAGCCAGTTGAAGTAGTACCAGTTGTCCATCTGGTACTGCATTTCATTTTGTTCGGGGCGGCGCGGGTGTACCCACAGGGCGCCCATGTTCCAGTAAACGCGCGAGCTCATGATATCGCCGATGGCGCCGTCCTGCAGCATTTTGACCCATTTGCGGTAGACGGTCTGGTAATGCCGCTGCAAGCCGACGACGACGTTGAGTTTTTTGCGTTTGGCTTCTTCGGCAGCCGCGAGAACGCGGCGGATACCGGGGCCGTCGACGGCAACAGGTTTTTCCATAAACACCTGTTTGCCTTGCCGAACTGCTTCCTCAAAATGCGGCGGGCGAAAACCCGGGGGTGTGGTAAGAATAACCACATCGGCAAACGGAATCGCTTGTTTATATGCGTCGAAGCCGGTGAATTTGCGGTCTTCAGGCACGTCGACGCGGTCTTTGACATTGGTTTCACTGCCCGTCCAGTCGGAAATGTCGTCGGCAGTCAGGCTTTTGTAGGCTTCGTCGATTTTGTGCCGAAACACGTCGGCCATGGCTACGAGTTTTACATTTTGCCTGGTCAGCAGCGCTTGCATGGCTGCGCCGGTGCCACGGCCGCCGCAGCCGATCAGGGCGATCTTGATGGTGTCGTCGCCGAGGTTTTGCGCAGCCTGGGCAAGGGGTAAACCGGACAGCATGGCGCCTCCGGTCAGTGCGGCGGTGGTTTTGAGAAAATCGCGGCGGGAGGGTTGGTGTTTTTTCATGTCAAAAGGAAAGTTGATCAAATGACGAAGAATTCGGAAAAAATATCAGGGGGCAATTTCTGCTTTTTGTCCTAAAAAAACGCCAAAACGCAATAATGCCGCGGTCAGGCTTTTCTCATCCGGGCTATCGCGAAAATACAGCGGCAGAACCTGTACGCCGCGGGATTTACTTTGGCGTTTCCAGGTACCGATTACCTGGCCGTCGGCCATGATAACAGGGTAAAAAATACCGTTGCTGGAGATGCTTGCCGTCGTGAAGGAGGGATCAAGAGAAATGTGACGGGACTTGTAGGCGACCAGCATTTCATCGAAAGCCGGCAATAGGTGCAGGCTGGCTTCTGAGCCGGTGTTATCGGTGATAGACGGCGAAAAATAAAACGTTTGATCGCCCAGAACGACCGTCTGGAAATCACCGGCGGCCGCCTCCAGTCCTTTGCGCGCTTCGCCCAGCGTAAGGCCCGACCACCAGTGAAAATCCCGAATCGTAGCGGGCCCGTGGCTGGTAAAATAGCGTCGGGCGAGTTCGGCCAGGTTTTCTTCCCGGGAGCGCGCAGGGGCCTCCGGCAGTTCGAGCCGGACGTAAGTAAACTGTTTTCCCCGCCGTGGCCCGGTTTTTACAATTCTGTCCAGTTCGGCGTGCATAAGAAAATGCGACAGGCGGTTTTCGTCGGTGGCAATTCCTTCATGGTGAAGCAAACCTGCGATCTCTTCACGGGTCAGCGCATCGCCGTCGCGGAGCGCCCGCCCGACGATGTCGTTGGTTCGGTGCACGAGGGCTGCGTCGATGCCCAGGCGCTTGTCGTTGGAAGCCATAATATTGCGGATCGGCTGTGCGGTGAGTGCCAGCATCCAGGGCAGGTCTTCGGGCGTCACGAAATGCCAGGTAGGGCGAAGGATATGGGTGCGAATGATTTCCCCCCGGTTCAGCGCTTGCTCGACGGCCTCGTCGGTGAGTCCGGGAATCCGTATGCCAAGCGCCCATTTGGCCATGGCAAAATCCTGGGCCTGCATGGCGCCCATGTGCGCCACCAGCGTTTTGGGGGTCTGGTGCGGACCGCTTGGCAATTGTTGGCCTAAAAGGCGGCAGCGGGCGAGTTCGGCGGGTGTCATGTATGCGAATTTTGCCCGAAAAGATAGGGCATAGTATCAGGCTTTGACACAGACCGGCATTGATCTTACCTTCCGCCCCGTTTTTTGTTACCCGATCAAACGACTATGAGATTGTTCAACCTTTTTTCACGCAAAGGATTGTTCTGGTACTTTCTGCTGACCAGCATTGCGGCGCAGGCCCAATTGGGCAGCTGGAATATTCTGCATCTGCGTTATCAACCCGGTCAGAGGCTTACCCTGTTTGGTGAAGCCCAGTTGCGCAGCCTGGCTTTTTATCACCAGTTTCATTATTACGAGATAAAAGGCGGCATCAGTTGGAAATTGAACGACCAGATCGCGGTCACGGGCGGCGCAGGTCGGTATGATACATACCAGGCCGGCGGCAATTTTGTGTCGCCAAAGGCGCAGCAGGAGATTCGGAGCTGGCTGGAAATCGGGATGCGCAACCACCTTTACCAGCTCAATATCGACCACCGCTACCGTGCCGAACAGCGGTTTACCAAAAATGGCTATCGCAACCGTTTTCGTTACCGGTTGGGGGTGTCGGCGCCGTTGTATGGTTGGGGATCGCCGAAAAAAGAGCTCTTTGCCTCTGTCTGGAACGAAATTTTCCTCACCAACCGAGCGCCGTATTTCGAGCGCAACCGATCGTTTCTGGGACTGGTTTTGCGCTCCGGCGCGTTCAGTTATTCGGCCGGCTGGGTACATCAGTTCGACTACCGGCTGACGGATGAAATCGGGCGCAGTTTTCTCCAGTTGGGCTGCCAGATCACACTCGGGCCATCCAACAAGGAGAAAGGAGCGCCTGAAATCGAAGAAAACTGAACAGATCGGTTCAATCCAGATAATCCGGATAGGTTGCCTGGTAGCCGGCCAGCCGGGCGAAAGGCGCAAGTAAGAAAAAGAGGGTCTTTTGCAGCCAAAACGGCGGCCGGGCCAGCCGGAATTCGCGCGAAAAACGACGGGCCATCAGCGCGACCTGCAATATGCCGGGCATACCCCGGGCATTCGTTTTGCCATCGGTAGCCAGCCCCATGCCGGTTTCGAGCAGTTGTTCGGTGTCGAGTGCCGGACGCACCTGCCAGTTGACCACCACAGGCTGATCGGTGTGGTTCCACATGCCATGTACGGTATTGGCGGGAATGTGAATGCTATCGCCGGCCTTAAGCAGCTGTATTTCGCCGTTGACCCGGACGCTCAGTTCGCCGCTCAGCACCGTGAAATCCTCCGCCTGCTGCGGATGGTAATGCGGGGCGGGTTCGGTGGAATGACCGGCATAGGTGGATTCCATCTCCAGTAATGCGCCGTCGGTATCACGGGCAGTTTGCAGGAATTTGATGTCTTGCCCGGTAAGCGGGTTGCGAATAATCTTGTTTGGGTAGGCCATTGAACAAAGCATTTACGTGATGTTATCGATGCTCAAAAGCCCTCGGGTACGTCTTTTTCACTTGCCGGCCCGGTACGATGCGCTGTTTTAATGGCCTCGTAAGTTTGAAGGTCTTCTTTCGAAAGTTCGAGTTTGCCAGTCTTCATTTGAAGCCAGATCTCACCGAGCATAAAATCGAACAGCGTTTTCATTACGGTTCCCTGACAGGTATTGAGAAAATCCGGAAAACGTCCCGCCCTCGGTTGAGCCGATTCCGTACGCAGCATAGGGACAACCGAGTGCGGAAAACGCTCGACGGCCGCTTTGAAAGCAAATGCCGCAACGGCCAGGCTGTCGTGTCGAAACAACGGAAAAAGGTCTTCTTCTCTCAACAAGGGCAGCAACTGCGCATAGTCGCTATACTGCGGATCGATTTGCAGGGGCCCCTGATACAATCCGGTGACGATCAGCGAGCCGGTGACATAATTGCGCTGTGCCAGACGGTCTACCAGCGAATCGCGAAGCGAAAGGTTTTGAGCATGTAATCCAATAGACACGCTCAGGCAACAGCAGGTTACAAACAAACGAAGCATTAGTCCTTGATCGCTTTTTCAAAAAAAGCATCCCTTTCGGCCTTGGTCTTTGTACCGGTTTCGCGCACAATACGGAAGCCCACGAAAGGCGAATCGGGATTCCACCATTTGCTTTTCGGGATTTGCGGGTCGCGGGCCTGCCATTTGATTTCGCTTTTGCGACGGTCGGCACAGCGGAGCTCTTCGGTGTAATCTTCAAACGAACCGCCCCGTACAGTGCGGGAGTGCTTTTTTGTAGGAAAAACGACCGGATTGACCAACACCGTGTCGCCTTCTTTGAAATAATCGGCGACGTAAAAATCGAGGGTCCACTCGGCTACATTACCGTGCATGTCGTACAAGCCCCAGGCATTGGGCTTTTTGGTCGCTACTTTCTGATAGGAACCCGCGCTGTTGTCGTAAAACCAGGCGTATTCGCCGGCCTGTTTGGGGTCGTCGCCCCAGGAATAAGTGGTAGATGCCCCGGCGCGGCAGGCGTATTCCCATTCGGCCTCGGTCGGCAGGCGGTAAAAATCGCCGGTTTTGTCGGAGAGCCACTGGCAATAACGCAGAGCGGCCTGTTGCGTCATGGATGCCGCCGGATAGCCGCCGGCCCGACCGCGGCCATACACAAAATCGAAATAGGGCGGCGTGGGGCGTGCCACGGCATCGGCGCGGAAAGGTTCGGCGGCGGTCGTGGAATCCGTATCAAACTTCGCGTATTGAAAGCGGTCGAACTCGTCCCAGGTCACTTCGCACACTCCCATCCAGAAAGAGTCGAGTTGTACCCTGTTCCGACCTTCGTCGTCGTCGCGCCCCGGTTCATTGGCCGCGCTGCCCATCTGGTATGCGCCGCCGGGCAGCAATGCCATGTTGAAAGTGATGTTGCTGCCGGGAATACGGACGGTTTCTGTCCCTTGGGCCATTATTCCGGCGCTCAGGAGCAGTTGCAGAAGGATCAGAGGAAGGATGCGCATGGTAATTGATTTGGACTTTTAATCGTGTGTGGAAGCCCGCTTTTTCCCGCTCAGAAAGACGTACATCGCCGGAATGACAAACAAGGTCAGCACAAGCGAAAACAACAAACCGCCGACGACCACTATCCCGAGCGGTATGCGGCTCGTGGAAGCGGCGCCCAGGGCCATGGCGATGGGCAAGGCGCCCAGCACTGTGGCCAGGGTGGTCATCAGGATCGGGCGCAGGCGGGCCTGTGCGGCTTCTACCACGGCCTCTAATTTGGAGAGATCGCGGCCGCTGCGCATCTTCTGGTTGGCAAATTCGACGATCAGGATGCCGTTTTTGGTAACCAGGCCGATGAGCATGATCATGCCGATCTGGGAGAAAATATTGAACGTATTGCCCGAAAGCCAAAGCGAGAGGTAGGCGCCTGCAATGGCCAGCGGAACGGTCAGCATGATGATGAACGGATCGCGGAAGCTTTCAAACTGGGCAGCCAGGATGAGGTAAATCAAACCCAGCGCCAGGAAAAAGGCAAAAAACGTGTTGCCCGAACTTTCGCGAAAATCGCGGGAGGCGCCGCTCAAATCCGTCTCGAACGTATCGTCGAGCAACTTTCCTGCAATAGCCTCCATGGCGGCAATGCCTTCGCCCAGGGTTTTTCCGGGCGCCAGTGCCGCGCTGAACGTGGCGCTTTTGTAGCGGTTGTAGTGGTAAAGGGTGGGCGGATTGCTGGTTTCGACAAAATGCACCACGTTGTCGAGCTGAACCATGGCCCCCCGGTTGTTGCGCACGTAGAGCGAAGCCAGGTCGAGCGGTTCGTCGCGCTCGGCGCGGTCGACCTGACCGATGACCTGATATTGTTTGCCGTTCATCAGGAAATACCCGAAGCGGCGGCCGGAGAGGGCCAGTTGCAGGGTGTTGCTGATGTCAAGCACGCTCACGCCCAGTTCGGCGGCGCGCAGGCGGTCGATCTCAACCTGGAGTTCGGGTTTGTTGAATTTCAGGTTGACGTCGACGTTGGCGAAAGTGGGGTCTTTGCGCGCTTCTTCGAGGAATTGAGGCACTTTTTCCTGTAATTTTTTAAAATCCAGGTTTTGCACCACAAACTGCACCGGCAAGCCGAAGCCGGAGGCAAGGCTGGTGGAAATGGTTTGTTCCTGATTGGGGAATACCCGCGCGCCGGTATAACGGCGGTACATGCGCACCATCTGATCGTACACCTGTTGTTGGCTGCGTCCGCGTTCCTGCGGATCGGAGAGCATGACGCTGATAAAGCCTGTATTGGTGCCCCCGGCCGTAAAACGCCCCGGCGCGGTAATGCCGAACACCATGCGTTGCTCCGGAATGGAGTCCATGGCCAGCTGGGCGATGTCCATAATCACCTGCTCCGTCTGGTCGAAATCGGTTCCTTCCGGCGCGGTGATGTTGGCGCGGATCAGGGAGCGGTCTTCCAGCGGCGCCAATTCGGATTTGATGTTTTTTTGAAAAAACCAGATCATCCAGAAACAAGCCAGCAAGAGGACGAGGCTGAGCCAGCGGACGTTCATAAACGCCCGCAAACTGTTACCATACAGGCGGTCCATGCCTTCAAAAAACGGCTCGGTAACCCGGTAAAACCAGCCGTGTTCGTGCGCTTTGCCACCCAGTTTGACGTTGAGCACAGGGGTAAGGGTAAGCGAAACAAAAGCCGAGATCAGGACGGCCCCGGCCACCACGATCCCGAATTCGCGAAACAAACGGCCGGTAAAGCCTTGTAAAAAGATTACCGGGATAAACACCACGGCCAGGGTGATGGAGGTGGAAATAACGGCAAAAAAGATCTCCCGGGTGCCCTCCCGCGCGGCCGTCCACTTGTCCATACCGGCTTCGATCTTTTTGAAAATATTCTCCGTGACTACAATCCCGTCGTCGACCACCAGGCCGGTAGCCAATACGATGGCGAGCAGGGTGAGCACGTTGATGGTAAAGCCGAAGAGGTACATGATAAAAAATGCGCCGATCAGCGACACGGGGATGTCGATCAGCGGGCGGAGGGCGATCAGCCAGCTGCGGAAAAAGAGGAAAATGATCAGCACCACCAGCGAGATGGCGATGATCAGGGTTTCTTCTACTTCCGAAATAGCGCGCCGCACGAATTTTGACTTGTCGATCCCGACATCGATGATCATGTCGGGCGGCAGTTCTTTTTTGATCTGTTCGAAACGTTTGTAAAACTCGTCGGCAATTTCCACGTAGTTGGAACCGGGCTGCGGGATAATAGCCATCGACAAGCCCTGGATATTGTTGCGGCGGGCGCCGCTTTCTTCGTCTTCGGGGCCGAGAACAGCCTCGCCCACATCGCGGAAACGGATGGTCTGACCGGCGGTTTGCCGGATGATCATGTTGTTGAATTCCTCCTCGGTAGTAAGGCGGCCGAAGGTTTTGACGGTGAGCTCGGTCACGTCGCCGCGCACCTTGCCGGCGGGCAACTCTACGTTTTCGCGGTTGAGGGCGGCCTGTACGTCCTGCACGTTGAGGCCGAAGGCGACCAGTTTGGCGGGGTCCATCCACAGGCGCATGGCCGGGCGTTTTTGCCCGAAAATATTGACGGCCGACACGCCGGGAATGGTTTGGAAGCGTTCGAGCAGCACGTTTTCCGCGTAATCGCTGAGGTCTACCAGGCTTCGGGAAGCGCTTTGCAGCGGTACGAAGATGATTGGGTCGCTTGAGGCATCGGCTTTTTGCACGACGGGCGGCCCGTCGATGTCCTGCGGAAGGGAGCGCACGGCCTGACTGACCTTGTCGCGCACGTCGTTGGCGGCGCGTTCAAGGTCGGCGCCCAGTTCGAACTCCACGGTAATCACGCTGGCGCCCAGGGCGGAGTTGGAGGAAATTGTGCGGATACCGGCAACCCCGTTGATGGCTTTTTCGAGCGGCTCGGTGATCTGGCTTTCAATCACCTCGGCATTGGCGCCTGTGTAGTTGGTGCGCACGGTGATGTTGGGCGGATCGATGGCCGGGTATTCGCGCACGCCCAGGAAGCGGTATCCGATTACGCCGAACACGACGATCAGGATGCTCATGACGGTGGCTAAAACAGGGCGGCGGAGCGACAGGTCGGAAAGATTCATACAGGAGGGATAATCAGTGAGCCGGGATTGGCCGGACAAATGTAACGAACGGGGTAAAGTCGTGGTCTACTTACCTCAAAGGCTTATGCGGATTCGCCATCAATAGCGGTACTACCGTTCCAGGAAACCGGGCATTCCCGCTGAATGGGGAACATTCGCCCGAATCACGGGTTCAATTCCAGTTTCAAAAACTTCCCCGTCCAGCTTTCTTCCACTGCGGCTACCGTTTCCGGCGTACCCGCCGCCACGATGGTACCGCCGCGCGCGCCGCCGTCGGGGCCGATGTCGATAAGGTAATCGGCTTGTTTGACCACGTCGAGGTTGTGTTCGATAACGACGACGGTGTTGCCTTTTTCCACGAGTTTGTTGAGCACATGGAGTAGTTGGCGAATGTCTTCGAAGTGCAGCCCGGTCGTCGGCTCGTCGAGGATGTAGATGGTACGGCCGGTGTCTTTTTTGGAGAGTTCCTCGGCGAGTTTGACGCGCTGTGCTTCGCCACCGGAGAGTGTGGTGGCTTGCTGGCCCAGGGTGATGTAGCCCAGCCCCACGTCTTGCAGGGTTTTGATTTTCCGAAAAATAGACGGAATGGGTGCAAAAAACTCCACTGCCTCGTCGATGGTCATATCGAGTACATCGGAGATGCTTTTGCCTTTGTACAGCACTTCGAGCGTCTCGCGGTTGTAGCGTCGCCCGAGGCAGCGCTCACAAGGCACGGAGACGTCGGGCAGGAAATTCATTTCAATCACGCGCATGCCGCCGCCTTCGCATACTTCGCAGCGCCCGCCTTTGACGTTGAAGGAAAAACGGCCGGGCTGGTAGCCGCGAATCCGGGCCTCCGGCGTATCTGAAAACAACTTCCGGATGTCGCCGAACACATTGGTGTAGGTGGCCGGATTGGAGCGCGGTGTGCGCCCGATGGGGCTTTGATCGATCTCGATCACCTTGTCGAGCCATTCCAATCCATCTATTTTTTCATAAGACAGGGGGCGTTTCAACGAATTGTAAAAATGGCTTTGCAGGATGGGATACAAGGTTTCGTTGACCAGGCTGGATTTGCCCGAACCGCTCACCCCGGTGATACAGGTGAAAGTGCCAAGCGGCAGCCGGAGCGTGACGTTGCGCAGGTTGTGGCCCGTGGCGCCGTGCAATTCGAGCCATTTGCCGCTCCCCGGGCGCCTTACGGCGGGTATCTCGATTTTGGCGCGGTTGGCGAGGTAATCGCTGGTGATTGTGCGATTTTTGATGAATTCAGCCGGGGTACCGATATCGACGATCTGGCCGCCGTGTTTGCCGGCGCCGGGCCCCAGGTCGATCAGGTAATCGGATTCGAGCATGATGTCTTTGTCGTGCTCCACCACCAGCACGGTGTTGCCGATGTCGCGCAGGGCTTTGAGGGCTTCGATGAGGCGCTGGTTGTCGCGCTGGTGCAGGCCGATGGAGGGCTCGTCGAGGATGTAGGTGATGCCTGTGAGTTGCGAACCGATCTGGGTAGCCAGTCGGATGCGCTGGCTTTCTCCGCCCGAAAGCGAGCGGGCGGGCCGGTTGAGGGCCAGGTAGTCGAGGCCGACTTTCAGCAGAAATTTGAGCCGGAAACGAATTTCTTTCAGTACGTCACGGGCAATGGCGCGCTGGCGTTCGCTCATGTCGTCTTCGATTCCTTCGAGGGTGCGGTACAGTTCGGCCAGGTCGAGTTCGGCGAGTTCGGATATGTTGCGTTCGGCAATTTTGAACCATAAGCTTTCCTGTTTGAGGCGGGTGCCCTTGCATTCGGGGCACACCATGACGGCCAGGAAGTCTTCGGCCCATTGCCGGATTTTCTCCGAAGAAGTATCGGAGTACCAGCGTTTGAGCATATTGACGATCCCTTCTGCGGCCAGGTTGTAGGTCCACTCCTCGTCGCCATAAGTTGCAGTCACTTCAAGCGGTTCGCCGCCGCCGTAAAGGATAATCTCAAGGGCTTCCTGCGGAATGTCTTTGATGGGTGTAGAAAAGTTGAACTGGTGTTTTTTGCCCAGAGAGCGCAGTTGTTTGAAGTTGTAATTCTCGCGCACCTCGCCGAGCGGCACGATCCCGACTTCGTTGATACTTTTTGTGTTATCCGGAATGACGCGCGCCATGTCTACTTCGTGCACCTCGCCCAGGCCCTTGCAGTGCGGACACATGCCGTAGGGCGAGTTGAAGGAAAAGGTGTTGGGCGAGGGTTCTTCGTAGCTGAGGCCCGAGTCGGGGTCCATCAGGCGTTTGGAAAAACTTCGGACGGCATCGGCCGCGGCGTCCAGTTCGAGCACCTGGAGCATGCCGTCGCCGAGGCGCAGGGCGGTTTTGACCGACTCGCTAAGGCGTTCACCGCGGTCGTCGCCCATGATCAAGCGGTCGACCACGATCTCGATGTCGTGAATTTTATAGCGGTCAACCTGCATGCCCGGCGTAATATCGAGCACTTCGCCGTCGACGCGCACCTTGTTGTAGCCCTGCTTGCGGACCTGTTCGAAAAGTTCGCGGTAATGGCCTTTTCGGGAACGCACGACCGGCGCCAAAAGGATAATTTTTTTACCGGCAAATTGCTCGCCGATCTGGCTGATGATCTGATCTTCCGTGAATTTGACCATCTTTTTCCCGCTGATATACGAATAGGCATCGCCGGCGCGGGCAAACAACAGGCGCAGGAAATCGTACACCTCGGTGACGGTGCCGACGGTGGAGCGGGGGTTTCGGCCCGTCGTTTTTTGCTCGATGGAGATGACCGGGGAGAGGCCGGTGATCTGTTCTACATCGGGGCGCTCCATCTCGCCGATAAACTGACGGGCGTAGCTCGACAGGGTTTCCATAAACCGCCGCTGGCCCTCTGCGTAGATGGTATCGAAGGCCAGACTGGATTTTCCGGAACCTGAAATGCCCGTAAGCACCACGAGGCGGTTGCGCGGAATACGGATGTCCACGTTTTTGAGATTGTGGACGCGGGCGCCGGTGACCTCGATGAAGTCCTGGGCAGAAGAAGTGTCGGGCGCGGACGCCGCTGCGGAATTTTTGGCCATGGCCGGTAAAACGCTGGGAACGGGTAAAGGTTGGCGGTTCGGAACCCGCAAAGATAGGCGGATTCAGGCGGGCAAAAAAGAATTTTTAAAACAAATGGTGTTAATTTTAAGCCGGAATATCACCCGTTTACTATGAAAACCCTGCTTGAATTTATTCAATCCGCCTTGTTGTCAAACGGGCAACAGACCCTGAAATGGGTTATGCATGAATTGGAGGATACAGAAGTTGAAAAACTAAAACAAATGATAGGCCTTGATTTGCAAGGATTTAAAAGAAAGATTGACACGAATGCTGTCAGACACGTTTTTAAAAAACACGGAAACGAAGAGGCAGAATTGAAAAGGGGGCAGATCGGAATTGTTCAAGAAGATTTCTTGCTAATTGAGGTGGTGGTGAGCAAGCCCGATATTCTGGTCATCGGCATGAGCAAACTCGGCAATCGAGTCATTTTTTATGAAAAAACCTTTCCTGAGTTTCGCTTTTTCTATGTCGAAGAGATTCGTACAGGTAGAAAAGAAATTATGATGCAGACGTTCTATAAAACAAAAATCCGCAGATAGGTCAACCTACCTACGGATTTGAAAACCGCGTAACGCCACGTGCTATGTCAAATATTGACCGCGCCGCGCACACATCCAAAATGTTTTACGTCCGCTTTCAGCACAAAAATACGTTCTATCCCTCAAATCTCCAACCATACGCCATGCCACACCGCCTGTTCTTGCTCTTCGCCTTCCTGCCGGCGTTGCTGCCCGCCCAACCATTCATCGACGATCATATCATCTTCTGGGACAGCGCAGACTGGGACCGAACCGAGGTCATATACTACTACCCACAACAACAGGCCGTTCCGCTGGCCATCCGTTGGTACTATGGCGACCGGCGCGACATCCGGGAAGAGTTTATCCGGATCGACGGCGACCGGTGGCTGTTCAATTCCCGCGATACCGCGGGCGCCTGGCGTTTCCGGCGCGGCCCGATGCGCCCCGACCTCGAACATCCGTTGATCGACACTATACTCACTTTCGATCCGGATAGCTATGGAGAAATCGAGCAGATCGACACCAACTGGCGCTTGATCCCCGACGGATACTGGCAGGAAACCGACTCGGCAGGCTTTTTTTGGTCGGGTTATTATGCCGACGGACAAAAACAGGGGAGCTGGACAAAAATCAGGGAAATCAGGCCGAAAGTGTACGACTGGCGTTCGATTCACTTCTCCGCCGGCCTGCCCGGCCCTGAAAAACAACACAACCTGGCGCTCAGCAGCGATACGACAATCATTTACCAGGCACTGTACGGCAGCTGGGTGTATTGCGACGACAGCCACCAACTGACCGTCTGGAGAAACTGGAATGGCCCTCCCCCGCGCAACGCTTATGCCCATCACGGCAGCTGGGTTATCTGGTTTATGCCCGATCACCGGGCACAGAAGTGCACGCCCTCCTCTTATCAACTGGAATATTCAACCTTGACCGGCACGTGGTCGCTTTCCGACAATGGGTACCTGCATTTCAACTGGGACAACGGGACAAGCGAGTCTTTCCGACTCCGCTCGCTGATGGATGGAGAAATGCTGCTCGATATGAGAAAATGACGTAACCCGTCGCCGATTTAACCATCTGGTTAAATTTTTTAGTCAAAAAGCTTGCGACATTCCTGTGTGGGCTTCACCTTTGTCCCAAAATTAACCAAACGGTTAAACTTGATGGATAACACGGAGAAGCCCACGACACCGGAATTGGCCGACAGCACCGAACAACGCATTTTCGACGCTGCGCACCAGGTTTTTGTACAAAAAGGCCTCGATGGGGCCAAAATGCAGGAGATCGCCGACCATGCCGGCATCAACAAAGCGTTGCTGCACTATTACTTCCGCACCAAGGAAAAACTCTTCGAAATGGTGGCCAAGGCTGTCATCAACCGGGCCTTTCCGGCCGTGCAGCAATTGATCGAGGCCGACATGCCGCTGGAGCAGAAGATCGAGCGCTTCGTAGACTTTTACATCGACCTGATTTCCCGCAACCCGTTTGTGCCGCTGTTCATCATCGGCGAGATCAACAAACACCCCGACCAGTTTTTCGAAAAAATAATTCCTGCCGCGCCGCCGCGCCCCGAGCGCTTTTTCCGGCAGGTAGAGGAGGCTGTGGCAGAAGGCCGGATACGGCCCATTTCGCCGCGCCATTTGCTCGTCAACGTGCTTTCCATGTGCGTTTTTCCCATCGTTGCCCGCCCGATGTTGCGTATCGTGATGGGCATGAGTTCACAGGAACTGAACCTGTTTTTAAAAGAAAGAAAGGAAGAAGTGAAGTCTTTCATTTTCGCTGCGCTGCGCCCCTAAAACCTATTTATCAGAACCGAATTTGTTATTTTTTATATGAAAACGACCTTTTTTAGTCTACTGCTGCTGCTCGTTTGGCTTCCTTTTGCCGGCGCTACAGACAGCCTTGGCATCGAACAAGTACGCCAACTCGCGGTGCAAAACAGTCCGCTGCAACAGAAAAAACTGCTGGCCGAAAGCGTCAGTGCCTTGCAGACCCGCAATATTCGCAGCAACAACCTGCCCCGCGTCAGCGTAGGCGCGCAGGCGAGCTGGCAAACCGACGTATTCGGGTTGCCCATCGAAAGTCCGCTATTCCGGGTGCCGGAGGTGCCCAAAGACCAGTACAAGCTGAACGTCGACGTGGCGCAGCGCATTTGGGACGGCAACAGCGACCAATACGCCCGCCGGCAGCGCAATCTGGAAAGCCAGGTCACCGCGGCGCAAACCGACGTGGACGTGTTTCAGGTCAGGGAAGTCGTGACCGATCTTTTTTTTAAAGTGCTGCTGCTCAATGAAAGCGAACGCATCCTCGAAGCCACCCGCGGCGATCTGAATGCCCGCCTCAAACAGGCGCAGGCGGCAGTGGCCGGCGGTGTTGCCCTTCGTACCACGGCCGACCAGTTGCAAATCCAGATCTGGAAAACCGAACAACAGCTCGAAGCGGTACGCGCCGACCGCAATACCCTGCTCGATATTCTGGCAGCCTGGATCGGGCGGCCGCAGGTTGATTTCGGGCTCGTGGCCCCGGCTATGCCGCCCGTAAATACTCCGGCCGGTCCCGAACTGATCGATACGCGCCCCGAATTCAAACTGATCAAGCTGCAACAACAAGCGCAGGTTTTACAAGCCGACGCCCTGAACCTGCGCCGTCAGCCCAGGGTGGAAGCTTTCGTGCAGGGTGGCCTGGGCAGCCCCAATCCGCTGAATTTTTTTGAAACAGACTTCCAGCCCTTTGCCATCATCGGGCTGCGTGCCGCCTGGACGCCCATCGACTGGGGCAATACCCGCCGCGAACGCCAGGTGCTGTCGCTGCAACAAAACCTGCTCGACGCCCAGGCCCAAAGCATCCGCTTGCGGCTCGATGCCCAAATTCGTCGCGACCGCGGTGAAATCGCCAAAGCAGACGCACAATTGCGGCAAGACGAAGAGATTATTCGCCTGCAGGAAGACATCGTCAAAAGAGCCGAGGCGCAGGTGCAAAACGGCGTGATGACCGCCACCGACTACCTCGCGCAAATCAACATCCTGACGCAGGCCCGGCTGACCCGCGCCACACACCAGATACAGGCCCGGCAGGCCCGGGAAATGCTCGACGCGCACTTTGGCGCCAATTGATCTTTTTAAACATTCCAACCCATTTTTTCCTGTAAACATTCCCATCTGATGAAATACTTCTCTTTGCTATTGTTGTCGCTGTTCGTCATTTCCTGCCAATCTTCCTCCTCCAAGGCCGACGCCTATGGCAATTTTGAAGCCGACGAGCGTATTGTCAGCGCCGAGGCCAACGGCCAGATACTCGCCCTTCGTCTCGACGAAGGCCAAAACCTCAAAACCGGCGAAGTGATCGGCGCCATCGATTCGGTGCAATTGGTCCTGAAAAAAGAACAACTGCAGGCCACCATCCGGGCCATTGCCGCCAAAAGTCCGGCCATCAGCGCCCAACTGGCTGTTTTTGAACGCCAGATGGCCGCGACCAAACAAAACCTGGCCACGCTGCAGCGCGAAAAACAACGCATCGAAAATCTGCTCAAAAGCGATGCCGCTACCCCTAAACAACTCGACGACCTCAATGCCCAAATCGAACAAACCCAGCGACAAATGGACGTCATCCTGGGCCAGCAAGGCGCCACAGATGCCAGTCTGAACGTCCAGAAAACCGGGCTTCTGGCCGAAATCCTGCCCCTGCAGAAACAAATCGCCCAACTCGACGACCAGATCGCCCAGTGCCGCATCACCAACCCGCTCGAAGGGACAGTACTCGTGCAATACGCCGAGGCCGGCGAAATCGCCACCTTCGGCAAGCCGCTTTACAAAATTGCCCGGCTCGACACCATGATCCTGCGCGCCTACATCGCCGGCGACCAACTCGGCGTCGTTAAAGTGGGCCAGAAAGTAAAAGTCTCGATTGATGCGCCCGACGGCAAAATGAACGAGATGGAAGGCACAGTGACCTGGGTTTCGGACAAAGCGGAGTTTACGCCCAAAATCGTCCAGACCAAAGACGAACGCGTCAACCTCGTGTACGCCGTAAAAGTGAAAGTACCCAATGCCGACGGCAGTCTCAAAATCGGGATGCCGGGTGAAATTCGAATGGGGGGTGATTGACTGGGTTTTTATTGGACAGGATTTTATTAGACAGGATTTACAAGATTAACAGGATTTAGCGGCTTCGCCGCTGCACAGGTTTTAATCCTGTCAATCTTGTAAATCCTGTCTAATAAAAAAACCTGTCCATAACCTAATCAAATGCTTGAATAGCATTTATCCTGTCAATCTTGTCAATCTTGTCAATCTTGTCAATCTTGTCAATCCTGTCTAATAAAAAAACCTGTCCTATCATCACCATGTCCTCTATCACCACCACCAACCTGTCCAAAGCCTATGGCGAGGTACAGGCGCTGAAAAACATCAATCTTTCCGTCAGGGAAGGGGAGATCTTCGGGCTGATCGGTCCCGACGGGGCGGGCAAAACGACCCTCTTCCGCATACTGGCCACTTTGCTGCTCCCCGACAGCGGCAGTGCGCGGGTAGCAGGGCTTGATCCGGTTGGGGATTACAAAAAACTGCGTACCAAACTCGGCTACATGCCCGGCCGGTTTTCGCTCTACCAGGACCTGACCGTGCGCGAAAACCTCGAGTTTTTCGCCAGCGTATTCGGTTCGAGCATTGAAGAAAACTACGAACTCATCCGCGAGATATATGTCCAGATCGAGCCTTTCCGCGACCGGCGGGCAGGCGCCTTATCCGGCGGCATGAAACAAAAACTGGCCCTTTGCTGCGCATTGATTCACAAACCCGAGGTGCTGCTCCTCGACGAGCCCGGCACCGGTGTCGACCCCGTGTCGCGGCAGGAGTTCTGGGACATGCTCCGCCGCCTTCGTCAGTGGGGCATTACCATACTGGTCAGTACGCCCTACATGGATGAGGCGGAGCTGTGCGACCGCATCGCGCTCATTCAGCAGGGCGAGATTCTGACCATCGACACCCCGGAAAAAGTGCGCGCGGCGTACCCCAGGCCGCTGTTTGCCGTGCGAGCCGACGATATGTACCGCCTCATCCGCGATCTGCGCGAATTGCCTGGCGCGGCTGGCTGTTATGCTTTTGGCGAATCAGCGCATTTGTCGCTGCGCGATACCGCCATCGGTCTCGACGACGTACGGCGTTATCTGATCGAGCGCCGCCACGAGGCCGTTGAAGTAAGTCCCACTCCTGCGACGATAGAAGACTGTTTCATCGAGTTTTTGAACCATTAAAAAACACCCCCATGCAGGCTGTCATTCAAACGGACCGGCTCACCAAAACTTTCGGCCATTTTACTGCCGTCGATGCCATCAGCTTCGAGGTGGCGCCAGGTGAAATATTCGGGTTTCTCGGGGCCAACGGGGCCGGCAAAACCACCGCCCTCAAAATGCTCACAGGGTTGCTCAAACCCTCGCAGGGCAAAGCCTTCGTGGCTGGCTACGACGTGGAGCGCTACCCCGAGGAGGTCAAACGCCGCATCGGGTACATGAGCCAGCGATTCAGTTTGTATGAAGACCTGACGGTGCGCGAAAACATCCGGTTTTACGGCGGAATCTATGGTTTGAGTACCCCCGACATTCGCCGAAAAACCGGCCTATTGCTCGACAAACTCCAGCTCGGCGCCCAGGCCGACGCGCTCGTTGGCAGCCTGCCGCTGGGCTGGAAACAAAAACTCGCTTTCTCGGTCGCCCTCTTGCACGAGCCCCGTATCGTATTCCTCGACGAACCCACCAGCGGTGTCGACCCGCTTACCCGGCGACAGTTCTGGGATCTGATCTACGAAGCGGCGCATCAGGGCGTTACGCTGATGGTCACGACGCATTATATGGACGAGTCCGAATACTGCGACCGGGTCAGCATCATGGTCGATGGCCGTATGGACGCGCTCGACACGCCCGGCAACCTGAAAAAGCATTTTTCTGCCGCCGATATGGACGAAGTATTCCGCCGACTGGCACGCCCCGACGAGCCCGTGGTGCGCGACGGTCATGTGCCCCATATTTTTAAATCACCCGAAGAATAAGTTCGTATGAGCCGTTTTTCTGCTTTTGTCAAAAAAGAATTCCGCCACATCCTGCGCGACCGCCGCACGCTGATGATTCTGTTCGGGATGCCGGTCGTACAGGTGTTGCTCTTCGGTTTTGTACTGACCAACGAAATCAAAAACGCCGCTGTGGCCATCCTCGATCCATCCAAAGACGTGTCGAGCATCTCGCTGACCAATCAACTGTTGTCGAGCGGCTATTTCCGGCTGGAACGCAACCTGAGCAGCACCGAAGAACTCGAGCCTGCTTTTCGCAGCGGCAAGATCAAGATGGCGGTGGTTTTTCCGCCCGACTTTGCGCAGCAACTCGCGCACGAAGGCAAAGCCCAACTCCAGCTCATCGGCGACGCTTCCGACCCCAATGCCGCCACTACGCTGATCAACTACGCCAACGCCATTGTGCTCGACTGGCAAGCGGCCCAGAACCGCTCTGCTGCCGTGCCGCCGCTGCGTATCGAAGCCCAGACGCGGATGTTGTACAATCCGGAGCAAAAAGCGGTTTTCAATTTCGTACCGGGGGTTATGACGCTCATTTTGATGCTTATTTCGGCCATGATGACCTCCATCACCCTCGCCCGGGAAAAGGAAATGGGCACGATGGAGGTGTTGCTGGTATCGCCTTTGCGACCGATCCAGATTATTTTGGGTAAAACGGCGCCCTATCTGGTTTTGTCTTTTGTGAATGCGTTGATCGTCGTGCTGTTGGGCATGTTTGTATTCGGGATGCCCCTGCGCGGAAGTGTTTTGTTGTTGGCGGGCGAATGTTTTTTATACATGTTCGTATCGCTGTCGCTGGGTATTTTTATCAGTACCCGTGCCAACACGCAGATCGCGGCCCTGTTCATGTCGGGCCTCGGCCTGATGATGCCGACCATGCTGCTGTCGGGTTTTATTTTTCCAAGAGAAAGTATGCCCATGGCCCTGCAAGTCATCGGAAATATCGTACCGGCCACCTGGTTCAATCCCATCATCAAAGGCATTATGATCAAAGGAGTGGGACTTGAAACGCTTTGGCTCAATACCCTTGTACTGGGCTTTATGGCCCTGTTTTTCATCGCCATCAGTATGCGCAATTTTAAAGACCGATTAGCCTGAACCAACGACCATGCGCACGATTCTTTTCCTCGTTCAAAAGGAGTTTCTCCAGATCCGCCGCAACAAAATGATGTTGCCGATGATCCTGATTATGCCGGTCTTCCAGACCCTCCTGCTCTCCTTTGCTGCCAACTACGAAATCAAAAACCTGCACCTCGGGGTGGTCGACAACGATTTGTCGCCGGCTTCGCGGCAGTTGGTGAGCAAATTCACGGCCTCGGGCTATTTTCAGATCAAAGACGCCGGCTTTTCCACTGCCGAAGCGGCAGAAGACCTGGCCCGCGACCGCACCGATCTTTTGCTGGAGATCCCCGCCAATTTTGAGCGCGACCTCGTACGTGAGGGGCACGCCAGCGTCAATCTCACGGCCAACGCTATCAATGCGACCAAGGCCGGCCTGGCCATGGGTTATGCCGGCGGCATCGTGCGCGATTTCACCCCGCCCGTGCCTGCCCCGGCGGGCAGCCGGCGCCAGGGCGTGGAAGTTGTGTACAGCAATTGGTACAACCCCCGGCTCGATTACAAAACCTTCATGGTGCCCGGTATTTTGGGAGAAATCGTCGCCCTCATCATCTGTTTTCTCACCGCGCTGAACATCGTGCGCGAACGGGAGATCGGCACCATCGAGCAATTGAACGTGACGCCTATTCACAAATGGCAATTCATACTCGGCAAACTGCTCCCGTTCTGGATACTCTCCCTGTTTATGATGACCGTGGGTCTTACTGCCGGCTGGCTGGTGTTTCGTATCCCGATAGAAGGCGATCTGTGGCTAGTGTTTTTGTACACCCTGACGTTTGCTCCCACCATGCTCGGCCTCGGCTTTTTGATCTCCAATTTCGCCGAATCGCAGCAGCAGGCCATGTTCACAGCCTGGTTTTTTATGATCATTTTTATTCTGATGTGCGGATTGTTTACGCCTGTGGAGAGTATGCCCCAGTGGGCGCAATGGCTGAACACCCTCAATCCGGTCAAATATTTTGTCGAATTTATGCGCCTGGTGCTGCTCAAAGGCGCCGGTTTCGCCGAAATACGCCAAAACCTGATGACGGTATTTGCCTACGCGGTCGTGGTAAACGGACTGGCGGTGTGGACGTACCGCAAAAGAGCCTGAGCAAATGGGGCTTTGTGCGACACTAATTTTTCTCGCGAAGCGCGCCGGTTTTTGTCGTCACTAGCCGGGCATTACGGTTTTCCACCCACCACTACCACGATTTCGCCTTTGACTTCCTTCGCTGTAAAATGGGCATGCAGTGCGTTGAGCGGGGCGGTCTTGACCTCCTCGTGGAGTTTGCTCAGTTCGCGGGCCACGCAGGCGGGGCGATCGGGACCACAAACGGCCGCCAGTTCGTCGAGGCAACGAACGAGGCGGTGCGGCGATTCGTACAAAACGAAGGTATGCGGCAGCTCGGCCAGCCAACGCAGGCGGGTCTGACGCCCTTTTTTATGCGGCAAAAAGCCTTCGAAGTGAAAGGTGTCGCAGGGCAATCCGCTGGCCACCAGCGCCGGAACAAAAGCGGTGGGTCCGGGCAGACATTCCACTTTTACCCCTCTGCGCACGCAAGCCCTGACCAGCAGGAATCCCGGATCGCTGATGCCCGGCGTACCGGCATCGCTGACGAGCGCCATATCTGCCCCGGCGGCCAGTTCGTCGGCGATCTTTTCCACCACGGCGTGTTCGTTGAAGGCGTGAAAGGCGCGCAATGGCGTTGTGATCTGGTAATGATCGAGCAATTTCCGGCTGGTGCGGGTATCCTCCGCCAATACAATTTTGGCCTCCCGCAAAATGCGCAAGGCCCGAAGTGTGATGTCTTCGAGATTACCGATCGGGGTAGGGACGACGTACAACATCGCTCGGATTACTGTACCGAAATGGAGTAGGAATACGTCTCCACGATCAGGTTGGCAAACAGTTTTTGACAGGCTGTTTCCACTTTTTCGCGGGCTTCGGCCTCGGTGGCCGCTTCAATGCTCATCGAAACGTGGCGGCCGATACGCAGATCGGTCACACCGGTGAGGTGCAGATGTTTGAGGTTGTTGAGTGCGGTTTTGCCCTGCGGGTCAAGGAGTTCCTTGTGGGGCATGATGTCAATTTCGGCGACGAATTTCATGGTATGGTGGTAGAGTGCTTACGTGAGAGTGGCCCGGTGTTCAGGCAGCCGAAGTGATGGCTTTTTTATTAAAAATGGAATAAAAAATATACAACACGATGATGAGGCAAAACGCCAGTTCTTTTACCAAAAACAACAGGGCGACGAACACCGCGAGCATCGTAATCAGTGCCTCGTTGCCGCGCCAGCCAAAGCCCTTGATCTTCATGCCAGCCAGCGGGATTTCGGCAACCATCAGCCACGACAGCAGGGCGGTGAGCGGATAAACGACCCAGTTGTTGGCCAGCAACCAGGCGCCAATACCGAAATGGTTGTAAAAGGCGGTCAGCGCCAGACCGGTGACAAATACCGTACAGGCCGGTGTACTGAGGCCCAGAAAATAACTCGTCTGGCGGGTGTCGACGTTGAATTTGCCCAACCGGAAAGCAGCAGCCAGCGTCAGCACAAATGCCGGCATGGCCACCCACGAAAACAGGAAGGACTCGGGTTGGCCCGATGGTTCCGGCAAAGCGGAAAGCGGCGGGTAAAAAGTTGCCCCCAATGCGGAGGGCAGGGGAGACAGCAGACGATACAGCATTGCGCCCGGTACCACCCCGAAACTCACCACGTCGGCCAGCGAATCGAGCTGTACGCCCAGGGGCGACGATACGCCCAGGGAGCGGGCTACCAGTCCGTCGGCCGTATCGCAGGCGAAACTGCCGAGCGTAAACCAAAGGGCGATATCCGGCCGGCCGGCCAGTACCCACAGCAGGGCACAGCAACCGCAAAACAGGTTGCCGAGTGTGATCAAATTCGGTATGTGCTGGCGCATGGCGGCAAAAGTACCACATTTCGGCGGCAAAGGAATTTGGCTATTCTATGCTATTTTGCAGGAAATTCGCTGCCCCTAAAACAGCCTAACGACTGAAAGCCAGTTTTTTAAGAAAACTTTGACGTTTGGGGCAGCCAACAATTTCACCTTAAAAAGCGTCTAACGAGATAAACCGATCCCTTTCTGCCCTACCTCTTGCATATGAGAAAACGCGCATTTACCCTCCTGTTTTTGTCGTGCTGTACACTCGCGGCAATGGCGCAGCCCGTCAACGACGATTGCACCGCGCCCTTCAATATCACCGACGTGACCAACTATTGCAGTCCCGTCGGGGCGTACACCAACGTGGGCGCTACCCCTTCTACCTACGGCCCGCCCCAATGCTGGACGGCAACGCAAAACGACGTGTGGTTCACTTTTACCGCCCAATACACCGACGTCACCATTACCGTGCGGGGCGCTACGGCCAACGCGCCGGGCGGAACGCTTCAAAACCCGCAGATTTCTCTGTACCTCGGCACCTGCGGCGGCACCATCAATCAGCTCGAATGCCAGTCGGCGCCGCCCGGAGCGCATATCGTGGAGGCCTATCAGGGAGGGCTTTACCCCGGCTCCACCTATTTTATCCGAATACAGGGACTGGGAGGCGCGACCGGCACCTTCCAGCTTTGCCTCAACAATTACAACCCGCCCGTCGATCCTACTTCCGATTGCCCGACGGCGGCAATTTTGTGCGACAAATCGCCCTTCGTCGTGCAACAGATCATCGGCGCCGGCAACAATATCACCGAACTGGACGATGCCCAGTGTTTTTTCAACGGAGCGCCGAGCAACTTCGAATCCAATTCGACCTGGTTTACCTGGACCTGCGAAACATCCGGCACGTTGACCTTTACCCTCAGCCCGCTCAACGTCACCGACGACCTCGATTTTGTACTTTATCGCCTGCCCAACGGCATCGGGAATTGCCAGGGCAAAGAGGTCGTCCGTTGCATGGCATCCGGCACCGACCCGACGCTTTATCCCAATCCCTGCATGGGGCCGACCGGCTTGCTGGCCGGCGAAACGGACGTGTCGGAAGACGCCGGTTGCACCGATGTGGGCGACAATGCCTGGATCGCGCCGCTCGACATGGTGGCCGGTGAATCGTATGCGCTCTGCGTCAATAATTTCAGCAGCACGGGCAACGGCTTTTCCATCGAATTTGGCGGCAGCGGCACTTTTCTCGGTCCGAAAGCGGCTTTTACGACCGTGCCCGAAGCAGTTTGCCTGGGCACCCCGGTCACGATCACCGATAATTCGACCTTCGCTTTGGGCGCCATCACCGGCTGGAAATGGAGCTTCGGCGCCAACGCCCAACCACTCACCGCCAATGGCGCCGGCCCGCATACCGTCACCTTCAATACCCCCGGCACCCAACCCGTGGTGCTGACCCTCGAAACCGACCTGGGCTGCCAGGTGACCGATATCCAAAGCGTCACGGTGTACCCCGATGTAAAAGTGGACACCATCTTCGCCGCGCCCGATTGCAATGGCGCCACCAACGGGGCCATCACGATCAACAATATCGAATCGGGCACGCCGCCCTATTTGTTCAGCTGGAACGGCGGCCCGTTTACCTCCGACAACTCCCTCGAAAACCTCGGCGTGGGCACCTATACCCTGGTGATTCGAGACGCCAATAACTGCGAAACCAGTTTCGACATCCCGCTCGAAGAGCGCATCCTCACCGCCGATGTACTGGTAGACAAGCCGCTGTGTTTCGGCGACGACAACGGCGTTATCACGCTGATCGTGACCAACGGCAAACCTCCGGTTGAATTCGACTGGGGCAACGGCTACATCCCCGACAATTCCGAAGACGGGTTTGCCGCCGGTACCTATACGGTCAAAGCCATCGACGTGACCCTCTGCGAAGGCACCTTCGAAGTTACTGTGGAAGACAACCCGCCCCTGGCGCTCGCGCTCGATACGATCGACATCAGTTGTTATGGCCTCGACGACGGCAGCGCTACGGCCAACCCCTCCGGCGGCGTCGGGAATTATTCCTACCTGTGGAGCGACGGCCAGCAAAGTCAAACAGCGGTCAACTTCCCGCCCGGGCCCTACACCGTTACCGTCACCGACGGCAACGATTGCACCATCACCGGCGAGGTGTTGATCAACGAACCACCCGATTTGCTCGTCGACCTGATCGACGTGGTCAACCTGCTGTGCAATGGCATACCCGAAGGAGAAATCCGCCTGGAAGGCTCGGGCGGTCGCCCGCCTTACACATTCAGCGCCGACGGAATCACCTACGTACCGACCGATACGCTGACCGGATTGATGGCCGGTACGTATTGGGCCAAAATCCAGGACGCCTCCGGATGTATCGATTCCGTGCAGGCTACCATTACGCAACCGCCGCCCCTGATTGTCATCGCCGAACCTGCCGATACCACGCTCGACCTTGGGTTTCAGGTTTTTGTGTCCACCTTTACCGCACCGATCGGCAGGCCGGTGACGTATGAATGGACGCCGGGACTCGGGCTGGATTGTACAGATTGCCCGGAACCGTACCTGACCGCTATTCAGGATCAGTTGTACGTGATCAAAATTACGGACGAGACGGGTTGCATGGCCCTGGACACGGTCAGGGTGAAAGTCAGAAAAGACCGCCCGATTTATGCGCCGAACGCTTTTGCCCCCGACAATCCGGGGCTCAACGACCATTTCACCCTGTTTGGCGGCCCTGCCGCCGAACGTATCCTGCTGCTGCGGGTGTACGACCGTTGGGGTTCGTTAATTTTTGAAGGAAAAGACCTCGACCTGGGCGAACTGAACCAGGGTTGGGACGGCACCTACCGGGGCGACCCGGTCAACAACGGCGTATTTACCTGGTATGCACTGGTGCGTTTTGTCGATCAGGTGGAAGTGCCCTATGAAGGTGATGTGACGGTGATACGTTGAGTGTGGCGAATCGATACCTTTACGGCGATTGTCAATTGTCCCCGTAAATGGCTTATCGCAACGCTCCGCTCCACCCTTTTCTCCGCCTGATATACGTCTTGTTGCGCGTGTTGTCGTGGCTGGGTATTGTCGTTTTTTACCGTCGCCGGCTGTTGCTGGGCCGCGAAAACCTGCGTTTCGATGGGCCGGCTATCGTGATTGTCAACCATCCGAATACCCTTCTGGACGTGCTGGTGTCGGGGATACATATCCGGCAGGAGATGTTTTTCCTGGCCAATTACGGCTTGTTTAAACACCCGGTGTCCAACTGGCTCCTGCGCCGGCTGTTCTGCATACCCGTCAAACGCCGCGAAGATGTGGCCGATGGCGAAGCGCGCGACCTCGACGCGACCTTCGAGCAATGTTACCGGCACCTCGAAAAAGGCGGTGTGTTGTTTATCGCCCCCGAAGGCGTCAGCTGGATGAACCGCTGGGTGCGCGAATTGAAAACGGGCACTGCCCGCATCGGTTTTGGCGCCGAGGACCGCAACAACTGGCAACTGGAAGTAAAAATCATTCCCATCGGCCTGTCGTACAATGCGCCCAACCTGTTTCGCAGCGACTCGGTAGTGAACGTCGGCGCGCCCGTATGGCCACGCGACTGGGCCGATGCCTGGAAAAAAGACCACGAAGCGGCAGTCAACGACCTGACCGAATTTCTGGAACAACGCCTGAAATGGCTCAGCATTCACACCCGCGACGAGGCTGGCGAACAACTAACCGGCCGGCTGGAAATGCTGTTGCACAACAGCCAGCCCGCGCCCCTGCGTGAGGAGTTTTTCAGGAGCCGCAAGCTGGTGGAAAAACACCTCGATGACACCCTGCTTTCCGGGTTGGTCAGACAATATTTTGAACAAATGAAACAACTGGGATTGAGCGATGCCGGTGTCTTCTCGGCGGCCAGTCCGGGATCGGGAACAAGCATTTTTCTGAAAACACTCGCCCTGTTGGCCGGCTTTCCGTTTTTTCTGATCGGCTACCTGTTCTGGTTTTTGCCCTGTTTCCTGCCTTCGTGGCTCAACCGCAAAATGGGGCTTTACATCGGTTACAGTTCCAATGTGAAAATCCTGGCCGGCCTCATCACGTTTCCGCTGGCACTTTGGGGCTTTTTTAAAGGCGCAAAATTCGCGCTGAACCACAATTGGCTGGCCCTGGCCGCCACAGGAGCAACTATTCCGCTGGGTCTCTTGACGGAAAAATGGCTGAATACCGCCGCAGCCTTGCGCCAGCACCGATTTGCGCACCTGTTTGCCCGCCGGCAGCCGGAACAATTTGCCCAACTGCTGGCCCTTAGAAATCAAATTTACAGGGGTTTATAAAGGGTTGATGAGGGTTTATAGAAACTGTTGTGCTGAGAACCTGGCCGCGCGCCGTTTAATTTAATTTTTCGCTATGAAATCACGTTCCGAACTCCGCGCTGACACACCCGGTTGCGCGCACTGTATTCACCTGAACAATGCCGGCGCAGCCCTCCCGCCACGCCCGGTTTTGCAGGCCATGCAGGATTACCTTGCGCTTGAAGCCGAAATAGGCGGCTACGAAGCGGCCGACTTTAAAGCCAGCGCAATTGACCAATTTTATATGGCAGTTGCGCAAATGCTGGGCGCCCGGGCCCGGAATATCGCTTTTGCCGGCAGCGCTACCGACGCTTATGCCCGTGCCCTGAGCGCCGTGCCCTTTCAGCCCGGAGACGTCATGCTCACAACTGAAAACGACTACGTTTCCAACCAGATCGCCTTTCTGTCGCTGCAAAAAAAACGGGGCGTACGGATCGTGCGCGCGGCCGACGCACCCGAAGGCGGCGTCGACGTCGGAGATATGGAGCGGCTTGTGCGCACGCAACATCCGGCGCTGGTCGCGGTCACCCATGTGCCAACCAACAGCGGCCTGATACAGCCGGCGGAAACCATCGGCCGGCTCTGCCGCGAAAACGGCATCTGGTATCTCGTGGACGCCTGCCAGTCGGCCGGCCAGATGCCCTTGAACGTGGAGCAAATCGGGTGCGATTTCCTGGCGGCTACGTTTCGCAAGTTTTTGCGCGGCCCGCGCGGCGCGGGGTTTCTGTTTGTCTCCGACCGCGCGCTCGACGCCGGACTGGAAATGCTGCTGCCGGATATGCGCGGCGCACAGTGGACCGCGCCGGATGCTTATGTGCCGGTTGCCGATGCGCGGCGATTTGAATATTGGGAAATGGCGCCGGCCCTGATCCTGGGCGCCAGAGCAGCCGTGGAATATGCCCTGGAAACGGGTCTGGAAGCCATTCGGGAAAGCGTCGGACAACTGGCAGCCAAAACACGAACCATGCTGCCGGCCTTGCCCGGGGTACAGGTGCTCGACCGCGGCGCGAACCTTTCGGGCATTGTGACCGCCTGGAGCCCCGCCTGGGAAGCGCAACGCCTGATGGCACATCTTTCCGACCACCGGATCAACTGCCGGATATCCACCATAGGGTCGGCCCGGATCGATTTTGGGCGCAAAAACGTGCCCTGGGCCCTGCGCATTTCGCCACATTATTACAATACGGAAGCGGAAATCGACACCCTGATCGAGGTGCTAAGCCGCTATTGAATCGGCCGCGGGGAGGCTTAGTACAAAAGTACTGCCCGCTTGTTCCGTGCTGCTCAGGGTGATGTCGCCGCCATGCAGCCGCGCCACCTGTCGGGCGTAACTGAGCCCCAGCCCATGCCCTTTGACGTCGTGGGTGTCGCCGGAAGCAGGGAGCCGGAAGAATTTTTCAAAAATCTTTTCGCGGTATTCCGATGGGATGCCTGGTCCGTTATCCTGTACGCTGAGGCTGACCAGATCGCCGTCTTTCCGCAGTGCAACCCGTACGCGCGCATGGCCTTTTGTGTATTTCAGCGCATTGTCGAGCAGGTTGAATACGACGCTCGACAGGTGCAGGCGATCGCTTTTAACAGCATAATCAAGCGTCGGATCAAAGTCGAGATCGATGACGGCCCCTCGACGTTCGGCCTGAAGACGAAGCGCACCCAGCACTTGTTGCACGACTTCTGCCAGCGAAAGGGTTTCCATGCGCAGGCGGGGTTCCTGTTGTTCGAACATGGAGAGGCGGAGCACCTTGTCGACCAGCAGGGAGAGGCGTTCGAGTTCGAGTTTGGAAATGTCCAGATACTCGCGGGTGCGCACCGGGTCGCGTCGCGCATCGAAGTCGCTCAGGGCTTCGAGCGCTACACTGACGGTTGTGATGGGGGTTTTGAGTTCGTGGGTGATATTGGCGATAAAGTCGTTTTTCAATTTGGTAAGGCGCTGTTGCCTGCGAAGGCTTTTCCAGATCACCCAAAAAGCCGCCGCTGTAATACCGAACAAGAGCAGGGAAAAGAATCCAAACGGCAGGGTTTTTTTCAGGATATAAGGCTGGTAATCGGGAAAAAAGGCGGCATAGGAGCGGTGCGTAAGCAAACCCGCGTGCATCGGTTCGGTGGCCAGCAGGCCGGAGTCGGGGTATCCGAAATCTTCAAATTTCAGCAGTTGAAAATCGACGGGCAAGCCGGCTTTTTGCAAACGATCGGTGTAATGAAACCGCAGTTCGTTTTCATCCATGGTGTCCTGCTCCACTCTGAAAACAAACCCTTTGCCGTTTTCATCACGTTTGTTTTCCCAGTTGGACATAATCCGGTCGAGTCCGGGCATATTGGGCGGTCCATCGTTGCTTTCGAGGGTTGAAACAAAAATCTGCACCTGATTGGAGCGCTCCTTGCTGTTCACGCTCAATTCGACCTTCGACGAATCGCGGGTCATTATGGTGCGTTTTTTTTCCCGCAGGCGCATGGTCCGCAGCCCCGACATTTCCAGCATGGGCGGAGGAAGTGGCATAAAAAACGTATCGGGTGAAATGCCGTTGCGGCGGATCGCCCGGTGCGTCAGCGAATCCTGCAGGGCGATTACCGTGCGCTGGAAGATATTGTCGGCCTCCTGGATAAAAGCCTCTTTTTGTTCGTCCCACACTTTGCGCAGCCAAAAAACCTGGAAGGCCGCCAGCAGCAGGAGACTGACGGCGATCAGCCAGATAAATCGCGTATTACTCAGGAATGCTTTCAATCGCATGGCCCAAAAATACCGGCTTTATTCGGTGCGCCTGCGGGTGCTTAACCTTAATTAACCTAATAGAAAGGACGATTAACTTCCCCCTGGGTGGTCTTGGTCTAGTTTTGCCCCAGAGATTAGATCATTTTATTTTAAAAAACTAATAACCAAAGTATTATGAAACAATTATTGCTCGTCCTGTTTACCCTGGCCGGTTTTGCCGCTTATGGCCAGCAGACGGAAGGTGTCGTTCTGTTTGACGAAAAAGTCAATATGCACCGCAACCTTCCGCCCGATGCCGCCGACATGCGCGCCATGATACCCGAATGGCGCACCTCGCACGCCGAATTGTTGTTTTCGGCAAAAGAAAGCCTGTTTCACAACCTGCCCGATGAAGAGGAGGACGAACCCGGCGGTGGCGGACCTATGGTGATTCGTATGCAACGGCCGGAGGCGATTTTTTACCGCAATTTTGAAGCAGGCCGGAAAACCGATGCCCGCGAATTTTTTAGCAAAAACTACCTGATCGACGATACGCTGGCCGCCCCGGGCTGGAAAATCACCGGTCAAACCAAAAGCATTCTGGGTTACAGTTGTATGGAAGCCACCATGCAGGATACCGTGCGGAAACGTCAGATCACCGCCTGGTTTGCCGATGCAATCCCGGTTTCGGCCGGTCCCGCCGGCTTCGGACTGTTGCCCGGCATGATCCTCGAACTGGACATCAACAGCGGCGAAATGCAATTTGTCGCCACCAAAGTAAATTTCCGAAAACTGAAAAAGAACGAGGTGACCGCCCCCAAAAAAGGCGAAAAGATCAGCGAAGCCGACTTCCAGAAAATGGTCGCCGAACGGATGCGCGAAAACGGCGGCCGCCCAATGCGAATCATTCGAAACTAAATCGGGAGTTGGGTTTTGGGTTTTAGGTTTTGGGTAAAAGGGTTGTTCCTGCTCTCGAATCGGGTTTTGGGTTTTAGGTGTTGGGAGTTGGCAAAAGGGTTGTTGCTGCTCTCGGGACATGCCTGGGGTTCGGGCGAAATTAACCACGGCTCGCGCGAGGCTTGGCCTCGTGACCATTGTCCGAGAGCCGTAGTGTCCCTTTTCCCAAAACCTAAAACCCCCAATCCGATTCGAGAGCAGCAATACCCCTTTTTCGCAGAAATTCACCACGGCTCGCGCGAGGCTTAGCCTCGTGACATTGTCCGAAAGCAGCAGCAACCCTTTTGCCAACTCCCAACACCTAAAACCCGAAACCCGATTCGAAAGCAGCAGCAACCCTTTTGCCCAAAACCCAACACCCAACCCCCAAAACCTAACCCGCCTCCACCCATTCCCTGAACACCGCTTCCACCTCCGGGCCGTCCCATTTCTGTTCGATGTTGTCGATGGCCAGGATGCGTTCAAAAAGGCGGTTCTGGGCGTCGTCTTCGCGCAGGGCCAGGTGATAAGGCGTATTGCTGAACGTAACCATGGAATATACCGGCAAAAAGTCGGGATGCCGCTCGTGCAAACGGGCGGCTATTTTTTTGCGCAGCAAAAACCTGGGGTCGCCCACCAGATCGCGCATTTCGATAAAGTTGCGCAGGGCCAGTTCGGCGATGGCGTCGCCGTCGGGTTTGCGTTGGCGGGCAAAGTCAGGGATCATGCGCGACCAATCGCCGCCGTAGGTCTCGTACATGCCGTCGAGGATAGTGCAATCTTCAAAACCGGCGTTCATCCCCTGTCCGTAGAACGGTACGATGGCGTGCGCGGAATCGCCCAGCAGCAGGATGCGGTTTTGCCATTGCCAGGGAGCGCATTGCAGGGTCATAAGCGAGGACGTCGGGTTGGTCCGAAAATCTTCCAGGAGCGTAGGCATCAGCGGCACCGCGTCGGGGAAATATTGCTGGAAAAAGCCGAGTACGGCCTCGTCGCTGCCCAGGTGTTCGAAGGCCACTTCGCCTTCGAAGGGCAGGAACAGCGTGCAGGTGAAGGTGCCGTCGGCATTGGGCAGGGCGATCAGCATAAAGTTGCCGCGCGGCCAGATGTGCAGGGCGTTGGGGTCCATGCGATGGCTGCCGTCGGCCGCGGGCGGGATGGTGAGTTCCTTGTAGCCGTGTTCGAGGTAGCGCTGCCGGTAATCGAAACGGTCGGTACGTTGCAGGGCATATCGAACGGCGGAAAACGCCCCGTCGGTACCGAAAATCAGCGGCGCTTCGAGGGTTTTGATCTCGCCGCTGCGCAGGTCTTCGAAGGTAATCAGCGGGTTTTGCAGATCAACCTCGACGCAGCGGTGTTCGAAAAAGAACTCGACGTTCGGGAAGCTGCCGGCAATACTCAGCAGTTCGAGATTGAGGCCGCCGCGCGACACGGAGTAGATCGCTTCCCCGGTTTTGCCGTAGGGTTGGTACGCCAGCTCGCCGCCAAGGTTGTGGATCATACGGCCCGGCATCGGAATAGCGACGGGCTCGATTTTTTCGCGGATACCCGCCCGTTCGATGGCCTTCCAGCCGCGTTCCGACATGGCCAGGTTGATGGAGCGGCCACCGGAATAACCGGCCGCGCGCATGTCGGGACGACGTTCGAATACTTTTACCTGGTAACCGCGACGGGCGAGAAATACGGCCCACAGGGAGCCAACGAGGCCGGCGCCGACGACGACGGCGGTTTTATTCTGGTCAGGCATGACAAAAAAGGGCTTTTAGCGCCCTCGGCGGGCAAATTTATTGGGCAGCGGGGGAAATGTGGAACGTTGGGCCAATTCGGAATTAATCTTACTTCTCTTTTATTCTGACCGGAATCCAAACCTCCTCCCGCGCGTCGGGGTCAAGCGGGTGATAATGCTCGTCCATAATTTCAAAATGCGGCCTTGCATCCAGTGTATAATCTGAATTCGGGAGCCATTGACCAAAAATAAACTGCAGCGTACCCGGAAAGGAATGGGCTGGCCCGTGATGGATAAAAACGGCGTACAAGCCGGCAGGCAAGATCAAAATATCAAGGCCCTCGGGCTTCGCCGCATCGGTATCCAGTTCAATAGCGGCCCATTTGTCGAACAAACTGTCGGGGCTGAACGCGGCAAAACTGGCGCCGGGATCAAAAACCTGCACGGAATAGAACTTTCGCGGCGGCGGCGCGCCGATTTCCCGAAGCCGGATTCGGAATGTTTTCCAAAGCTCCGCCGTCTGATTGGCTTCCATTGAGGTACGTATATGCAAACCGACAAGGTGTCGGGGGGCTATTTCAACAAGAGTGGGAAGGTTTTCCATGGTAAACTGCATTATATAAAAAGGCCAAATGCGCCGAAAAAGACGATCAACCGGGCAGGATGGTTGTACTTGATCATATTTTACAATTCCCCCGCCAGCAACCTCAATTGCAGCTCCCCCACTTTCAAATTATACAAGGCCAGATTGCGCCGCAGCAGCGCCTGTTCCAGGCTGTTTTGCGCTGTCTGGGTTTCCAAAGCGTTGGTTTGGCCCAGGCGAAAACGCTCGGTGCTGACTTTGAGGTTTTCGCGGGCATTCACCACGTTTTCTTCTTCCAGGGCCAGGGCCTGGCGCGAGGTTTGGTAATAGGCCAGCTGGTCGTCGAGCGCGGCGCTGAGCGCCAGGCGCTGGGCATCGAGCCGGGTGGCCGATTGCTGGGCCTGTACTTTGGCCACTTCCACCTGCCTGCGGATGTTGCCGCCGGTGTAAAGGGGCAGGTTGAGCTGCGCGCCGACGGTGAGGCCCATGGACGAGTTGTTGAGCAGGAAGCCGGCGCCGTTGTCGGTGCGCGCGCCGCCGAGCTGACTGAGTCCGACGATGCGCGGTTTGCCGAGGGTTTGGGCTTCCCGGACGGAGAGAGCGGCTACGTCGGCGCTTTTTTGCAGCGATAACAGGGCAGGGTTTTGGGTCTGGATTTTTTGCAACAGGGCTTCGCGGTCGGGGTTGTAGGCCGGCTGCAAACCTTCATCTACCGTGAAGGACGTGCCGGGGTCGCGGGCCAGCAAGCGGTTGAGTTCGCGTTTGGCAACGAGGGTAGCCGTTTGCTGGGCCAGCAGGTCGGCTTTGCGCTGATTGAGGTCGATGCGCGCCTGCAGGGCGTCGGTTTGAGCGGCCATACCCGCGGCCAGCCGGGCTTCGGCGATGCGCAGGCGTTCTTCGTTGAGTGCGATCACCTCGGCAAGGGCGCGTTCCTGTTGCTGGCTGCGCACGATGTCGTAATAGCGCAGCAGCACCTCGGCCGTGGTTTGCTGCACGGCGGCCTGCAAATTGATCTGGCCGAGGGCTTCAATTTCGTTGAGGCGATTTTTGGTGATGTACATGCGCCGGCCGTCGAACAGCGTCCATTCCAGTTGCACGGAGGCATTGATGTTGTTGGAGAATACGCCGTACGCTTCGATCAGGCGACCGTCGGCCAGGTTCTGGATTTGCAGGCCGTTCAGCGTCGCATTGTCGCCGGCTACGAGGGCGACATTGGGCAGCATGCCCGCATTGCCTTTGGTATTATTCAGGTGGGCGATTTCGGCGTCGGCACGGGCCAGCTGAATGTCATAATTGTTGGCCAATGCAATCTGAACCGCTTCGGCGGCGCTGAGTACGGGCACATCATTGGGTTGGGCGCTCAGCGAGAGCGCCGATACGAGGAAGAAGAGCGGAAAAAGAGCGTTTTTCATGGATAATTCGCGTACACTCAAAAGTGTTTGATAATCAGTTTTTTAGAATGAAGGGCGAAAATAATAAAAGCTGACGAAGCCCTGAAAATTCGATCTCGTAGCGACTTGGTCGGATGTTTGCAAAAAGAATGTTTCAAGAATAGGAATCCTAAATAATTTTGCCCTCAGAACCCGGTTTATCATAAAACCTTTTTCAACCTGAAATAATTGATGGATCACTCCATATTTAATCCGGAGGCGCAAAATACGCGTGTAGACTACCGGATTGTAGCCGCGCTGGAACGCCTCTCGGAAGCATTCAGAGTTTTGTTGTGGGATCGGGCAAAAGTGCTGAACATCAGCCCCATTCAAATCCAGATCCTGATTTTTCTCCGTTACCACGAACAGGAAAAGGCAACGGTGAGCCAACTGGCTAAAGAATTCAACCTGAGCCGGCCCACCATCAGCGATGCGGTAAAATCGCTGGAACAAAAAGGGCTTGTGCTGCGCGACCCCAGCCCGGTCGATGCCCGAAGCCATACCCTGGTGCTCACCGATGCGGGTCGCGCCGCGGCTGATCAAACGGCCGACTTTGCCAGTCCCTTTCTTTTTCCGCTGGATACAATGGGAGAAGAGCAGCAAAACACCTTGCTGGAAAACCTCTTGCAGATCATTTTTAACCTCCAGCGCAAGGGAGTGGTCACGCTCGATCGCATGTGTTACAACTGCAGCAACTACATGTCGCGGCCATCGGGGCACTATTGCCGGTTGCTCGCTAAAAAACTGGAAAACAAAGACTTGCGACTCGATTGTCCGGAGCATGTACCGGCTGTTTCGGCAAAATAAGCACCCGGTTTTTTGAAATAAATTTTGGGCACAACGGCGTCAAACAGGTTCAGGGAAAAACCGTCGGGTTAATTTCGTGTATCCGTGAATACCGAACATCAATCCGACTCCGCCATGTCCGACAGCCGTACACCCGCCATTACCGCCTGGGCAGAAGAAGACCGGCCCCGGGAAAAAATGCTGCTCCGGGGCAAAAACGCCCTCACCGATGCCGAGTTGCTGGCCATCCTGATCGGCTCGGGCACTGCCGGAGAAAGCGCGGTCGCGCTGGCCCAGCGAATTTTGAACACCGTCGACCGCAATCTGCACGACCTGGGCAAACGGACCCTGGGTGAATTACAACGTTTTAAAGGCATCGGCGAAGCAAAAGCCATTACGATCGCCGCCGCCCTCGAACTCGGCCGCCGCCGCCAGCTGTCCGACCTGCGTGATCGGCCGCGCATTTCCTGCAGTCAGGATGCCTACAACATCGTAGCCGCCCTGCTCACCGACCTGCCGCACGAAGAATTCTGGGTACTTCTGCTCAACAAGTCCAATGAGGTGTTTCATCGTCAGCAACTCAGCGTCGGCGGCTCCGCCGGCACCGTCGTGGATGTCAAACTATTGTTTAAAACGGCCCTCGATTCCCTCGCCAAAGCAGTTATCGTGCTGCACAACCATCCCTCTGGCAGCCTTCAACCCAGCCAGGCCGATATAGATCTCACCCGGCGTATCAAAAAAGCCGGCGAATTGCTCGACCTTCCCCTGCTCGATCACCTCATCGTTTCCGAACGAGGCTATTACAGTTTTGCCGACCAAGGAATGATTTGAATGGGGTGTTGGGTGTTAGGTTTTGGCAAAAGGGTTGTTGCGGCTCTCAGGATATGCCCGGGATTCGGGCAGAAATTAACCCCGGCTCGCGCGAGGCTTGGCCTCGTGACATTGTCCGAGAGCAGCAACACCCCTTTTGCCAACACCCAAAACCCGATTCGAGAGCAGTAACCACCCCTTTTGCCAAAACCCAACACCTAACTCCCAAAACCCGATTCGAGAGCAGTAACACCCCTTTTGCCCAAAACCCAACACCTAACTCCCAAAACCCGATTCGAGAGCAGCAACAACCCTTTCCCCAAAACCCAACCCCAAAAACCTAAAACCTGATTCGAGAGCAGTAATGCACCTTTTGCCAAAACCCAACACCTAAAACCCAACACCTAAAACCCCTCAACCTTTTTCCACGAGTCTTGTCTATACAGTCAAACAAAACGAAAAATCCGGAGCCGTGATGATGAACCAACACTTTACATCCGTTTTACTTTTAATGACCGGCTTAGTGCTGGCACTACAGTCGTGCCAGCTGGCGCCCGACTGCTACGAACTCACCGGTCGGTGGAGCAATCGCGAAGGACAGGACCTGATCTTCGAAGCCGGCGGCTCGGCGCTTTGGCTCACCCGTTTCGGTAGCCAATACGATACCATGCGTTTCCGCTATGCCCTCGACTGCAAACAGGCGCCGCCGGCACTCGATCTGAGCGATTTCGACAGCGGCCCGCACCAGGGCAAACTGCTGTATGCCATCCTCGAATGGCAAAGCGACACCTCGTTCCGGATGCGCTACGAACCCGGCGCCCGCCCCGAGATGCGACCCAAGGCATTCGATCCCGAACAAACGATCAAGTTTTTCCGGGTGCAATAAGCCCAATATGCCGCGCCGTTTTTTACCAGCCTTGCTGCTCCTTGCCTTCATGGGCATCGGAGCCTGTTCAGTCACTTCTGGTCGTCAGACGGGGGCCGAACAGCGATTCGAATACACTTGGCCCCAAATGGGCGCCACCTTCAAACTTGTCTTTTACGCGACGGATACGCTGCTGGCCCGGCGGGCTGCGCAGGCCGTTGTGGATCGCGTCGATACCCTCAACGTAATCCTGTCCGACTACCGGCCCGACAGCGAGTTGATGCGCCTTTGCGAACAGGCCGGCACGGGGCAAAAAGTTGCCGTTTCGGCCGATTTATGGCGTGTTTTGCATTTGTCGGCCCGGTACGCCCACCGGAGCGGGGGCGCTTTCGACCCTACCGTCGGTCCGCTGACCCGCCTTTGGCGCCGCGCCCGGCATTTGCAGGAATTGCCGGATACCGGCCGGATCGAGGAGGCACGCGCGCTGGTCAACTGGGAAAACATGATCCTGTACCGGAACCCTCGGCGGGTTGAATTGAAAAACAAGGGAATGAAACTCGATCTGGGCGGTATCGGCCAGGGATTTGCTGCCGACGAATGCCTGCGGGTGCTGCGCCGTTTCGGCATCAAAAGAGCCCTGGCCGATGCCGGCGGCGACATTGCCCTGGGCGATCCGCCGCCCGGCGTCCGGGGCTGGAGCGTCGCTATTCCGGACCAGTTTGCGCCGGCGCCGCTGCTGCTGTCCAACTGCGGCATCACCACCTCGGGCGCCACGGCCCGCTATCTCGAAGCCAACGGGCGGCGTTATTCCCATATCGTCGACCCGCGCACAGGGTGGGGCGTTTCTCACCGGGTACTCGTGACGGTCAAAGCCCCTTCGGCCACGGAAGCCGACGCCTGGGCGACGGCCATCAGCGTGATGGGTAAAAGCAACTGGGAGGCTATGAAAAACCGGTACCCGCGCGTGAAGGTTTGGGCCGGAGAACTGCCCCTGGGCGAATAACCCGTACCTTTGCCGAAGCAAATCCTTTATTCCTGCGCTTTTGTAAATGATGACCAATTTTGCCCAACTCGAACAAAAAATTCAAACCCGCGAACAAGCCGCCGACACCGTGGCGCGCTGGCAGTCCGCCGGCGAACGCGTGGTATTTACCAACGGCTGCTTCGATCTGCTGCACTACGGCCACTTGCATTACCTGGCCCAGGCTCGCGACCTGGGGCAGCGCCTCGTGGTGGGTATGAACAGCGGCGACTCGGTGCGACGACTCAAAGGCCCCACCCGCCCCATCAACGACGAAGCCACCCGTACCCACCTGCTCGCCGCGCTTTCGGTGGTCGATCTGGTGGTGATTTTTGACGAGGACACCCCGCTCGACCTGATCCGCGCCATCGGGCCTGACGTGCTCGTAAAAGGCGGCGACTGGAAACCCGAACAAATCGTGGGCGCCGATTTTGTATTGGAAAAAGGCGGGCAAGTGCTCAGCCTTCCATTCATCGACGGCTACTCCACCACCAGTATCGAACAAAAAATACTGCGCAGCGGAGCATAAAAGAGCATAAAAAAGAGCGCACCCGAAACGGATGCGCCCATCATACGAGAAAACGATTTAGTTATGTCTGAAACAATCAGCCGATCACGGAGCGATCTTTGGCATAATTCAACGCATACATCATCGCGGCGCCAGCCAGGGCAAGATCTTTCAGCAACATGGAAGTAGAAGCCTGTGCGCCTTCACCGCCAGCCATCGCACCGGGCAAATGTACCATCACGACGAGCAAAAGCAGAAATACCGCCAGCAGGGTCGTAGCCAGTTTGTCGTACTTCCCGATCAGCATGCTGACGGTGGCAGCCAGCAGGCCGGCGCCCGACAAATACACCCAAATGGCTTTTGCAGGCATGTAGGCCGGTACAACATAATCAGCCATGGCTTGCGCATTCATAAAGTGAAACAACCCGAAAATGGCGAAAGGAATGGCAAACAGCCAGCGACCCAGAGATAAAAATGCGTTCATAAAAGTTGGTTTGGTGAATGAAAAATGTTGACGTTTTTAGTGTTTTGACATTATTTTTCGTTCTCAAAAGTATAACATTTGTTTGTTTAACCTATTTTTATTCAAAAAATATTTTAGGTTATTTCAAAAAATGCCACACATGGTTTTGTTTTTGAAAAACAAGAAAAACCAGCCATGCGATCTTTTTTCTAAAATACAAACCCGTGTCGACACCCACCGCATCTGCTCTTGAACGCTGGCGACTGATACTTGGCCGCGCTGCCGACCCGGAACAGGAAATCGGGCTCGACGGCGATTCGGCCCAGATGGACCGCGTGCTCGAAGCCCTGTACGACGCCGACCGCAAAGGCGGACTGGGGCGTTCGTCTCCCAATGTCAACCGCTGGCTGGGCGACATACGGCGCTATTTTCCCACGCCGGTCGTGCAGGTCATGCAGCGCGACGCCCTCGAACGGCTGGGTTTGCACCAGTTGCTGCTCGAACCGGAATTGCTGGCCGCCGTGGAACCCGACGTGCACCTCGTGGCTACCCTGCTGTCGCTCAATCAGGTTTTGCCCGCGCAAACCCGCGAAACCGCCCGGGCTGTCGTGCGGAAAGTGGTGGAAGAACTGGAGAAAAAACTTCGCCTGCCGCTTCGGGAAGCCGTGCAAAACGCCCTCAACCGCGGTGTGCGCAAACGCCGCCCCCGCCACAACGAGATCGACTGGCGCCGCACCGTACACCAGAACCTGAAAACCTACCAGCCTGAACTGGGCGCCATCATCCCCGAAACGCTCTACGGTTTCGGGCGCAAGGGGCAGGCCCTACGGCACGTCATTCTGCTCTCCGACCAAAGCGGCTCCATGGCCAGTTCGGTGGTGTATACCGGCATCCTGGGCGCTGTACTGGCCTCTATCCGTTCTTTGCGTACCCATGTGGTGGCGTTCGATACGGCGGTCGTCGATCTCAGCGACCGGCTGCACGACCCGGTGGAGCTGCTGTTTGGCGCCCAACTGGGCGGCGGCACCGATATTCACAAAGCCCTGCGCTACGCCGAAACCCTGGTGGAGCGCCCGCATGATACCATCCTGGTACTGATCAGCGACCTGTTTGAAGGCGGCAACCGTCAGGAAATGCTGAAAACCGCACAGGCACTCCGCAGGGCCGGCGTTACCGTCGTGGCGCTACTGGCCCTCAACGACGAAGGCGCGCCTGCTTACGATCACGACAATGCCGCTGCATTTTCTGCGCTGGATATTCCGACCTTTGCGTGCACGCCGGCCCTCTTTCCCGATCTCATGGCCGCCGCCATCCAGCGGCAAGACCTGCGGTACTGGGCCGGGCAACACGATTTGTCCGTAAAATCTTAAACCAACCCGTTATGAATCGCTTTTTGCAAAACGCCTTTTCTCTGGCGCTTTTCGCCGCTTTCGCTTTCCTGTTCAGTTTTTGCCAAAACAATGCCGCCGATAAAAAAACCGATGCAGCCGCCGACGCCAAGCAGGCGCCCGACACCACCGTGTTCAGTACCGAACGCGACACGCTTATCGGGTTCAAAGGCATGGAACGCGCCGCCTACACCCGGCCCGCGGCGGGCACGGCCGAGTACCGGTACCAGCGGTATAAAATCCGCACGGTCGATATGAACAGTCAACCCGGCCAATCCATTACCATCACACCACTCGACAGCGCCGACGGATACAACGTACCCGCGGGCATCACCGGCTTTTTTGCCGGCGTGGTGGGCGATGTTTTATTTATGGATATCGGTACGGGTCCCAGCCTGCGGGAAATTTTGGTGTTTAACCTCAAAACCAAAAAAGCCGTCCTGAAATCCGAATACGTCGGCGACCCGGAAGTGCTCGACAACGGCAAGTTCTGGTACCTGCGTCCTACCGACGAAAAAGAGGTTACCAAAATGCCCGATTGCCCCGAGCGCGCCGAGTGGGAGAAAAACGGCTTTACCGTCGGTTACGGACAGGTTTGTATTTACAATCCGGCAACCAATACCGAAGTGCGCAAATCGGAGTGGCGCTGCGTACAAATGCAATGATGATCAGTACGCCTTGCTGAACCCGCCGAAGTAGAACTGCACGCCCAGCGATACGGCAAACTGATTGGTGCGGCTGGTCGTTTCGGTCGTGACGCCGTTTTCGGTCGTCTGGAACTTGGTGCGCGCATAGTTGTATTTGAACAACGCTTCAAGCCCCACGGCCCGGCTGGAAAAGATCGTGAATCCCGGTCCGGCGCCCACGGCAATGATGTTGCTGTTGATACTTTGCGGCGCGCCGCCGATAATCAGGTTGTCCGACGAGTTGCCGAACCCGAAATTGCCTTCGAGGAAAAAAGCCTGGTCGTCGCCCAGCGGCAGGTACAGGCGGGCAAAGGGGCCGAACAGCAGGTCGCTGTCGTCCGTTTTGTCGGCATTGGGTTGTTTTTCACGGCTGAACGTGTAGTCCAGCCCGATACCCAGATTGAAGTTGTCGAGCAGGAAATACCCGATGTGCGGGTTGAGGTTCCATTGCAGCGAATAAGGGCCTTCTCCCTCGGCAGAGCCGGACTGGGTGGAGGATTTCAAACGGGATTCGTTGCTGGAAAAGCCAACCGTGGAGCCAATCAGGAAATTGCCCTGCTCGGTAAAGGCCGTTTGGGCTTTCAGGCCCATGCCGGCAAGGAGCAGAGACACGGCGAGAAAAAAGATTCTGTTGGTCATGGCCTGGTGTGGTTAGGTGAAAAAGTACAACAAAATTGCAGGCATCGGCAAGCGGCGCGAATGATGCGGGTCAGCCCCGTAGTTGATCTGAAGTGCCCGTCGTCCATCCGTTTTTTGAGGGCTTGAACCGGCTGCCGGGGCGCATTGATCGAAAAAAACAAATGAGCCCGCAACGCCCCGGCAGTTTCACTGTTTTCCGGAGGCTTTGCCACCCTCAGGCAAACGCTTTATCGTTCTTTACAACGTATGTCCTTCGTACTCAAAATGGCCTGGCGCGACAGCCGCCGCAACCGGGCCCGCCTGCTGCTTTTTATCTCCGCCATCATCGCCGGCATCGCCGCACTGACGGCCGTGCGCTCATTTAGCGACAACCTCACCGCCGACATCGACCGGGAAGCCAAAACCCTGCTGGGCGCCGACCTGCTCATCGAGGGCAACCAGCCGGCGCCCGACTCGGTGCTGATGCTGCTCAACAATACGCCCGGCGTGCAACAGGCCCGCGTGTTCAACCTGCTGAACATGGCCTATTTCCCCAAAACCGGCGGCACCCGCCTCACCAACGTGCGCGCTTCCGACCCCGGTTATCCTTTTTACGGCAAATGGAAAAGCCAGCCCGAAGACGCCTGGAAAAACTGGCACGACAGCGGTCAGGCGCTGGTCGAACACGGCCTGATGCTGCAATTCGGCGTGCAACCGGGCGACAGCATTCATATTGGCAACCTCAGCTTTCCGATCGCCGGCGATTTGCTCTCCCGGCCGGGCCGCGCGGGTATCGGCTCCGCCATCGCTCCCGTGGCTTTTATCCCGTTCGAGCGGCTCGATTCCACCGGACTGGTGCAAAAAGGCAGCCGGGTGTGGTACCAGTATTATTACAAAATCGAAGCCCCGGCCAGTGTCGAAACCTTGACCAAAGCCATCGAAAAACCTTTAAAAACCGCTGGCCTCGACTGGGAAACGGTGGAATCGAACAAAGCCTCCATTGGCAAGGCATTCGGCAATTTTTCCACTTTTCTCAACCTCGTGGGCTTCGTCGCCCTGCTGCTCGGCTGTATCGGCGTGGCCGGCGCGGTGCATATTTATATCAAAGACAAACTGCCCACGGTGGCCATTCTGCGCTGTCTGGGCGCCAGCGGCCGCAAGGCTTTTTACGTGTACCTCACGCAAGTGGTCGGTATCGGACTGCTGGGCGCGCTGGCGGGTACCCTGATCGGCACCCTGCTGCAAAAACTGCTGCCGGTGCTGGCCAAAGACTTTCTGCCCATCGAAACCGTGAGCACCGATCTCTCCTGGGCCGCCGTGGCGCAGGGCGTGTCGATGGGCCTGGCCGTGGCCGTGTTGTTTGCCCTGCTGCCGCTGTCGGGGATACTGCGGACTTCGCCGTTGCGGACGTTGCGGGCGTCGTTTGAGGAGGATGACAAAGGGGGCGCAGCCCCCGGGGATAGTGGGGCACGGGGCACAGCCCCGCGCCAGCGCACAGCCCCGCGCCAGCATGCAGCCTCGCGCCAGCGGTGGCTGGTGTATGCGCTGATCGGGGCCTCGCTGCTGGGTTTTACCTGGTGGCTGGTGCGCGACTGGAAGGAAACCCTGTGGTTTATGGGCGGTATGGCCCTGGCTTTTGCCGTGTTGTACGGACTGGCGCAACTGCTCACCTTCCTGCTGCGCCGGTTCTTCCCGCGCCGCTGGTCGTACGTGTGGCGGCAGGGCATTGCCAACCTGTTCCGCCCCGAAAACCAGACGGTTTTGCTGGTCGTGACCATCGGTCTGGGCACCATGCTGCTTTCCACCCTGTTTCTGATCCAGACGCTGCTGCTGCGTCAGGTCGAGTTTTCCGGCAGCGGCAACCAGCCCAACATGATCCTGTTCGACATTCTGCCCGACCAGCGCGAGGGCGTGGCCCGACTCGTCGGCGACAACGGCATGCCGGTCATGCAACAGGTGGCCATCGTCACCACACGCGTCGACGACATCGACGGGCGCACCAAGGCGCAGGACCAGGCCGACTCGACCACCGCCATGCCGCGCTGGGTGTGGGACCGCGAGTACCGCGTCACGTTCCGCGATACGCTGATCGATACCGAAACCATCATCGAGGGCGCCTGGGAAGGCGAGCATCGGCCGGGCGAGCCCATCAAAGTGTCGATATCCGACGGACTGCAACGCGCCATGAAGGCCAAAATCGGCACCAAAATCGCCTTCAACGTGCAGGGCACGCGTATCGAAACCGAGGTTGGTTCGGTGCGCAAGGTCGATTTCAACCGGGTGCAGACCAACTTCCTCGTGGTATTTCCAAAGGGGGTGCTCGAAGCCGCGCCGCAGTTTCACGTCGTCGTGTCGAAAGTGGCCGACGCCGAGCAATCGGCCCGTTTCCAGGCCGCGCTGGTGCAGCGTTTCCCCAACGTATCGGCCATCGACCTCACGCAGATACTCAAGTCGGTAGACGAGGTGTTGAAAAAAGTCTCGTTTGTGATTCGGTTCATGGCCCTGTTCAGCATCCTGACGGGCTTGCTGGTGCTGCTCAGTTCGATTTACCAGGGCAAATACGCCCGCATCCGCGAAAGTGTGCTGCTGCGCACCCTTGGCGCCAGTCGCCGGCAGATTCTGCGCATCAACGCCATCGAATATTTCCTGCTGGGCGCCCTGGCCTGTCTGGCCGGCGTGGGCCTCTCCGTGGCCGGCGCCTGGGCGTTGGCAACCTTTGCCTTCAAAATCCCCTTCACGCCCGACTGGTGGCCCTTGCTCGGTATTTTTGTGCTGATCACGGCGCTCACGGTCATCATCGGGTTGCTGAACAGCCGGGAGGTGGTGCGGAAGCCGCCGCTGGAGGTGTTGCGGGAGGAGGTTTAGGGGTGAATCGGTTAGGGGGAAGAGGGTTATTCCTGAGCGGTAAATTCGTTTTCATTAATTTTGAACGGTTCGCTCAGGGTAAAACTGCCAACCCCGGCCAACAAACCTATGGGTCGGGGCGCGGGGGCATTTTTTGTTGAACTGGCGGGCAACAGACGGGCAATTACTTCATTGTTCTCTCCGGCAACAAGTGAAAAAGAACGCCCCTCTCTTACCTGGCGGAGCACCTCACGCAAATTGTTGCGAAAAAACTCGGTCGTAATAGTGGTCATTGCATTTCTGTTTGAAGTGATAAATTTAATGCGTTTTCCGATGAATTGCCATTAGTAACTTAGCACCCTCAAATACCCATTCCATGACCGAAACCAACTGTAAAAACTGCGCTGCCCCGCTCTCGCCGGAGCACGCGTTTTGTCCACAATGCGGGCAGAATACCCATGTACACCGCCTCGACATGGGGCATATTTTGCATGAGCTGATCCACGTCGTCACGCATGCCGACAAGGGTATTTTCCATCTGACCAAGGAGATGGCCCTGCGCCCCGGTCTGGTGGCCAAAGCGTACGTGGCCGGCAGCCGTAAAAAGTACTTCAACCCGTTCAGTTATTTTGTGCTGACGGTGGCGGTGTCGGCTTTCCTGACGGCCAAATTCCATCTGCTGCAATCAGACACCACGCACGCCAACCCCGTGTCGGCGCTCATCGGCAAAAACATCAACCTCGTTTTTTTCGTGGCGGCGCCGGTGAGCGCTTTGTTTACCTGGGCGCTTTTTTGGCGCAGCCGTTACAACTACGCCGAAAACCTGACCCTTCACGCCTTTCTCGGCGGCTTTCGGGTCATGTTTTTTATGCTGGTTTTTACGCCGCTGATCGTGTTTTTCCGGCCCTATTATTTTTCCATGCTCACCGTTTACCTGGTCCTGTGGGCCGCTTTTACGACCTGGGCCAACTACCAGTTTTTCGGCGGCCGGCTCTGGCTCGTGGCCCTGAAAACGGTGTTGTCGCTGATGCTGACGCAGGTGGTGATTACGTTCGGGATTATCTTGTTTGTGCGGTTTTTTATGTGATTCATTCTGGCAAATGCCATCCGCATATCCGCCGCAGATCATACATTAGCTGAAACCCAACCCGCCTGCACCCAACCATGATGAAATTTTTCAGTGAAGCCATCAAAATCCGCAACCTGTTCGGCGTTGCGATATTCTGCCTGATTCTCGTGTACCTTATGCGAGACTCGATCGTGCGTGTCGCCGGTGAAGGCGAGAACGACAATCTGTCCCTGCTACTGGGCTTTTTGTTTTTTGTGATCCTGGGTGTGCTCGGCGTCGCAGGGTATTATGCCATCGTGGAAAAAGACGCCGACAAGGGCAATGTAAACGTCGAGGGCAGCAAAAAAGTGACGACCGACCTGAAAAACGGCGGCTCTGTGACCGTGCGCGACAGCGAAGAAGTAAAAACCAACATCGACAATGCCGGCCCGGCTGCCGACCCGGAAAAAAAAACTTAAGCCAGAAGGTTGAGATCAGCGGCAGCACGGCGGTGAGTGTCACCCTGGCCGGTACGATCATCCAGCAAATCAACGGACAGCCCCGCGAAATTCCCCGTCAGCTGACGCCCTATCTGCCGATCGACCCGCAGGAAGAATGCCTGGGCCGTGATGAAGACCTGCGCGCGCTGGCGTCGAAACTGGACCACTCGCAAAAAGTCGTGGTGGTCAACGGCCTGGGCGGCATCGGCAAAACCACCCTGGCAAAAGCCTGGTTTCAAAGCGTATTGCGCCAATACGAACATTTCCTCTGGATCGAACTCGCCGGAAACGACAACCATGACGGGCAGCAATACGCCGCTTCTTTTATCGAAACCATCGCCTGGCATCCCACGCTAGCGACCAACCTGCAACTCGAGCCCGCGGCGCCAAACGAACCGCCCGAAGCGCGTTTTCAAACCATTATGAACGCCTTGCGCCAGCTCAAAGGGCCTAATCTTTTGGTAGTGGACAATGCGGGCGCCGAAATGGAACAGGCCGCCATACGCGCCCAGATGCCCCTGCCGCCCGAATGGCGGGTACTCCTGACCTCCCGAAACCGCCTGAACGGCTACGAACCCATGCCGCTCGACCGGCTCTCTCCGGAAGCCGCTGCCCAACTCTTCCGCAAATACTACACCGGCGACTGCCCGCCGGCCGCGCTCGACGAGCTGCTGCGCGAGGTCGATTGCCATACCCTGACCGTCGAACTGCTCGCCAAAACCCTCGAAAACCACTTCGGCAGCCTCGACCTGCCCACGCTCACCGCTAAACTGCGCCGCCGCCAGCTGGCCGACCCCGATCTCCAGCGCCGCATCAGTTCCAACCACAGCAAGGAAGAAACCGAGGTTTACGTCCACCTGCTCACCGCTTTCGATTGTTCGGGCCTCGACGCGGCCGAACGGCTCCTGCTCGCGCGTTTTGTCGGGCTGCCGCCCGGCAACGCCTTTACGGCCGCCCAACTCGAAGAATGGCTGCAGGTACCCGCCGAAGAACGGCGCCAGCTGCACGAAACCCTCGATCGCCTCGACCGGAAAGGCTGGCTGACCCGAAGCGAAGGCCCCCGCTTCGGGCTGCACAGGATGTTGCAACAGGCCGTGGGCTATCAGTTGACGCCGGGCATGGAGGAATGGGCGGTGCTGGTAGAGACCTTCACCCAAAAGCTGAATTTCGACGTAAGCACCAACTATCCCCTGCTGTTTCCCTGGATCAACTACGCGGAACATTTGCTGGGTATGTTAAAAGAGGAAGATCTGGAAACGGCAGCGGCGAGCCGGCTGATGAATAACCTGGGCGCGGTGATTGAAGAAACGGGTCAGTACGAACGTGCGCGGGACTTGCTGGAGGCCGCCTTAGCCTCGGATTTGAAAAATTTTGGCCCGGATCATCCCACCGTTGCCGTTCGCCAATCCAATTTGGCCAACGTGTATCGAAACCTTGGTCAGTACGAACGTGCGCGGGACTTGCTGGAGGGCGCCTTAGCCTCGGCAGTGAAAAATTTTGGCCCCGATCATCCCAACGTTGCCGTAAGCCAATCCAATTTGGCCAACGTGTATGACTCCCTTGGTCAGTACGAGCGTGCGCGGGACTTGCTGGAGGCAGCCTTAGCCTCGGCAGTGAAAAATTTTGGCCCCGATCATCCCAACGTTGCCGTTCGCCAATCCAATTTGGCCAACGTGTATCGAAACCTTGGTCAGTACGAGCGTGCGCGGGACTTGCTGGAGGCCGCCTCAGCCTCGGATTTGAAAAATTTTGGCCCCGATCATCCCAACGTTGCCGTTCGCCAACTCAACCTCGGCGTTGTTTTTTTGAACACGGGCGACAAGGAAAAAGCCCGCGATCTTTTTGTCCAGGCCCATCGGCTTTTTTTGAAGCAACTCGGCGAGCAGCATCCCAATACCCAAACGGCGAAAGAATGGCTGGATAACCTGCCCTAAGGCGCTTTTTCCACCACCCCGCTCCTTTCCGACACCCCGTTTTCATTCACGGCCTCGATGCTGAAATAGTAGGTTTTGCGGGCGTCCATGCCCTTGAACCAGTACTCGTTGGCGTCGTGTACCATGATGCAGTTGTAAAGTTTGCCGGGCGACGTGCCGAAATAGATGTTGTAGGCCCAGGCTTCATCGACGGGGCGCCATTTGAGCCAGGCGGAGCGCGGGTCTTTTTCGGTGCGCAGCACAATGAACTCGCGCACGGCCGGGGGCGGTGGGCCGTCGCCGCGCCCGAACACGCGCAGGCCGCTGAGCGCGAAGGCGCCCGTGCGCTGTCCGCTGAATTCGATCCGGATATAGCGGGTGCGCAGGGGCCGGGGCAGTTCGAGATAGTCGTGCGGGGCGTCGGGGCCCGCCTGGCTCCGGTCGCTCAGGAGGCGCCATTTTTTGCCGTCGAGGGAGTGCCAGAGTTTGTAGCGGTAGTACACGCCCACTGATTTACCCATAAAATCGACGCCCTGGTCGGCGTGGTTGACCTGGATGGCGTACACGGTGCAGGTGTCGCCCAGGTCGGTTTGGAACCATTCGCCGGGCCGGTTGGAAGCGGCGGCCCACCATGTTTTGACGTTTTCGTCGGCGGCGAGGTTGGCGGGATGGCCGGGCAGGGCGGAGGAGGCTTGCACGGGTTTTTGGTAATTGAGCAGCATCCAGCCGGTGAAGCGGCTTTGGAGGTGGTCGGCCGGGCCGGCGGGCAGGTAGTGGGGGTAGTCGCCAAACGCCGTGTTGCAGTACATCACACTGTCGGCGTCGAAGCCGGCGGGCCACAGGCCGATGCGGCGCTCGAAATTGTTTTTGACCGAAATGGCCAGGGTAGACGTGTGCCAGTAATTGCCCCAGGCATCCTGAAAAGTGCTGCCGTGCCCCGCCCCGCGAATAAAGCCGCCGGGTTTGTAAGAAAAAGGGTCCGACTGCGGCGTAAAAGGTCCCAGCGGCCCGGGGCCCACCAGCACGCCGTCGGCATATCCGCTGAATTCGGTGCCCGGCGCGCCGTACTGGAGGTAGTAGCGGTTGCCGTATTGGGTCATCCAGGCGCCCTCGATGAAGGGGTCGAGGAAGGTGTTGTCGAGGTGTTCGCCGAAGCGTTGCCAGCCGTAGCGCTCGGGTTCGAGGGTGTAGAGTTCCTTGCGGGCGCCGAGGGGTTGCAGACTCTGGCGGTCGAGTTCGACGCCGTAGATCGGGTAGCGGTTGCTGCTGCCGTTGTACAGGTACAGTCGCCCGTCGGTATCGGTGAAAAAGGCGGGGTCCCAGCCGCCGATATCGAATTTGTGCACGGCTTCGGTCCAGCTGTCGGCTTTTTTCGGCTCGGTGCTCATCCAGATCGGGAAATCGCGGGTGTAGGTGGAGCCGAACACCAGGAGGGTATCGCCGATGATGCCCACGGCCGGGGCGCAGAGGTCGTCGTAGGTATCGTGGTCGGGTCGCAGGAAACTGCGCGACACGAAGTGCCAGTCGGACAGGTTGCTGCTCCACCAGTAGCCGCGCTGGTTGGTGCTGAACAGGTAGTAATCCCCTTTGAACCGCACGATGACCGGATCGGCGGTGGCGCGGTGGGCGCCCCAGGCGGCCGCGCCGGGTATGGGTGTGTGGCCGTAGTCGATGTTGAGCGGGTTGCAGTAGGTGGTCTGGGCGGCCAGGCGGGCGGCCAGCAGGATCAGGCAGAGTGAAAGAAAGCGGCGCATGGCGTTTGTGAGCGGGCTGGGTTCAGACAGGTTGGACAGGGTGTATTAGACAGGATTTTTATTAGACAGGATTTACAAGATTTACAGGATATAAGAATAACCGTCCTGTGCTGCCCCATCCTGTAAATCTTGTAAATCCTGTCTAATAAAACCTGTCTAAAAAATCTGTCTATCAACCCCGGCGGCGAAGCCGCTTCCTGCTTTAAAAGTTGTTGCTCCTGTCACAACACCCCGTCTCCCCTGAAAAAACGCCCTTGTTCAATCCTCGTCCCCGAAGCGTTCCGGGTCGGGTTTTCGGCCGGGCGTTTTGCCGTCGGCGGGTTTGGCGCCCGATTGGGAGCCGCCTTCGTCGGTCGGGGCTTCGTCGTTGTAAATATCGGGAGCGAACTCCTCGTCGGTGGGCGGCAGCGAGTCGCGGTAGGCTGCGCAATTGATCTCGATGCCGAGGTCGCCGGGCGGTCGTTTGAAGCGGGCATTGACGTCGTAACCCGAGTTTTTGTCTTTTTCGAGGCGCTGGATAAAGCCGGCGAAAATGGGTCGCGCCATTTTCGCGCCTTGTCCGTCGCCGATGCCGAGAAAACGAATCCAGCGGTCTTCACCGCCCACCCAGGTGCCGACCACGAGGCGGGGTGTGACGCCCATGAACCAGCCGTCGGAATAGTCGTTGGTGGTGCCGGTTTTGCCGCCTACTTCGCTTTTGAGCGAGTTGATGCCCGGTGCGCCTTTGACGTTGTATTTGAGCATGTCGAGCAGCACGTAGTTGGCGTTGGGTGGCAGGGCGACGCGTTCTTCGGGCAGGGCGTTGTAGATGACGCGGCCGTTTTTATCCTCGATTTTTTTGATCACGTAGGGTTTGCCGTACACGCCGTTGTTGGCAAAAGTGGAATAGGCGCCGGTCATTTCGAACACGGTCAGGTCGGCCGCGCCGAGGCAGATGGCGGGTTGTTTCGGGATGCGGTATTCGCCGTCGGGGCGGCGGGCAGCGGAGTCGATGCCCATGTTGTTGACCAGTCCGCGCACGGGTTCGGTGTCGCCCATTTGTTTCATGAGGAAAGCGCTCACGGAGTTGACCGAGTTTTTGAGCGCTTCTTTCAGGGTCATGAGCTGGTTGGAGTAGTACCCGTTGGCGTCTTTGGGCGTCCAGTCGACGGAGTTGGTAAAATTCTGATAGCGGGCCGGGATGGTCACGGCCTGGTCGTACACCTGGAAGCAGGGGCTGATACCCTGTTGGGAAATGGCGGTGGCATACACGAAAGGTTTGAAGGTAGAGCCCACCTGGCGTTGCGAGCGCACGTGGTCGAACTGGAAATATTTGAAATTGACGCCGCCCACCCAGGCTTTGACCTCGCTGCTGAGCGGATCGACGGCCAGAATACCCGTCTGGAGGAACATTCGGGAGTATTTCAGGCTGTCGTAGGGCGACATGAAAGTGTCTTTTTCCAGGCGCGGGTTGTTCCAACTGAACACCTTCATTTTGGTTTTGGCCTGGTATTGTTTCATGATGGCGCTTTGCAGGGCCGACCATTGTTTTTTGATCTCCGGCCATTCGGGGCCGCTCATGATTCGGCGATAGGCGGCTGCCTGTTCGGGGGTGACCCATTTTTTGCCCACCTGTTTGCTGATTTCGCCGGCTTTTTTCTCCTCGGCGAGCATGCGCTGGATGTCGATGTCGCGCAGTTCGAAATCGTATTTTTCCTGCACACGATCTTCCGCAGCGCCGAGGTAGCGGGGGCGCAGGGCCTGGTAGCGGTCGCCTTCGCGCATGACGCGCAGGAGCGATTCCTGGCGTTGCTGGATTTCCTCGGGCGTGGCGTCGCCGGAGCGGTAGGTCCAGGGGTCTTTGCCTTTCCAGACGGTAAAAAAGCGCGCCTGCACCTTTTTCATATGTTCGGCCATGGCCGCCTCGGCGTGTTGCTGGTAGGCGGGGTCGATGGTCGTCCAGATGCGCAGGCCGTCTTTGTAAATGTCGTATTTATTGCCGTCAGGTTTGCGGCTTTCGGGCTGGTTGAGGATGGCGGCAACGTCTTTTTTCAGTTCTGCGCAGAGGTACGGCGCCTTGTCGTCGGTAAATGTCACCTGTTTGAAGCGGCTCATATCGATGGGCAGCACTTTCAGGCTGTCGTATTGCGCTTCGGTGAGGTGGCCATGTTTGTGCATTTGATACAGCACGATCATGCGGCGGCGCATGCATTTGTCGGGGAATCGGACAGGGTTGTAGCGCGAGGGGTTTTGCAACATGCCCACCAGTGCCGCAGCTTCTTCGATCTTGAGTTTTTCAGGCTCCACGCCGAAATACACTTCGGAAGCGGCGCGAACGCCGTAGGTGTTGTTGACAAAATTGACCTGGTTGAGGTACATCGCCATGATCTCCTCCTTGGTGTAGCTTTTTTCGAGTTTGACGGCGGTAATCCACTCCCGCAGTTTGCGGTAGGCCAGTACAAACACTTTTTCAAATTTGCCCATGCCCTCGAAATCGCGGCTGGAATAGAGCATTTTGGCCAACTGCTGGGTCACCGTGGAGCCACCGCCGGCCGAACGGTCCTGCAAAATGATGGTACGGCCCACCACGCGCAGCACGGCCCAGGCATCCACGCCGCAGTGCTCCCAGTAGCGCTCGTCTTCGGTGGAAACGAGGGCGTTGACCAGGTGCGGCCCCAGGTCTTCGTAGGCCACGGGCACGCGGTTTTCGATAAAATATCGGCCGAGCACCTCCCCGTTGCTGGCCAAAACCTCGCTCGCCAGGGCGGAGTTGGGGTCTTCGAGCTCGCGGAAGGAGGGGATGGCCATGAAGTTGATCCCGATCAGCAAAGCGGCCACGCCGAAAATACCGGCGTAGGTCAGCCGCCACATCCAGCGCACGATGCGGCGGTATTGCGGGGCGCGTTTGGCTTGTAAAGCGGCTTTGAGCGAGAGCAGACTTTGCGGTTCGGACATGACTGACAGGTGGCGTTAGAATTTGGACATCAGGGCGACAGACGTTTGCAAAGGTAGCGCAACAATTTGTCTTGAAATGCTTGCAAAAACGGGGATTTTTGTCCCAAATTGTGATGGATCAAGCCTGGATTTTGTTTTCAATCGCGCTGACCGCCGCCTATGCCGCCCTGCTCGGCGCGTATTGCCGGGGTTGGCAAGCGCTGCCGCGCTGGCAAGCGCCGGAGGGGTTCCGGCCCCGCACGCGCATCAGCGTGGTTGTTGCCGCGCGCAACGAAGCGGTCAACATCGGCGCCTGCCTCGACAGCATCGGGAGCGGCGACTATCCGCCCGATCTGTTCGAAATCATCGTCGTCGACGATTTTTCCACCGACGACACAGCCGCTATCGTCGTGCAGCGGGCCGGGCGGCTGCAAAACGGCGCCCGGCTGCGCCTGATCCGGCTGGAGGAGGCGCTGCCGGCCGGCCGTGTTTTTAATGCCTACAAAAAAATCGCCCTCGAAACGGCCATCGCCCGCGCCTCGGGCGAGTTGATCGTCACGACCGACGCCGATTGCCTGGCGCCGCCCGGCTGGCTGCGCCTGATCGCCTCGGCGTATGAAACCGCCACCCCGAAAGCCATTGCGGCGCCGGTGGTATTTCACCGCGAAAAAAACCTGCTGCAACGCTTTCAGGCACTCGATTTCCTGGGCATGATGGGCGTCACCGGGGCGGGCATACGGCTGGGCTGGCAACGCCTCGGCAACGGCGCCAATCTCGCTTACCCGAAAACGGTGTTCGAAGCGGTGGGCGGTTATGGCGACGACGGGCGGGCCTCGGGCGACGACCTGTTTTTACTCCAGAAAATCGCCCGCTGCTGGCCCGAAGGGGTGTTTTTTTTGAAAAACGCCGAATCGGCAGTGTACACCGAGGCGCTGGCGGGCTGGCGCGATTTTTTCCAACAACGCCTGCGCTGGGGCACCAAAAACGCCGCTTTACCCGAGGTGGGGCCCAAAATCGCCTTGCTGGCGGTGTTTTTGTTTTCCTGCTCCATAGTATTAAATCTCGCAGCGGTCGTGGCAGGGTGGGCGCCGGGCTGGCTGCCGGCTGTTCAACTGGTGGTTAAAGCAGTCTGCGATGCGATTTTTCTGCGGGAACTGTGCCGCTTTTTTGGCCGTAAAGACCTGATGCGGGCCTTTTTGCCGGCCTTTTTTATCCACCTCATTTACATCGTTTCGGTGGGGACAGCCAGTTTAACGCTGCGCCGTTATACCTGGAAAGGCCGGCAAGTGCGGTGATGGATCGGGGTTTCCGGCGGTTGTCGCATAAAGTGCAGGACAGACATCCAGAAAACAGCGTATGTGGACAACCTTTGCGGTTTGTATTCGTTTCAAGGCCAAATCAATCGCTCGTTTTATGCACCATCTCCAGGTTGGCGATCCCGCCCCCGACTTTTCCTCCATCAATGAAAAAGGCGAAACCGTTCGCCTTGCCGATTTCAAGGGCAAAAAACTCGTGCTCTATTTTTATCCGAAAGACGACACCCCGGGCTGCACGGCCCAGGCTTGCAGCTTGCGCGACGGCTATTCGCAATTTATCGCCAAAGGATACGACATCCTGGGTGTAAGCCCCGATTCCGCAAAAAAACACGTGAAGTTCCGCGAAAAATACCAACTTCCGTTCAGCCTGCTGGCCGACGAAGACCACTCGGTGTCGATCGCGTACGGCGTGTGGGGCCCCAAAAAATTCATGGGCCGAACCTACGACGGCATTCACCGCACCACCTTTATCATCGGCGGCGACGGGAAGATCGAAGAGATCATTGCCAAGGTCGATACGGAGAACCACACGGCGCAGCTGCTCGGCTGAGCCCCTCAATCCAGCATTTCCAGCAGCCAGTCTTTTTCAATAAGGGCCGTTTGTTGTTGAATGGCGCTGCGCAGGGCGGCCACGGCACGGCGATCGTTGTGCCTTAGTCGCGTCAGTTTTTGTACAAAACGCAAAATGTTGAGGTAATGAGCCTGGTGGTAACCCAGGCTCTTTTTTTTGCGCAAGAGGAAGATTTTGAAGCTGGCGATCAGCGCGTCGAGGGCATCCCATTCGCCCGTTTCGTAGTACATTTTGAGCAGCATCACCCGGCTGTCGAGGTTGAGCATCAGGTCGCTTTCGTCTACCTGGGCCAGCAGCGGCATGGCGCGTTCGTATTCTTTGCGGGCGAAATGCAGTCGCGCCTGGTTGTAGCGCCGGTTGGCTTCCCGGTGTTTTTCCTCCAAAAAAGCGCCATAACGATCAATAAAGCCCTGCACCCAGTCGTACCGTTCGAGCCGAAGGCCCAGTGCGGCGATGTTTTTAAAGGCAAAACGGCTGATGTGTTCGTTTTCGAGCAGGATGCCCGTTTCCAGCCCGACCTGATAAAGATCGAAAGCCTCCTGAATGTAGCGTGGTTCGCCGGTATTGAGCCGCCGGATACAATAATTGATGGCCAGCAACAGGAAAATCCGGCGTTCTTCGGCGGGCAGGAAGTCGTTTTGCCGCTCGAGTTCGCGGCGAAAAGCCTGAAAATCGTCGTCGCGACCGTCGCTCAGCGAGCGGTAGCAATGATAATAGAGTGCAACGATCGGTTCCTGAAGCAGTTCGCTGCCGTCGAGGTACTGAAGCAGCAGGGGCAAAAAGCGTGTATCGAAATCGGTATTGAACACGGTGCGGTGCGACTCCATGAGGCAGGCCAGGCGCAATTTGGCGCCGAGCAGATACACGTCGAGCGCGCGGCCTACGGCAGCCAGGTTGTTGTCGCGGGTATGGCCGCGCGACTCCATAGAGGCGTATTTTTCCCATTCGAGGCGGTAAAGCAGGTGGTAGTACTCGTTGTCGCGCGGCATTTTGTCGAGATGAGTGCCTGCCCGGCGGAGTACGTGGTCGAGCGGTTTGCCCGGAAATTTGCGGCGGTACACCGAGGCGAGTTGCAGGTCGGCCTCGACCGGGTGTTGTTCCCAGGCGCGCTGGGCGAGAAAATTTTCGATCCGGGCCAGCAAAAACGATTGCAGATGCCTCCAGCGAAGGTCGTCGAAGGCGACGCCGGGATAGGCAAATCCGTAAGCGTCGGGCACATTGGGCTCCGGGCTTTCCAGCAAATATTCCCAAAGGCGGCACACGTCGTTGCGGCGGTTGAAATAGGCGCTGTTTAAAAATGCCGAACATTCTCTTTTTTCGGGACCACTGAGTTGAGAGAATAAATCAAATAACTTGTTTTCAGTCATTTAATATTTTTATACGCAAATTTACTTTTTGACAACTAATCCAAACTGTTGTTTTTTTGTGAAATCCCGCCCGGCATTTTTGCAGCGTTAAATTCTATTTGCGAAGGAAAAAATCCGTTGTCACATGAACACATCACACCTTTTGATTCGGCTTCTGATCTGCCTGGTTGGCCTGCCTGTTTTTTTGCACGGCCAGGGCTGGGAGCGCAGCTATCCCATCAACCAACGACAAGCGCAGGCCGCCCTGCCCACATCCGACGGCGGCGTCCTGGTATTGGTTTCGCCCAGTAGCGGCTCGCTGGCCAGCGATTTACAATTGATAAAAACCGATGCAAACGGCTTTGAAACCTGGACGCAGAGCGTGCCTACGCCGGGTTCCGATATTGCCTTCGATATGATTGCAACGCCCGATGGCGGCGTGGCGATCGTGGGGGGAATGAGCACGGGACCCAGCGGATTCACAGACGCCTCGGTGCTCAAATACGACGCGCAATACAACCTGGAATGGCATAAAACCGTTGGCTTGCCCGACAAATACGAAAGCGGTCGTGCATTGCTGGCCGATGCCACCGGCTTCTGGCTGGCTGGCAGCTGGGGCGAATGGCCGGTGTCGGGTTTTGTAACACGCCTCGATCTGCAAGGCAACGTGGTATTTACCACGACGGCCGGGTTTAATTATTTTACGGTGAGAGACCTGGCGCCCCTGCCGGGCGGCGGTGTGAAAGTATTGGGTTATGGAAACCCTTTGGGACCGGGTAATTCCAGCCGTATTCTCACCAATACCTACGACGCGGCGGGCAATTTGACCGGACAAACCGAATGGGGAACCGGCAACAACAGTTACAGCTTGCTCGACGCCGAACCGACGCCCGATGGCGGCCTGCTGCTGAGCGGACGTATTGGTTTTCAGTCGTTTTTACAAAAACAGGACGCACAGGGCACAGAAGAATGGCTAAACGTGTACCCGCAGACACCCTCCTTTTACCTGCTGGAAACAAAAAGCAAAGCGGATGGAAGCGGCTACCGCATGCTGATCAAAAATTACACCGGCAACGATGCCGTGGGCCTGATGGATATTGACCTGACCGGACAGACCAACTGGCAAAAAAACTACGGCGGTGGCGCCTGGACCAGCGCTTTTCACATGACCCTGCTGCCCGATAACTCCTGCCTGATCGCGGGCTCGTACAACAATGCCTGGTTTACCGGCCAGGACAAACCCTACGTGATCAAAACCGACCCCGACGGCAACTCATTTTATTCCGGCGTGAGCGGCAAAGTGAGTTTCGACTCGACCAACAGCTGCACGCCCGGCGCCGCAATGGTTGGCAATTTAATCCAGATCGACCGGAGTAACAACGACGTTTTCTGGGCCAGAAGCGATGCCAACGGCAACTACTATCTGCCGCTCGACTCCGGCGACTACCAGCTGAAACTCGTGGAACCCAACCCGGCCTGGGTGCTTTGCCAGGCGGTGATTCCGACCGATGTAATGCAGGCGGACACTTCAAACAACCTTGATTTTGTGCTTATGCTCCAGCCGCAGGCACTCGACAGCGTGTATGGCTACGCGTTTTACGACGTCGACGGCGATTGTTTCCGCGACTCTTTCGAAACAACCGGCTTCGAAGGACTGACGGTGAATCTTTATCTCTACGGCGGCGGCGCAGTCAATCAAACGTATACCACCACCACCGATTCCAGCGGGTATTACGTATTCGATCAATTGACGGACGCCAACAATTCGATGGGCGCCAACGTCATCATCGAATGGCCTTCCGATTCTTCCAATCTGTACTGCGCCTTTACCAGCTGCCCCGGGGAAGATGTCTTTACCTTCGACGACGGCCTGAGCCACCAGTCCGATTTCGGGTTCCAGTGCGACACCCTGCCCGAGTGCCCGATCATGGAGGTGGATATTGCCACCTGGCAGATTCGCCCCTGCTCTACCAGTTACTACGTGGTGACCTACCGCAATATCGGCGCCGAACCGGCCACGCCGGCCACGGTCGACGTGACAATCGACCCCAGTCTGGTTGTTACGACGAGCAGTATTCCCTGGACGGCCGTCAACGGCAACGTGTACACTTTCGATCTGGGCAACCTCAATCCGGGCCAGGGCGGCACCTTCCAGATCAATGCCGTGGCGCCCTGCAGCGACCCCGCGGGCACAACCTACTGCGTCGAGGCGCATGCCTACCCCGACACCTGTTCGCTGCCGCCCGGCCCCGACTGGGATGGTTCGCAGATCGTGGTGTCGGCCGTATGCGACGGCGACAACGTCGTCTTTACCATTCAGAACGTGGGCAGCGGCGACATGTCGCAGGCGCTCGAATACGTGGTGGCCGAAGACAACGTCATGCTGATGATGGGACAGTTTCAGTTGGCTTCCGGACAAAGCCAGCTCGTGAATTTGCCCGCCGACGGTTCGCTGTTCCGTCTGGAAGCCGATCAGGCGCCCGGTTTCCCCGGGCTCAACCTGCCTATCGCCTTTATCCAGGGTTGCGGCGGCAACGGCGCCAACAGCCTGGGCTTCGTCAACCAGTACGCCCTGGGCGATCAGGATACCTGGCTCGATATTTTTTGCCTGGAAAGCGTGAATTCGTACGACCCTAACGACAAGACGGGTTTCCCGTACGGTTATGGCAACCAGCATTTTATCGAACAAAACATCGATCTGGAATACCTCATCCGTTTTCAGAACACCGGCACCGCCCCGGCGCTGAACGTGGAAATCCGCGACCCGCTGGCCGTGCAATGGCTCGACCCCGCCTCGGTGCGCCCCGGCGCTTCGAGCCACCCGTACACCTGGAACATCGAAGGCAGCGGCACGCTGGTGTTTCGTTTTGCCGACATCAATTTGCCCGACAGCAGCAGCAACCCGGAGGCATCGCAGGGCTTTGTCAAATTCACCGTTTCACAGCGCCCCGACGTACCGCTGAACACCGTAATCGAAAACACGGCCGGCATTTATTTCGACAACAACGAGGCCATCCAGACCAATACTACCTGGCATACCGTGAGCAAGGATTTTATCGAATCGGCATCGAGCGCTACGGGAGAAGCAGCCGGCAACCGGGTACAGGTATCCATCGCGCCGCAACCGGCGGCCGACCTGCTGCGCGTCCGCCTGGAAGGTCTGGAAACGACGGAGGGCCTGAATTTTTACCTGTTCTCGCCCGAGGGTCGGCTGCTGCTGCAGCGCCCGGTTAATGCCCCTGTTTTTGAGCAAAACCTCTCGGGTTTGCCGGCCGGTGTGTATTACTACCGGATCGGGCGGGATGGGGAGATGCTGAACGGCGGGAGAATGGTGAAGATGTAAAGAGTTTCTTTCCTCTATTCATGTAGAACAAAAGCCGTCCGGGAAATGTCCCGGGCGGCTTCTTCTTATTTACAGGAGCGCAGAGCGCCTTTACTTTTTCGGATACACATAAAGTTGGACGTCCTCCTCGTGCACGGTCTGGTCGCAGAGGATGATGAGTCGTTCGACGACGTTGGCCAGTTCGCGGATGTTGCCGCTCCAGTTGTAGTCCTGCATGGCTTTGATGGCTTCCGGCGAGAAAATTTTGGGCGGGTGGCCGTAGTCGTCGCTGATGCGGCGGTTGAAGTGTTCGATCAGGAGCGGGATATCGTCGCGGCGTTCGTTGAGCGAGGGCACGCGCACGACAATGACGGCGAGGCGGTGGTAGAGGTCTTCGCGGAAGCGGCCGGCTTCGATTTCGTTGCGGAGGTCTTTGTTGGTGGCTGCCAGCACGCGCACGTCGACGCGGATTTCCTTGGTATCACCCACGCGGGTGATTTTGCTTTCCTGCAGGGCGCGCAGCACTTTTGCCTGGGCATCGAGGCTCATATCGCCTATTTCGTCGAGGAAGAGGGTACCGCCGTTGGCCGACTCGAATTTGCCGGGGCGGTCGGCGATGGCGCCGGTGAAGGAGCCTTTTTTATGGCCGAACAATTCGCTTTCGATCAGTTCGGAGGGGATGGCGGCGCAGTTGACTTCCACGAGGGGGCCGTCGGCGCGGTTGCTTTTGTCGTGAATCCAGCGCGCCACGAGTTCTTTGCCGGTGCCGTTGGGGCCGGTGATGAGCACGCGGCTGTCGGTGGGCGCCACTTTGTCGAGCATCCGTTTGATTTCGAGGATGGGTGCGCTTTCGCCGATCATGGTGACGCCTTTGCTGCCCGATTTGACCTGTTTTTGCAGGGTTCGGGTGGTGGTCACCAGTTCGGATTTTTCCATGGCGTTCCGAATGGTAATGAGCATCCGGTTGAGGTCGGGCGGTTTGGAGATGTAGTCGAAAGCGCCTTTTTTGACCGCTTCGACGGCCGTATCGATGTTGCCGTGGCCGCTGACCATGATGACGGGTGTTTCGGGCGAAAGTATCTGGAGGCGTTCGAGCGCTTCGATGCCGTCGAGTTTGGGCATTTTAATGTCCATGATCACGACGTCGTATTTTTCCTTTTGCACCTTTGCCAGGCATTCGAGCCCGTCGTTGGCCTCGTCAACGTCGTATTGTTCAAATTCAAGAATTTCGCGGAGGGTGCGCCGGATCGGCATCTCGTCGTCAACAATCAGGATTTTTGCCATATTTCAGATGTGGTGCAAGGATGGTTGGGGCGAAAGAAAGAGGGGTGACGGAACGCGAATCTTTCGTCCATAAAGAAAACGCGCCGCGCGTGTCTCGCGGCGGCGACAAAGAAAAAGGCTTTTCGTTATACCGCTGTCGCCCAAAACCCATATTTTTCTATCCTCAATTTTTACTCGCTCATTTTTATTTAAAAACCACAGATTATGCAAAACAAATCTTTTCTCCTTCTTATCCTTTTCCTGGGTTTTTCGGGTTGGGCCGCGGCCCAGCGTTTCGGGGTGGTACAGGAAACCGAGGCGATGATGTCGTTGGGTAGCCGCCCCGGGTTCCGGGTTGATTTTGTCAATGCCGACGCCGCTTTGGTGGAAGACATGTGGACGGATTTTGTCAAGAAGAATTTCGGCGGCAAATTGAAAAAGGACCGCAAAACCAAGGAGCTCTCCGCAACAGGCCTGAAATCGCCGATGGTTGGCGCCGATGCCTTTACACTGTATACCACGGTGGTCAAAAACGGAACCAATGTTACCCTGGTCGCTTATTTCGACAAGGGCTCCAGTTTCCTTAATCGCCGCGACGATCCCCGGGGCGCACAGGAAGTCAACAACGCCATGCGTCAGTTTTACCTCGACGTGCGCCGGGCAGTAATCGGGAAAGAGATCAAAATGCAGGAAGAAAAGGCCAAAGAGATGGAAAATCGCCAGAAGAAACTCCAGCGCGACAATGAGAATCTGCACAAAGACATCGAAAACTACAAAAACAAGATCAAGAAGGCCGAAGAGGATATCGTGAAAAACCAGAAGGAACAGGAAGCCACGGCCGTCGATATCGAAAGCCAGCGCCGTCTGATTGAGCAGACGAAGCAACGGCTCGACAATGTGGAGAACGAGCAATAAACTTTTGCACGAGGTTTCACGCAAAGGGCGCAAAGGAGCAAAGCGCGCAAAAGTGGGATGTTTCCTTCTTTGCGCGCTTTGCGGCTTTGCGTGACATGTAATTGCACGCAGAGTCGCAGAGACACAGAGTTGATCCGACGTTTCTTTTTTGCGCGCTTTGCGGCTTTGCGTGACATAGTTTTCTGTACGATTTTGACCCGGCCCGACTTGTGAGACAGCCGCACAGCCTCGTTTTTTCAGGTAAAAAATGAAGGCTGAAACAAATTTGTTTGAAGCGTTTGAAAAGTGAAGGACGCCCCCTTTTTTGCCCGCAAAAAGTTTTATCTTTTGACAAAAACCGCACGGACAGCCCCAACAAAAAATGTTATTTTTGCAGGGTAAAAAGGTGTTCCAAATATTTTTTAACAGGTAAAATTTACCTTTTCTTAACACAGGGCGAGCCTGCCTTTTTGTCCGGAGAACACCAGCGGGATTTGGCTTCACCAACGTAATCGCTTCCAATACACGCTATTAACCTGGTCGGATTTTTACCGATTACCTGCCAATTTGATTGTGGAAAACAGAATACCAATGTGAATAAGTGCGCAAGTTTTCCAAGTTATCCACATCGAAAAATGGCTTATCCACAGATTTTGCCCCCCTACGGATTGTTTTGAAATCGAAAATCGGAGATTACCCGTTAGGTTTGTCTGAGCTGATTATGTGAAAAAAGAAGGCGCCAATGGCCGAAACCAACGATTACAGTACTGAGCAACAGGGCCGTATGCCCAACAAGCGCCAGCAACGCGCCGGCAACGGCGCCGAGGGTTTGTCGAATTACGTGTTCGGCAAACTACAGCCCCAGGCTTTGCCACTCGAAGAAGCCGTACTCGGCGCGCTTATGATCGAACGCGACGCCCTGCCGCAGGTGATGGACATACTGCGGCCCGAAAGTTTTTACCTCGAAGCGCACCAGCATGTCTACCGCGCTATCATCCGCCTGTTCGAGCGCTCGCATCCGGTAGACATCCTGACAGTAGCCGAAGAACTCAAAAAAACCGGCGACCTCGACAAAGTTGGCGGCAGTTACTACCTGGTCGAACTCAGCAGCCGCGTCGCCTCGGCGGCCAACGTGGAATACCACGCCCGCATCATCGCCCAAAAACACATCCAGCGCGAACTCATCCGGGTCAGCACCCGGGTTATCAAAGACGCATACGAAGACACGACCGACGTGTTCAATCTGCTCGACGAGGCCGAAAAAGGCCTTTTCGCCATCACACAGAACAACCTCAGCCGTACCTTCGAAAGCATGGGCTCGCTGAGCAGCCGGGTACTGAAACAAATCGAGGAACTCACCGGCAAAGCCGACGGCCTCACCGGCGTACCCACCGGCTTCACCGACCTCGACCGCCTCACTTCCGGCTGGCAACCCTCCGACCTGATTATCCTCGCCGCCCGCCCCGGTATGGGTAAAACCTCGGCCGTGCTGGCCATGGCGCTCAATGCCGCCCGCGATTTCAACAAGGGCGTGGCGCTGTTTTCGCTCGAGATGGCCAGCACCCAGCTCGTGTCGCGCCTGATTTCTATGGAAGCCGAAATATCAGGCTCCAAAATGCGCAACGGCAAACTGGAAGACTACGAGTGGCAACAACTCCAGACCACCGTCGAACGCCTCAGCAGTATCCCGGTTTTTATCGACGATACGCCCGGTATCAATATCTTCGAACTGCGCGCCAAATGCCGCCGCCTCAAAATGCAGCACGATATCCAACTCGTGATTATCGACTACCTGCAACTCATGAGCGGCACCTCCGAAAACAACCGCAACGCCAACCGCGAACAGGAAATCGCCGGCATCAGCCGCGCCCTCAAATCGATGGCCAAGGAACTGAGCGTGCCGGTGATCGCACTCTCACAGCTGAGCCGCGCCGTGGAGGTGCGAGGCGGCAGCAAACGACCGCAACTGAGCGACCTTCGTGAATCGGGAAGCATCGAGCAAGATGCTGATATTGTTGCATTTATATATAGGCCTGAATACTATCAAATCCTCGAAGACGAAAACGGCCAAAGCCTCAAAGGCATTGCCGAAATCATCGTCGCCAAACACCGCCACGGCGCGCTCGATACCGTGCGGCTCAAATTCACAGACCAGTTTGCCAAATTCGGCAACCTTGATGATCCGGCTTTTTCCGGACTGATGGACCCGCTCAGCGGCCCCTTCTCGCCGAGCATCATCACAAAACCCTCTCGGATGAACGAGGAGGATATTCCGTTTTAAAAAATACTTTCAGTTGCCGCTTTACGGCGCGAAATTATATGTCACGCTAAGCCGCAAAGTGCGCAAAAAAGGGACTTCGGATCAACTCTGTGCCTCTGCTCGAAATTATATAACCGCAAAACCCTCTTTGCGTTCTTCGCGGCTTTGCGTGGGTTACGTCCCGCCGCGTACCACTCCCAAAACGGTTCAGGAACGAAAAATCTCGCGCAAGAGCGGCATGACGGCCTCGGCTCTTGCAGCGTCCCAGGCGGGTTGCTCCTCCACATTTACAGGGTTCCCCGCCGGGTGTTTGGCCAGATCGAGCAACTTTTCGCGTTCTGGTGGACTGAAACGGCTGAACGTACGGCGCAACAGCGGCAACGATTCCTGAAAATGCGCCTCGGGCAGTTCGCCCAGCCAGGCATCCAGCAAATCGCGCAACGCGCCGTGGTGAATCAGCAACAGGCCGCTGCCCTGTAAAAACCCTTCCAGCCAGTTGACGGCTTCCGCGGGTGTTTGAGCGGGAGAGAGCCGGAAATGCAAGTCGTCGGCCGCCTGCGAGGGAGAACAAAGGCCCTGATCGAACAACAACCGGCGGCTCAAACCCGCCAGTAAAGGCGCCGACCGGCGGTTTCCGGCGATTTGAACAAGCGCCTCCTGCCAAAGCCGCCGGTACTCAGGGTGTTGCAGAATATCGATTGCGCGGTTGACGCTCAGTATTTTGGACAACACCGCGGCTGCCGCATCGCCGTCGATACCGAGACAGGTAACGGGAAGTTGCAGACAAAGCCGGGGAAGCATACCGCCCAGCAACAGCTCAACCGCCTGCACATCGAGTTGCCGGACGTGTCCGTAGCGCAGGGCTTCGATCAGCGGTGGCACGGCTTCCGCCAAAACCAGCGCATCGCGGGAAAGGGCGGTTATTTCAGTCAGTTTGTCGAGCAAAAGCGGCAGCACCGGCCGAAGATCGGCTTTCAGCAATTGGCTCAACAGCCCGGTCAATACGGGCAGAACAGCCGTTTCCGCTACTTTGTGGCGGGCCAGCTGGCTGGCGGCCTCTTCCACGGTATTGCCCCAGGCCCCGGCTTCGATGAGTCTGATTTCAAATTCCGGCTGCCAGCTCAAAGTCCAGTATTCATGGAAACTTCCCTGTTTGCCCGAACCGACTTCCCCCGTCTGCCCCCAGGGGACATTCAACAAAACTAAGCGGTGCAGCAACTGACTTTTTTTCAAATGCGCCGTTTCCCGCAAGTCGAGTTGAAGCGGTTTTTCCTGTGTGCTGCGCTCCAGCCGGCAGCTTTTGGCCTGGGCTTCAAAATCGGCTTTGAGCGGGGGTACGGGCGTCGAATCGGGTACCGCGCCTAGCACATCGCCGATAACCAGTTCTTTTTCAATCAGTTCCACCTGCTTTTCTGCACCGCCGCAAAGCACCGTGACGGCCGCTTCGCGCAGTTCGTCGATACCGGGCAGGGCGGTTCGGCGCAAAACGGCCAGTCCCTCGGCCAGCCGCGCGGCCTCTATCACGTGCGCAGAGGAAGTGTCGAGGCCTTTTTCCCGCAACAAACGGGCCGCCCGGGTGAGCCAGTCGACCGCGGGCGCCGCCGGGTTTTGATATAAAATTCGGTACCAGTATGGTGCGATCACACCAGCGCCATAGCCGCTTTGTCGGGCCAGGCGATCGAAAGACCAGGGTATCCAGGTCGCATCGGTTTTGACTTTTTTCAGCCCTTTGAGCAAAGCGGCGTCCGTCGAGGCTTTGATATTGGGCGTATCGGCCAGTGCCGGACCGTGCCAGGCGCCGCACACGATGGCCGGCTGTTGATAGCCCTCTTTCCAGGCCGCGCGCAAGGTTTGACGCATCCAGGCCTCCCGGAGCAGGGTCTCCGCACTTTCGGGGGTTATTTTAGCCGTGCGCAGGGTGCGCATGAGTTCGAGTACGACCTGAAAAACCTCGGCCGGGTGTTCGGGTTCGATCTGGCGCTCCACGGCCGCTTCCCACCAGCGTTCGGGGTCGGTGTAGCCGGCCAGTTGCGCCAGTTCGGTGAACGGGTCGTGGCGTTTGGCGGCAATTGAACGTTCGAGCGTTTTGTCATCGCCCAGCACAAAGGAATGGGTCATGGGAAGGTCCATGAACCGGATTGGAATCTGCTTTTCCAGGGCATACTGCATCGCCTGCCATTCGGGTGAAAATTCGGCAAAGGGATAAAACGCCGCCTGTGCCAGTTCTTTCGGGTTGTACAGCAGCAGCGCCACCGGCGGCGTCATCCGGGGGTGCGCCACCCATGGAATCAGCGTTTCCGCATCGGAAGGCGCCTCGATGAGCACGACGTCGGGTTGCAACGCTTCGAGGGCGCGCAGCAGGCTTCGGGTGGAGCCGGGACCGTGATGTCGGATGCCGAGAATGTGCATGTTATGGAGCCGATGCTGAAAAGGCCGGCATTATCTGAAAGGTGAGTTCAATAAATGTTCTTTCACGAGCCGGCTGGCATAAAACAGGACGAGGTACAAGGCCACGGTTGCCAGCACGAACAGCCAGTCGAACCAATGTTGCAGGATCAGCACATCGTAAATACCATGCAGCAGCACCGAAATGCCAAAGCCGCGGGCCAGCAACCGGCCCCTGTCGGCGGGTCTGAATTTCGCCAGTCCGAAATAGTACCCCTGCACAATGGCAAAAGCCAGGTGTGCGGGCACGGCGGTAAAGGTGCGCAACAAAACCGTGGGCATACCGAAACGATCGGCATAAAGCAGGTTTTCGAGGGTGGCAAATCCCATGGCGATGAGCACGGCGTACACGATGCCATCGAGGGGTTCGTTGAAAAAACGGCGCGGAAAAACCAGGAGCCGCATGGCGCCGAACTTGACCAGCTCTTCATTCAGGGCCACGGCGCCGAAGGAAAGCCACAGAACTTCAAAAAAAGAAAAATCGCTTTGCGAACCAGCCTGTCGGAAAGCCCAACGCTCGACCCACACGGCAGGCAAGGTCAGGGCCGCGCCAATCAGGAAACAAAAAGCCAGGGCGCCGAACGGTTCGCGGTCGTATTTGTCGATCCGGAACATGGCGTAACTGATCGCCAGTCCAGGCAGAATGGCCAATGTCAGCAACAGAGGGTTCATCGGTTTTTGCAAAGCGTGTAAAATGCACGCACGATGGAAGCCGCTTTTTCAGGCACCTCAAACATAGCCATGTGCGCAACGCCTGGCAAGAGATGAATATCGGCCAAACGGGGCAAGTGCAGCATTTTTTCCCGATGCGCGGCGGGTACAAAATGGTCGTGTTCGCCCAGTAAAAACAAAACCGGCAAAGAAGTATTGCGCAGTACCTCACCTCGGTCGGGGCGTTGCATCATGCCCTGCAGGGCGGCAATGATTCCTTCGGCCGGCTGCCGGCGCCCCCGGCGGATGAGTTTTTCAATGATTTCGGGGTAGCGTGCGGCAAATTCGGGGGCAAAAAGTGTGGAAAACAAATTCGCGACGTAAACCGCCTTTTTTCCGCTTTCCAACAAAGCGATACCCCGTTTGCGATTCTCGATCTGAACCTCGGTGTCGGCCAGACTGTGCGAATGAAAAAGCCCGAACCCGGCCAGTCGTTCGGGGTATTTTTCGGCAAAGGCCAACGTGGTGTAGCCACCCATGGAATGACCGACCATGACGCAGCGGCTGATGTTAAGGTCGTTCAGCACGGCGCACACAGCATCGGCATAGCTGCGCATTCCAGGGGCGTCGGGCAGGTCGGAGCCACCGAAGCCCGGCAGGTCGATGCGCAGGATACGCAAACCTTTGAGCAAGGGGAGAAGGGGCGCCCAGCAACTGTGGTCTTCGCACAAGCCGTGCAGCAACACCAGCGGTAGCGACGAAGGGCGGCCGTTGATCTGAGTTGTGATCCGACGGCCGTTGGCAATAAGCACGTGTTTCATGGCGGCAAATCTGCAAAAATCCCGGCGGGTTTGCCAGCAGACATTTTTGACGAATTTTGCCGACCGGGGTTGTCGCATTTTTTTAAAACATGTTCTTAACCCAAAAAGACGCGACAGCGCGGATATTTGCACACCCGACCCGAATACTAACAACAGCACGATGGCTTCACTTTTTTCAGAAATATCACGGGCATTCAGCCCCGAATTGCCCCGCGACCTCGGCGACATGGATCAGCATCTGGATTTTATCCTGCCCAAGGTCAGACAGTACGGTGAAGATTTGAGCGAAGAAAAATTCTGGCAAGGCAAACGCTGGAAGGAAATCCGCGACGCCGAAGGCTTTCACGAAGCCATCCTTCATATTTTCAATGCCGGCGGAGAATACCTGCTGGTGGTGGATGGCAATATCGCCAAAGGGAGCTGGAAAAAACTGGGCGACCACAACACCCTGATTCTCGAACTTGCCGGAAAAAGCGAATTGTTCGACCTGCGTTTTCTCAACCCCGATTTTATGATCCTGACCAAACACGGCGATCAGGGACGGAAAAACCAGCGGCGCTATTTCGTTATGCTCAACGAACCGGCCACCAAATCGGGCGGCCGCGAACTCGACTGGCGCAATGCCATGGAAAAACTCTTCAACATCTGGCGGGAAAACAGCTTCGGATTGCTGTCGTGGATCATCTTTTTGATCGTTCTGGGTGTTATCCTCTATTTTTCGCTCTGACTCAACGACTGACAAACTACCCTGGCTATGCAAGTACTCGACTGGGCCGTGCTCATCACCACCCTGGCCCTCATTATTATTTACGGCATGTGGAAAAGCCGAAGCATGCGCGGTTCCCACAATTTCCTCGCCGGCCAGCGCAATCTGCCCTGGTGGACGATCGGCCTGAGCGTCATGTCGACGCAGGCCAGCGCCATCACCTTTCTCAGCACGCCCGGCCAGGGTTATGCCGAGGGGATGCAGTTTGCCCAGTTTTACTTCGGTATGCCGATCGCCATGATCATCCTGGTGCTCTTCGTACTGCCGATTTATTACCGCTTGCGGGTCACCACCGCCTATGAATACCTCGAACAGCGCTTCGATCTGCGTATGCGCAGCCTGACGGCCGGTATTTTTTTGCTGTTGCGGGGTATTTCGGCGGCCATCAGCATTTATGCGCCGAGTATCATTCTGTCTGCAGTTTTTGGATGGAGCCTTGAATTCACCAATTTTTTAATGGCCGCCTTCGTGATTTTTTACACGACAACCGGCGGGGCAGCGGCGGTGAGCCGCACGCAGGAATTGCAAATGACGGTGATGATGGGTGGCCTGATCCTGGCGTTTGTGCTCGTCCTTAACCAGTTGCCCGAGCATGTCGGGTTGGGCGAAGCCTGGCAGATCGCTTCGGTGACCGGTAAAACGCAGGTGGTCGACTGGAGTTTCGACTGGCACGACCGCTACAATGTCTGGTCGGGTATCCTGGGCGCTACGTTCCTGTTTCTCTCGTATTTCGGCACCGACCAGAGCCAGGTGGGGCGCTATTTGTCGGGACGCTCGCTGCGCGAAAGCCGTCTGGGGCTGATGTTCAACGGGATCGTCAAAATCCCCATGCAGTTTATGGTGCTGGCGGTAGGCGTCATGGTCTTTGTGTTTTACCAGTACACGCGCCCTCCGCTTTATTTTCACGAAGCCAACCGCGAAAAAATTACGCGTACCAGCCGGGAAGGCGATTTTCAGGCGCTTGAACGGCGAGCCGACACCCTTTTTATTCAAAAACAATCGGCCCTGAATATGCTGACCGATGCCTGGGCGACCAACCGGCCCGAACAGGCAGAACGCGCCAAACAGGAAATTCGCCAACTGGAACAGCAACACAGCGCCCTGCACAACGAGGCCATTCAAGTGGCCCAGGAAGCGCTGCCGGGCGCCAATCCGAAAGACCGCGACTATGTTTTTATTACCTACGTGATGGATCATATACCCACGGGACTGATCGGCCTGATGCTGGCCATGATCTTTTGCGCCTCCTGGGGCACTACCTCCTCCGAAATCAATGCCCTGACGGCAGCCTCGATTTCAGACATTTACAGAAGGAATATCGTGACCGACCGCGACGATACCCACTACATGCGGGTAGCGCGCTGGGCCACGGTCGCCTGGGGTGTGTTTATTATGGTTTTTGCCACCTACGTCAATCTTTCGGACAACCTCATACAGGCGGTCAATATGATCGGTTCGCTGTTCTACGGCACCTTGCTCGGTATCTTTTTCACGGCATTCTTTTTGAAAAATGTCGGCGGAAAGGCCGTCTTCTGGGCCGCGGTGATTGCCCTGTCCGTCGTGTTTTTTTGCTTTTTCTGCGTCGACAAAAACGCCTACCTCTGGTACAACCCTCTGGGCTGCGGTTTGGTGATGGGGATCAGCCTTTTGCTGCAAGCTGTGCTGGGAGGAGAAAAATCACATTTAGGAAAAAATAATTCTTAGCAATTGGCTCATATTGGCCAATCGGGGTCAAATATCAGGAGCACAACAAAGGCTGGCCTGGTTTTTGAAAGGCAGAAGGATAAATCTGTTAACGGAGTATTTGCCAGTTTTTAACCAAACGGCAACTGCTCACAGGGCATCAAAAGTTTAAATTGCATCGTTAAATCATCTGAACCTGTTGCCCTGATCACTTCACAAAAAACACATAATCCGATGCTTATCCTGACGTTTCTCCTGCTCCTGCTGCTCATTTTTGGCAATAAAATGCTTAAAGAAGCCTGATCGCAGCCCCCCGTAGGATTCTTTTTGATTCCTGAAAACGAAACAGCCCTCGTAGACCGGTGTAAGCCGGTCGCGAGGGCTGTCTCATTTTCAGGCGCGTAGAAATACCTGTTTTTGCAGGTTTCCCTGACAATATTCAAATTTTACATAAAAATTATTTGACATTTATGGGCGCCTGGTTTTATTTGCAGAAGCGTCGTTGTAACTGCACTGCGTATTCTTCGCGAGCATCTGCTATCCCCAAAGCGCTATTTTTTGTAAATGAATTCATTCCAAATGAAAAACTATCTGATCATCGCCGCCAGCCTCGGAGCGCTGCTGTACGCCTGCGCCCGTATGGCCCAACCACAAGTCGGCAGCAGCCCGCTGCCCGTCCCCAATTGCTTCTGCGCCGATACCTCGCGCTGCAACACCTTGTGTTCCCTGCTGCCCATCGACGTCAATGAAGACGTCAGCCGGGTCGGCTACGACTCCGACCTCGATCCCGTCAAACAAACCCCGTTCGACATCTTTTCCTGGCAAACCTTCATTGCGCTCAACTGGCCGGCCGGCCCCGACGGCCATCCCCTATCGGTCGGGCTGCAAGACAGCACCGGCGTTTTCCGGGTGTGGGAATACTACACCGACCCGGCAGAAATCTTCGAGGGCAGCACGCAAGCCGGCTTGCTCACGCACCTTACCGGCACGCGCGCGGCACAACGCAAGTTTTTTTACATGGACAGCAAGAGCCCAAATCTGAGCATCGATTTGCACGGCTTCCGGGAAGCCGACGGGAAACCGCTGATCGACCGGAACCTGAATTTTGCCGTGTACGAGGTAAAAGTCAATCCGGATGAAACCAATTATCTCCGCCGCAACAAACTGACCACGCTCGACGGCATTTACGACTACTACCTCAGCCACAACGGCCAGGGACTCGAATTTCCGGCCAGCAACTACCCCGACACCATCGGCTCGATGGAGGTAAAAGCCGCCTGGCGTATCCTCGACCCGAGCAAAGGCGACGACCCGAGCCGGTACTACACCCGGGAAGCCGTCATTTACCTGTCGCCCGAAAAGACCAAAAGCGGAAAAGCCGACACCATCCATGCCACGGTCGGGCTGGTGGGCATGCACATCATCCGAAAAACCAAACAACTGAACGGCTTCCTGATCTGGACCACCTTCGAGCACATCGACAACACGCCCGACAACCCCCAGGCGGCGCAAGACAGCCAGGACACGACCCGGCGCTGGTCGTTCTACAACCCCGCCTGCCTGACCTGCCCGGTCAATACAGCTCCCAAGTCAGGCCCCAACAATCAGTATCTTTGGAACGACAAGCCGCCCTATGCGCTGGACTACGCCACCTCCATCCCGAGCGAACACAACGGCCAGAAGTTCGGCACCCAGGTGACGCGCAGCTACCCCATCTATTTCACCACACAGCAGGTGAATGCCGTGTGGCAGGAAAAACTCAAAGGAACGGTGTGGGCCAACTACCGGCTCATCGGTACGCAATGGGCGCTCGCGGAGAGTTTCCCCATGCCGATCGCGCCGAATGCTCTCGGCAATACGACGCTCGAAACTTATTTGCAGGTCGACGCCTCCTGTATCGGCTGCCACCAGGGCGCCTCGGTGCAAAAAATCACGCCGGCCAAGGACACCGTAAGGATACCGACGGATATGAGTTTTATTTTTTTGGGGTTGAAGTAGGGAGGATTTAAAGCGTTGGATAAAATGAAAAACGGCTTATGCGAAATATTTCGCATAAGCCGTTGTAATTCAGAGTGATCCCGATGGGACTCGAACCCATGACTCCTTGATTAAAAGTCAAGTGCTCTACCGACTGAGCTACGGGATCTGACCTGCTTTCTAAAAAAGCGCGGCAAAGATACGCGAGTTTGCCGCGAAACTGCAACAATCACTAAAAGTTTTTCCAATAAAAATTTGGAAACACCCCTTAAAAACCCCGGTACGGCAAAATTTGTTTCTGCAAGCGCCGTATTTTTACCCCCTCCAACAAACTATTTTTCCACAAACGGGGTTTTGCCCCTACTTTCAATGCACTTTCCGGCGGTTCACAAGCGTTCGGAATCCCGACACCCCATCATTCCAACACCTCTCATTCGCTCTACCATGGAAAGTATCCGCCAAAAACAAGTCGGCGAACTCATACGACGCTATTTCGGGATGCTGCTCACCGAAGAAGGCAGCAACATCTACGGACGCGGCAAACTGGTCACCGTCACCAACGTCAAAATGACGCCCGACCTGCTCGTCGCCAAAATCTACATCAGCGTGTACGGCACCGAAAACAAACAGGAAGTCATCCTCGAACTCGAAGACAACCACCTGCACCTCCGCCAGGCCCTGGCCGCCAAAATCGGCAAACAAATGCGCCGAATGCCGGATATCGAGTTCTTCCTCGACGATACCGTGGATGAAATGTACCGCGTGCAAAACCTGCTCGACCGCGTACACGACGAAGACGAGAAAATGCACGAATGAAAATCGGTCTGTTTTTCGGCTCCTTCAACCCGATCCACGTGGGGCACCTCATCATCGCCAACCACATGGCCACCCGCACCGACCTCGACAAGGTGTGGCTGGTGGTGAGCCCGCATAACCCGCTGAAACCTAAAAAATCCCTCGCACGCGACCACGACCGCCTGCACCTGGTCCGCCTGGGTATCGGCGACAACCCGCGCATCGAGGCCTCCAACGTGGAGTTTGGCCTGCCCAAACCCTCGTATACCATCGACACTTTGGCCTTTTTGAAGGAAAAATACCCCGACCGTGAATTCGCCCTCATCATGGGCGGCGACAACCTCGCCACGCTCGACCAGTGGAAAAACTACGAGCAATTGCTGGCCAGCTACGACATCTACGTATACCGCCGCCCCGGCATCGAACCGGGCCCCTTCGCCAGCCACCCCCGCGTTCGCATTTGCGACGCGCCGCTGCTCGACATCTCCGCTACCTACATCCGCGAATGCCTGCGCCAGGGCCAGTCGGTGCGTTATCTCGTGCCCGACGCCGTGTACGAGTACCTCGAATCGGGGAGTTTGTACAAAAGCTGACAAAACCGTCAGGCAACTTTTTTCTTCCGGGCAACGCCAAAGAGCCAGATTCACCAACCGGAACTTTCGACCATGCGGTTTTGCCTGTTTACGCTCCTGCTTTGCTTTTTCACTGCGCCGAATTTTGCCCAGATCAGCCCGGATTTTCCGCCGCTGAAAATCGGCGAATGGCGCCAGCACCTGCCCTGGCAACGCGCCTTGTACGTGACCCAGAGCGACGCCAAAGTATATTTTGCAACCGAATGGGCCGTGGTGGAAATCGACAAGGCCGAACGCACGCCGCGTTTCCTGACCAAAGTGGAAGGCCTGAGCGACGTGGGTATGGGCGTCGTCCGGTTCAGCAAATCCGCCGATGCGCTGGTACTTGCATACAGCAACAGCAACCTCGACCTCTGGTATCCGGCGACGGGGGAGGTGGTCAACCTGCCTTTTATCCGCAAAAACACCAACATCACCGGCGACAAGAAAATTTATGACATGGCCTTCGAGGGCAAAAGCGCCTACCTGGCCTGCGGCTTCGGTATCCTCAAACTCAACCTCGAACGCGCCGAAGTGGAATACACCACGTTTACCGACGTGCCCGTGCGCTCCTTCGCCATTTACCAAAACTACCTCTATGCCGGCACCGAAGAAGGGCTCTATCGCCTGCCGGCCAACGACGAAAACCCCGCCGATTTCAGCCGCTGGCAGCTTATGGGCGCCCTGCAAAACCTGCCCGCCGGCGCCACGGTGAATGCCCTGGCCGTCGCCAACAGCCAGCTGTACATCGGCATCGATAAAACCCTGTACCGCTACGACGGCAGCCAGGCTTCGGCCATCGCCACCGACCAGGTGTACAGCGTTTTCTACCTGACCTCGGAAGGCGCCGGACTGGTTATCGGCTGGAAAAAAGACTTCGACGGCAAAGTGTCTTATCTGGATGCCGCCGGTTTCCAGTCGGATATCCACTGGACCTGCCAGGCCGGCAAACCCCTGTATGCCATCGAAGACGGCAACCGCAAATTCTGGCTGGCCGACGATACCGACGACTTCCGCTACTACGACGCCAACATCGATCAGTGCGACAAATTCGACTTCAACTCACCCTACAACCACTACTGCGCCGAACTGGCCATTGCCCGCAACAAGGTGTACGTGGCTACACGGGGACCGAGTTCGAACTTTTCCGCCCTCTATTCCACCGACGGCCTGTATACCCTCGAAAATGGCTTGTGGAGTCGTTTTAACGGAGAAACACACCCCGAACTGACACCCTCCGATTGTCACCGCGACCTCTGGCGGGTGGCGCCCCACGCGGTCGAAGACAAATTTTACGTCGGCAGCTTTGTCGGCGGCCTGGTGGAAGTGACCAATGGCGGCACGGATACCAAGTGTTATACCCAGTATAACTCCATTTTGCAAAATGCCGGCGCCTCGGGCTCGACCCGAACAGCCATCAGCGGTATGGCTTTCGATAAAACGGGCCACCTGTGGATTTGCAACTACGACGCCACAGCGCCCATTGCTGTACTGAAAACCGACGGCACCCTGCGCAATTTTTCAGCGGCGCCGGTCAACAACCTCACCCAGGTTGTCGTTGACCAAAGCGGCTACAAATGGTTTGTCGTGGGCTTCAACGGCGGCGTATTGGTGTACGACAGCGGCGCCGACCTCGACAGCCCCTCCGACGACCGCTACCGCCTCCTCACGACCTCCAACTCGGTGCTGCCAACCAACACGGTCAACTGCCTTGCCGTCGACCTCGACGGCGACGTGTGGGTGGGCACCCAACAGGGCACGGTGAGTTTTGAATGCGGCAGCAACGTGTTCGACCCGCAATGCAAAGGCTCGCGCCGGATCGTCAATGTCGACGGCTTCAACGGCTACCTGCTCGAAACGGAAGACGTGAAAAGTATCGCCGTCGACGGCGCCAACCGCAAATGGTTCGGCACCACCAACGGCATCTTCGTCCAGTCGCCCAGCGGCGAAACCCAGGAAGCGCGTTTTACGGCGACCAACAGTCCCTTGTTCGACAATGCGATCACCGACATCGCCATCAACCAAACCACCGGCGAAGCCTGGATCGGCACGGAAAAAGGCCTGATTTCGGTGCGCAGCGACGCCACGTCGGGCGGCACAGTCAACAGCGATATGCCTTATGCCTATCCCAATCCGGTGCGCCCCGACTACGAGGGGCCCATAGCCATTTACGGACTGGCCCGCGACGCAAACGTCAAAATTACCGACATCGCCGGCAACCTCGTTTTTGAAGGAACGGCCCTGGGCGGACAGGCGATCTGGAACGGCCGCGACTATCTGGGGCGCCGCGCAGCCTCCGGCGTTTACCTCATCTTTGCCACCAGCTCGGAGACATTCGACAGCCCCGACGCCGTCATTGCCAAAGTGGTCATTTTAAACTGAACATTAACACTTTGGAAGCAATAAGGGGTGTTAAGGATAAGTTTTAAGTGCACTTTTTTCAACCATATTTTTTCACGCAACCTTACAGCTTCGAGCTGCCTATGGAAGAACATTACACATATGAATCCACGCTGGTACAATTCCTGTACCGCGAAACCCCGGCCAGCGAAGCAGCTGCTACCGCAGATTGGATCGATGAAGATCCGGAACTGCAGGCCCTGTACCTCGAATTGATGCTGGCAAAAAAACAGCTCCCCAAAGTCCAATTCAACCCCTCACCGGCTGTACTCGATAATATCCTGCAATACAGCACAAAAACGGCTCTGGAGGCTCACCTGTAACAACAGCGTGACAACCGCCATCCCTACAGCCCTCGCCGTCACCACTGGCGAGGGTTTTTTATTGGGTGAGGATGCGAGGATTTGAGGATGCGAGGATTTGACAAAAGGGGTATTTCTGCTCTCGGCTGTTGATGAATCGGTGAGGTGGTGAATTGGTGATGAAAAGGGGTATTTCTGCTCTCAACTGTTGATGAAGCGGTGAGGTGGTGAATTGGTGATGAAAAAGGGGTATTTCTGCTCCCAGCAGCTAGTGAATAGCTGAGAGCAGAAATACCCCTTTTGTCAAATCCTCGAATCCTCGCATCTTCAAATCCTCACATCCTCATCTCCCGCATTAAGCATTTCCCATAACCGGTCTTTCAGTACCTGCAGGTTTTTACCGGTGACGGCGGAGATAAAGATCGCGTCGATGCCCGGGGGCAGTGTGGGGCGCAGCATTTTTTCCAGATCCTCGTCGATCAGGTCGGATTTGCTGACGGCCAGGAGGCGTGGCTTGTCGAGCAATTCGGGGTTGAATTCGTTCAGCTCGTTGATCAGGATATCGTACTCTTCGCGCAGGCTGCGGTCGGTATCGCTGGGGATGAGGAACAGCAGCACCGAGTTGCGTTCGATGTGGCGCAGGAAGCGGTGACCGATACCCCGGCCTTCGTGGGCGCCTTCGATGATACCGGGAATATCGGCCATAACGAAGGTCCGGTTGTCGCGCACGCGGACGATACCCAGTTGGGGCACCAGCGTAGTAAAGGGATAATCGCCGATTTTGGGTTTGGCGGCGGTGACGGCACTGAGCAGGGTGCTTTTACCCGCGTTGGGAAACCCGACGAGCCCGACGTCGGCCAGCACTTTAAGTTCCAGAACAATCCATTGTTCGATACCGGGTTCGCCGGGTTGGGCGTATTGCGGCGCCTGATGGGTGGCCGTTTTGAAAAAGTTGTTGCCCTTGCCACCGCGGCCGCCAGGCAGCAGGATTTTCCGGTCGTCGCGTTCGGTGATTTCGAGCAGTACTTCGTTGGTTTCCGCGTCTTTGGCCACGGTACCAAGGGGCACTCTCACGACGATATCGCCGCCGTCGCTACCGGTTTTGAGGCCGCCGCGACCGGGATTGCCGTCTTTGGCATAAATGTGTTTGGTGTATTTGAGTCCGAGCAGGGTCCATTCGTTCGGATCGGCTTTCAGGATGATATGCCCGCCCCTGCCGCCGTCGCCACCATCGGGGCCGCCTTTGGGCATGCCCGGGCCGCGAAAGAAATGCACGCTGCCGGCGCCGCCTTTACCGGAGCGAAAAAGTATTTTGACGTAGTCTACAAAGTTCTGTTCTGCCATAACGGGCGTTTTTTCGGGAAAATAAAACACAAAGGTAGGTCAACCGGCATGTACATCGGTTTGTTGAGGAAAAATTGGCAACAAAGCCGAAATTCACGCGCTCTAATCGAAACGAATACTACGATGAACAAACCACCACAAAACGGTCGCCCGTTTATCAACCGCAATGAAGAGGTGTGGCTCGATGGCCCCAAAAGCCGGGGTTTTGAATTGATGTTCCTGTTCCGGGTCGTCTGGCAATTTATCAAAGGTTTTCGGGCCCTGCATTTTGTCGGTCCCTGTGTCACCGTGTTTGGCTCGGCGCGGTTTCACGCCGGCCACCGCTATTACGAAGAAGCCCGTAAAGTAGGCGGGCTGATCGCCTCTGATCTGGGTATGACCGTGATGACCGGCGGCGGGCCCGGCATCATGGAAGCCGCCAACCGCGGTGCGCGCGAAGCCGGCGGCAAATCAGTGGGCTGTAACATCGAACTGCCGATGGAACAACACGAAAACCCCTATCTCGATAAATTCGTGACCATCGACTTTTTCTTTGTCCGGAAAGTCCTGCTCGCCAAATACTCCTACGCTTTTATCATCCTGCCCGGCGGCTTCGGCACCATGGACGAGTTTTTTGAAACGCTGACCCTCATCCAGACCCGGAAAGTGACCAATTTCCCTATCGTGGTGATGGGTATGGACTATTACAAACCCTTGCAGGAATACATGCAGTTTATGTACACCCAGGGAACGATCTCGGCCGAAGACCTCAAACTGCTCCTGTTTACCGACGACCCGAAGGAGGCCGTGGAGCATATCCGCAAATACCTCGACACCAACTACCAGGTGAAAAAGCGCAGCCGGCCGGTGTGGTGGCTGCTGGAAAGGGCATGATGATGAGGGTTGATGAGGTTTATAAAAAGGTGGGTGAGTGCTCTCTTACCGGCAATACTCCTGATAATTGATCATAATAACAGAGTGCAGTAATAACCCTTTTTATCAACCTCATCAACCTCATAAACCTCATCAACCCTCTTTATTTTCCATATATCGCCAAATACCGCGTCACGTATTTCCCGATTACGTCAAATTCCAGGTTGACACGATCGCCGGCGCGCAGGGCATTGAAATTGGTGTGCTCCCAGGTGTAGGGAATGATGGCCACAGAAAAAAGGTCGTCGTGCGGCTCCACCACGGTCAGGCTGACGCCATTGATGCAGACGGAACCTTTGTCGACGAGCAGGTGCTCCGGGGTGGGCTGGTAGCGGAAGGTAAAACGCCAGGAGCCGCCAGTTTCGAGCACTTCGGTGACAACAGCCGTAGCATCTACGTGGCCCTGCACGATATGCCCGTCGAGCCGGCCGCCCATAGGCAGGCAACGCTCCAGATTGACGGGCGTACCGGCCTGCCAGTCGGACAGATTGGTGCGCGCCAGGGTTTCCGCCACGGCCGTGACGGTGTGCGTTCCCTCGCCCAGGGCGACCACCGTCAGGCAGACACCGTTGTGACTCAGGCTCTGGTCAATTTTCAACTCGCCGGAAATGGGGCTTTCCAGGGTAAAATGCACATTGGATTGTTCTTTTTCGACTTTTTGCACTCGTCCGAGCGCTTCTATGATTCCTGTAAACATAAGTGGGTGGAGAATTTCAAGGGGTAAATGTCCGTTTGAAGCAGGAGATTTTAACGCCGTTTTTACAACCTTGCCGTTAAACGGAGCATCGGTTCTTCGATCCAAGTGATTTTACACAGCAAAACTTTCATTTAAACATACTTTTCCATGAAAAATCACCTCCTGCTCAACCTGGCCGGCCTCCTTCTGGTCGCTGCAATCAGTTTTTCCTTCAAAACAGCCGAACTGACGGCCGGCGCCGAATCGGGGCTGAATCCCTGGGAAATGCTCGGCATGCGCCGGGTCAATTACGGTCTTGACCGCGATGAGATTGCCGTCACCCGCGCCGAAGGCATTTTTACAGCCTTGCAAATCCGCGTCAAAGGCAGCCCCATCAACATGCACAAGATAGTCGTCCACTTCGGCAACGGCGAAACCCAGGAGTTCGAGTTGCGGGAGAATTTCCGCGCCGGCAGCGCCAGCCGCGTACTCGATTTGCCCGGCAACCGCCGTGTGATCCGCAAAGTGGTGTTCTGGTACGATACCAAAAACCTCGCCGGCCGCAAAGCCGTGGTGCAATTGTGGGGAAGACACTGATCTTGTTGATATTGTTCAAAACAAAGGGGGGGGCTCACAAATCTGAGTACCCAGGTACCCTGGCGAATAAAGTTTCACGCAAAGCCGCCAAGGCCGCCAAGGAGCCAATCCTTTGCGCGCTTTGCGACTTTGCGTGAAATAATATGTCTACGATTTTTGGGCTGGTCTGACTTGTGAGACAGCCTCTTTTTGTGAATCCGCGACACAAGCGCGTCCTATACCTTCACTTTTATCACCGGTTTCAGTTTGTATTGCCCGGCCCCCGTGAGCAATATCGATTGTTGGGCGTCAAAATCAAGCACGAGTGTATTGACGTCAAGATTCAGGTGTTTGTCGACCTTAATCTTCAAACCGGAATCCTGGACGCTCGGGGTATCGAGCGGGAACACGACGCCATCGACCATCACGGAATTATTCTCGCCCAGCAGAAAGCGGACCTCTTTGAGCACCTCTCCGGGCAGGGTGCCGGTAGCGAGCAGGGTATCGAGCCCGTTTTGAAAGTCGAGCAGGTTGTACACCCCGGCATTGGTCATCAGAATCAGCCATTGGGCCGAATCGCCGGACATTTTTACCCGTACTTCCCGGATGTCGACGTTGACTTGCTGGAACGCGCCGGGGCCATCGGTGAGGCGGACATTGAGGCGAACGAGGTCTTTTTCTTTGTTGCAGGCCAAAAAGGCGGCGGCGCACAGGAATGTGCAGATTACAAGCGCATTTTTCATGATGCAGGATAGTTAGTGAATCGTTAGTGGGCGTAAATGCGGATTAAAGCGTTCAAATGCCTTGTATACCTGCAAAAACGATCCTGCGCGCCGGGCCTGTTTACGGGTCTTAAAATTTAACCGGTTCTTCAATCGTCGTCATCGTCGCCGGCCGTTTCGCTGGCCGGGCCACCGCCGCCTTCGCCTTGTTCGCCGCCATTGGCTTGCAGCCAATTGAGTAACAGACTTTTGTTGGCAGCGCTGAGCTTGGCGCCGGGGTGCAACCAGGTGTAGGATCGAAGCGGCATTTCGCCTTCCTGAATGGTTTCGCCCGCCTCTTCGAGCGCGTCGGCGCGTTCGCCCGCATTGAGCTGACCGAAAGTGGAAAAGTTGAGTTTTTCACGACCTTCCTGTACGTGATCGACCACCCACCAGGATACCGGGGCAATTTTGCTGTACCAGGGATAAACCGTTTCGTTCGAGTGGCAGTCGTAACAAGAGCTGCGCAAAACGGTCATGACTTCGGCCGGCACGCCGGCGACCTGCTGAATGTCGTCGGCCGGATTGACAGACGGATTGGAATATTCGGGGCGAATGAACTGGGCGAGCGCCAACAGGCCCAACAGGCCATAGAGCACCCACGAAAGATATTTTTTCATGGTGGAAAAGTATTTGACTTAAAAAATGAGCAGGAAAAAGCCATTAAGGCTTTCAATTGTCAAATACACCATTCGGGCGGGTGGAGCACCCCCTTGCGGAAATCGGCAGGGAGCAGTTGGGCCTCTGCAAAAACATCACTGTGCAAGACTGAAATCATTTTCCGGACGGGTACCGACGCGGCCTCCGGCTTCAGGGCCAGCAAAAGGGAGAATTCTGCGGAAAAGAAGGGCAGGTGATGGTGTTCCGGGTCAGCTTTGCGGTGGGTTGAATTGGCATAGTGCGTGTTCAGATAATCAAAAAACGAATCCGCGCTTGCCGTTTGCCGGTAGTGCGACCACAAATAGGGGAGCTTCATGGCTTCGTCCATGACCACTTTGCCTGCAAACAATTGCAGCACAAACAGCAGAAGCAAAATCTTCTGTATGGAAAAAGTGGATCGCATGGACATTGCGTTGTATGGGGCAAAGATCCGGGGTTTGTCCGCTGCAAACAATGACGCAGGTCACCCCTCCGGCCGAACGTCAGAACAACCACTCCGCCGCCCGGGGAAACTCCTGCCCCCAGCGTGCCTCGTTGTGCCGCCCCTGCGGGTCAATTTCGAGGTGAAATTCGAGCTTGGTATGGCCGCGCCTTACGAGGGCTTCGCGGAAGCGTTCGGCATTGGCCACCATGTTGGCGCCTTCTTTGCCGCCGGCGTACAGGTAAATTTTCGTTGCCGGGAAAGCCGTGAGGTGCAGCGCTTCGGCATAAATCCGCGGAGAGATCCAGAGCGAGGGTGAGAAGATCATGAATTTGGAATAAACCTCCGGATGCAAGAGGCCGGCGTAGATGCTGATCAGGCCGCCCATGCTGCTGCCGCCGATACCCGTATTGGCGCGGTCGGGCAGGGTACGAAAATTTTTGTCGATGTAAGGTTTCAGGGTTTCAGCCAGGAAGCGGGCATATTCGCGGCCCAGGCCTTCGCCCCATTTAGTGGTATGGTAAGGCGAATATTCCTTAATCCGGTCTTTGCCGCCGTGATCGATAGCCACGACGATAAAGTCACCTTTCCCTTTTTGGGCCAGCGCAGCCAGTCGTTTGTCGACGCCCCAGGTGCCGAAGGGAGCGTCGTTTTCAAAAAGGTTTTGCCCGTCCTGCAAATACAGGACAGGGTAGCGTTTGTCTGGCGAATTTTTGTAATCCCAGGGCAAAAGCACGGAGATACGCCGGCGGCGGCGCAGTTGAGGTACATCGAAGCGTTTGGCAACGATCTGAATATCGGGGTAAAATTGCGGGTCGTAGCCCGCGCTGTGTTTTTTCCAGTTGGGCACGACATCATTGACGCGACCGCGCGGCACTTCCATGCGGCGGTTGGTGGGAGGATAGCCATCGGCGCCGAGTTCTTCACTTTCCCAGCCGCCTTTGACGTATTTGTATTCGAGTGGTTCGCCGAGTTCGAGTGGTTCTTTAAATGCGAAGCGGTAGTGGCCGTCGCGTATTTTTTCCATGCGGTAGCGCTCATCGCGGGTCGTCCAGCCGTTAAAATTGCCGGCCAGAAACACGGGGCGCGCATCGTCGTTCGGTGTGAACAATTCTAGGGTCAGCATAGCTGGCAAACTGGCGGCAGGTGTACCGCCCCTGGCGGACGTATGGTCGTACATAAATGATGCGAAGGCTGTTCCTTTTTATTGCTCGTGCAAAAGCAATGCCAAGGGCCTTCTCTGGTCGCTACCGGCCGGGCCGGTATGGCAAAGATGATTGCTCGGCGTGAGGCTGCCAAAATTAGTTTTCCACAACTGCCTCACTCGCGGAATTTGTCGAGTAAATCGGCCAATTGCACCGCCTCCGGTTCGCTCAGGCCTGCGCCCGGCAGGTCGGTGTTATCCTGAAACATATCAACTTCGATATCGGCCAGCATTTTCAGCCCGGTTTCCGAAATGGTCACCACGACCATCCGTCGGTCGCCGGTATGCGGTACCCGCTCTGCCAGCCCGGCCTGACGGAGTTTTTCCACCAGGCGGCTCACATTGCTGCTCCGGTCGATCATCCTGCTTTTGATGTCGAGTACGGAAAGTCCATTGGGGGCGCTGCCCTTCAGAATACGCAAAATGTTGTATTGTGGATGCGTCAGGCCATAAGGACGCAATTGGCGATGCAAAAAGCAGTCGAGCCAACTGGCCGTGAACAGGATGTTCAACATCGCCCGCTGTCGCGGCGCCAGCGGACGGGTGTTTTTTAATTCTGCTTCCAGTTTCATACCGCAAAGATAAGTGTTTTAACACTAAATGAGTATAGGTTTTTGGGGGTTAGGTTTTGGGAGTTGGGTATTGGGTAAAAGGGTTGTTTCTGCTCTCGATAACTTTTGCGGCGGCAATAAACCACCGCTCGCGCGAGGCTGTGCCTCGTGACACTTCCCGAGAGCAGAAACAACCCTTTTACCCAAAACCCAAAACCCTACACTTACCGCTCGCGCGAGGCTGTGCCTCGTGACACTTCCCGAGAGCAGAAACAACCCTTTTACCCAATACCCAACTCCCAAAACCCAAAACCCTACACTTACCAGAAGACGATGTAAAGCGCGGCCAGCACGCCGATCACGATCAGGGCGCCAAGGGTGAAGCTGGGCGAGGTGCGGAACATATCCGTATCCACCCGCATAGCCTTGGGGTTATCCTTGCTTTTCGGATCGACCAGACTGATGACGGCCATAAGGGCGACCAAAACAAGAAATACCCAGCCCATTCGATCGAGGAAAGGCACCTGGGGCAACCAGGCCTTGAAAGCAAAACCGAGCGGAATGGTGACCAGAGCAGCGACCAGTGCAGCATTGGCGGTGGCGCGTTTCCAGAAGAAACCCAGGAGGAAGATGGCCACCACGCCGGGCGAAATCAGGCCGGTAAAGTCCTGGATAAACTGGAAGCCCTGTTCGAGTTTCTGCAGTTGCGGCGCCACCAGCACGGCGATAATCATGGCCACGATGATGACGTAGCGGCCGATTCGTACCTGTTTGGCTTCGCCGGCCGTTTTGTCCATGTATTTGTTATAAATGTCGAGAGTAAAGATCGTCGCGATCGAATTGGCTTTACCGGCCAGTGAAGCCACGATGGCCGCGGTCAGGGCGGCAAATGAAAGCCCTTTGAGGCCCGGCCCGAGCAGATTGAGCAATACGGGATAAGCTCTGTCGGGTTTCACCTCACCCGCGGCATTGACCATTTCAGCCTGGAACAGGCCTTTTTGGTATAATACATAAGCGGCAATGCCCGGGATGACCACGATAATCGGCATCAGCAACTTCAGGAAAGAGGCAAACAGCAGGCCGTTGCGCGCCGTGTTGATGTTGGCGCCCAGGGCACGCTGCGTGATATACTGGTTGCAGCCCCAGTAGTTGAGGTTGGCGATCCACATAGCGCCGACGAGCACGGTAAGCCCGGGCAGGTCTTTATAGTGCGGATTGGATTCGTCGAAAATCATGTGAAAATGCTCCGGCGCTTGCTGGCGCAGCAGGCCCAGGCCCGTCCACATACCCTGGCTGCCAAATTGCTGGGCGACCAGATCGAGGGCGAGGTAAGTCGTGGCCAGGCCGCCGAGTACCAGAATTGCCACCTGAATCACATCGGTGTAACCGATCACCTTCATACCGCCGAGCGTGATGATGATGGCAAATACTGCCAGAAACACGGCGCAGGCCGTAAAGCTGAACCCGGAGATCGTCGAGACGGCGATAGCGCCCAGGTACAGAATCGAAGTCAGGTTGACAAACACGTACACCAACAGCCAGAACACGGCCATCATGGTCGCTACAAGCGGGCTATACCGCTTTTCGAGGAATTGCGGCATGGTAAAAATCCGGTTGGTGATGTAGCCCGGCATAAAAAACACGGCCACGACCAGCAGGGTGGCTGCCGCCATCCATTCGTAGGAAGCAATGGCCAGGCCCATGGCAAAACCCGAACCCGACATACCGATAAACTGCTCGGCACTGATGTTGGAGGCGATCAGCGAAGCCCCGATGGCCCACCAGGTCAGGGCGCCTTCGGCCAGAAAGAAATCGGTGGCGCTGGCATTGGCTGTTTTTTTGCGCTGGTAAATCCAGTAGCCGTAACCGGCCACGATCAGGAAATAAGCCAGAAAGACAAGGTAGTCTAAGTTTTGTAGTTGATTGCCCATTGATTCAGGAAGAAATTTTTGGTGAAAAAACCATTGACCAAACAAAACTTGGCTTTGGTTAAGGCGGCCAAATATAGGGCAGGTTTTGGCGGAATCACTAACTTCGGACTACGCCAACGCTACGCACAAAAAACTTTTTATCCCACTTGCTGTATCGGCGGAATTCCCCTTATCTTTGCGCTCCGTTTAAATACACGATGGTATCGTGGCCGAGTGGTTAGGCACAGGTCTGCAAAACCTGCTACAGCGGTTCGAATCCGCTCGATACCTCAAACAGAAAGGCTAATAAGTTGACTGGCAACTTGTTAGCCTTTATCATTTTGAATGAAGTGCAATACCTTGAACTTGGAGAATGTTTGATCATCCGGCCACTCACTTAGGCGATTCTCCTTTTTTATCCCGGTTGAAATAAAGATTTATGTTACTCCCCAAAGTCAAAATCTGCTGCATCTCCTCCCCGCAGGAAGCCCAAACCGCCATCCGCGCCGGCGCCTCCGCGCTCGGCCTCGTCGCCGAAATGCCCAGCGGCCCCGGCGTCATCTCCGATGATACGATCCGCGCGATTGCCCGCTCCGTGCCCCCGCCGATTGCTACTTTCCTGCTCACTAGCCGCACCGATACGGCCCTTATCGCCGCCCACCAGCAGGCCACCGGCGCCAATACCGTGCAAATCGTGGATGCTTTGACCAGCGGCTCTTATGCCGAATTGCGCGCGGCATTGCCGGGCATTGCCCTGGTGCAGGTGATTCATGTGGTCGATGAGGCCAGTCTCGACGAGGCCCTGGCCATCGCGCCGCGGGTCGATGCCTTGCTGCTCGACTCCGGCAACCCCAAACTGGCCGTAAAAGAACTCGGCGGAACCGGCCGGGTACACAACTGGGCCATCAGCCGGCAAATTGTGGAGCAAGCCGACGTTCCCGTGTTTCTGGCCGGCGGCCTGCGCCCCGACAACGTACGCGCCGCCGTGGATGCCGTGCAACCTTGGGGCCTCGACCTGTGCAGCGGGGTGCGCACCGAAGGCCGACTGGACGAACAAAAACTGACCGCTTTTTTTGAAGCGCTGGCGCGCGTGTAGCCGCTAACCGTGCAAGCCGACGAGCAAATAGCCGATAAATTCGAACAACAAAATCACGATGGTACCGGCAAAATAAAAAATGGAGTAGCGTACGTCCCGGAACTTTTTTTGAGCGAGCCCGGCATTGATGTAGATTTGATGAGCAAGGTCGTCGAGTATGCTGCGCTCCGTATCCAGTTCGTCTTTCAAAGCCTGGTAATAATGCTCCGCATCCTTGAATTCGCGTACAATCGAGCCAAAAAACAGGAAAGAAGTCTCTTTTTGATAAATAATACGCGGATGAATGCTGCGAAACGCGTGATAAATGGACATCAGTGCCGTGAAGCCCGGCACCAGAATCATCACAGACAAAACCCAGGGGTTGAGTTCGGAGGTAAAAATCGCCTGAGTATTGGAGAAGGCCAGGGTAATCAGAATACCGCACACTGAAAGCACTGCCGTGGCCTTGGTATCGGAATAGCGGCTCATTTCCTGATTGATGTGGAGGATGCGCCAAAAGTTTTCGGTCTTGTTGTCCATGATTTATAACACTTGAAGTTTGGCGAATTTCAGCACAATCCGGCGTTCGGGCAACTCATCGCCCTGAAACTGGATAGTGGCTACTTTGTTGTCGCGCGGACCTTCCACGCTGGTGACCCTGCCCTGCCCGAATTTGAGGTGCATTACCGTGGCGCCCGGCACAATTGCCTCGGGCGGCGAAGCTTTGAACCCGCTCGGGTCGACGGCCGGCGCCTGCGCGGCACGGGCCTGGGCACGGGCGCGCGGCGAGGCAAAGTTGCCGCTCAAACTGGCGCGCGCCGAACCCACCGGCGCTGGCGGAGCGGGCCGGCTGGCCCCGATGCCGCTGAGCAATTCGTAGTGCTGCGTGTCAATTTCTTCCAGAAAACGGGAGGGCTCGCTCACGCGTATCTGGCCGAAACGATAGCGGTTTTGTGCATAACTGATGGTCAAAAACTCCTTGGCCCGGGTGATGGCCACGTAAAACAGGCGGCGTTCCTCGTCGAGGCCGTTGGGGTCGTCCATCGACATAAAAGAAGGAAAAAGGTTTTGTTCCAGGCCGGTGATAAATACGCTGTTGAACTCCAGTCCCTTGGCCGCGTGGGTACTCATCAGGGTGATAAAATCGCGTTCGCCGGAGTTTTCATCTGCGTCGGTGAGCAGGGTGATGGTCTGGAGATAGGCGGCCAGGCTGCGGTCGTGGGTGCGATCGGCCAGCGTGGGGTCGTTGAAATCGTCTTCGAGCAGGGTAGGGTTGTCGGCAAATTCCGACACGGCGTCAAGCACGGCATTGACGTTTTCCAGGCGGCCGATACCTTCGGGGCTGGTGTCGCTTTTGAGCGAATCGAACAGGCCGGAGCGTTTCAGGATGTCGGCGGCCAGGCGGTAGGCATTGTCGGTAGCGACGCGGCCGCGCCATTCTTCCACCATGTTGCGAAACACGGCCAGCGACTTGCGCGCGCGGTCGGTCACGTCGAGATCGGGCAGCAGCATGGCTTCCCAAACCGGCAGTCCTTTCACGCTGGCCAGGCTGGTCAGCTTGTCTACCGTCGCATCGCTGATGCCGCGGGCGGGTACGTTGATGACGCGGCGCAGGGCTTCTTCGTCGTTGGGGTTGACGGCCAGGCGGAGGTAAGCCACAAAATCTTTGACCTCCTTGCGCTGGTAGAACGAGGTGCCGCCAAACACCCGGTAGGGCACGTTCAGGCGCCGTAAGTGCTCTTCAAACTTGCGGCTCTGCGCATTGGTGCGGTACAAAATCGCGATTTCCGAATTGGGGAGGTGGTACCGGTTCTTTTGTTCGAGAATAAGATCGGCCACGCGGCGCGCTTCCTCGTCGTCGGTCATGCAGCGCACGAGTTTGATCTTCTGGCGACCCTCCTTGTCGGTCCAGATCGTTTTTTGCAGCTGTTTGCGGTTGAACGAGATCACCTCGTTGGCTGCCGAGACGATGTGGTGGGTGGAGCGGTAGTTTTGTTCGAGTTTGAAAACTTTGAGATTAGGGTAGTCTTTTTCAAAATCGAGGATGTTGTCGATCGTGGCGCCCCGGAAGGCGTAGATGCTCTGCGCGTCGTCGCCCACGACGAATACGTTTTCCGAACCGCCCTCGTATTTCAGCAGGCGGCGCAGAATGGCGTACTGGAGAAAGTTGGTATCCTGAAACTCGTCGATGTGGATGTAGCGGAATTTGCGCCGGTATTTGTCGACCACGTTGTCGGGGTTGTCGCGAAACAGGCGGTACAACTGAAACAACAAATCGTCGAAATCCATGGCGCCGGCGCGCTGGCAACGGGCCACGTATTTTTCATAAATATCAACCAGATAGGGGCGCTTGGCCTGGCGGTCCTGCTGCATCATCTCTTCGTTGTCGCGGTAAGCTTTGGGCGACAACAGGTTGCTTTTGGCAATGGAAATGCGCGAACGGATGGCCGAGGCGTTGTAGGCATTCGGGTCGAGGTTCATTTCCTTGATGATGGCGCGCAACAGGCTGGTCGTATCGTCGGTATCGTAAATGGAAAAACTGCCCGGAAAGCCGATTTTTGACGCTTCTGCGCGCAAAATTCGGGCAAAAATGGAGTGAAAAGTGCCGGCCCACACCGATTGCACCTTGGGCCCGACCACCTTCTCGATACGCTCTTTCATCTCCCGCGCGGCCTTGTTGGTAAAGGTCAGGGTCAGAATTTCCCAGGGAGCCACGCCTTGTTCCAGCAGGTGCGCGATGCGGTAGGTCAGTACGCGGGTTTTGCCCGAACCCGGGCCTGCGATCACCAGCACGGGACCTTCGGTGGCCGTTACGGCGGCGCGTTGTACGGGATTGAGTTCGTCGAGATAATGCATGGCCTGGCAGCTTTGGGCAAAAGTAGGGTATTAAACCCTGCGGGGGTAAAATTAAACGAAATGTTTTATGTTGCTGATTGGGCGATTGGATGAACGGGCGATTTCTACTTTTGTGGTTAAAATTCGTTGCTATGTCTACCATTCTCCAGAAATACGCCCGTTTGCTCACCCATTATTGCCTGCAGGTAAAAGCCGGCGACAAAGTATTGCTCAGCAGCACTTTCCTGGCCGAACCCCTGCTGCGCGAAGTGTACCGCGAATGCCTCGATGCCGGCGCAGCGCTGGTCGAGTTCGACTGGGCCTTTCCGGAAAAAGAAAAAATATTGCTCGAACACGCCAGCCAGGAAGCGCTGCGCACGCCGCCGACGGTTTTTCCGCTGGCCATGGAGCAGTTCGACTGCTACCTCAACGTACGCGCGCCCTACAACCTGCGTGAAAACGCGGGCGTCGATCCCGAACGCGCCAAGATTCGGCAGGAAACGATGACGCCGGCCAACAAGGCCTATTTTGCCCGCACCGCCGACCGCCGCCTGCGCCGCAATCTCTGCCAGTTTCCTACCGAGGCCGCCGCGCGCGAAGCCGGTATGAGCCTGGAAGAATACGAACGCTTCGTCTTTTCCGCCTGCAAACTCTACGAAGAAGACCCCATCGCCGGATGGCTCAACGTGCGCGCCGAACAGCAGCGCATCGTCGATCACCTCAACGCCTGCTCCAGCGTGCGTTACGTGACCCAGGGCACCGACCTCAGCTTCTCCACCGCCGGCCGCACCTGGATCAACTCCGATGGCCAGACCAACATGCCCTCGGGCGAGGTGTACACCAGCCCGGTCGAAAACGCCGTAAACGGCACGGTGCATTTTTCCCTGCCCTGCCTCTACCAGGGCAACGAGGTCGACGGCGTAACGCTTTGGGTAAAAGACGGCTACATTGAAAAATGGGAAGCCAGCCAGGGCCAGGAGTTTCTCGACTACATCTTTACCCTGCCCGGCACGCGCCGCTTCGGCGAGGCGGCAATCGGCACCAACTACGGCATCAACCGGATGACCAAAAACATCCTCTTCGACGAAAAAATCGGCGGCACGGTGCACCTGGCCATCGGGCAGAGCTACCTGCAAACCGGCGGCAAAAACGAATCGCCCGTACACTGGGACATGATCACCGACATGACGCAGGGCGGAGAAATCTGGGCGGACGGGGAGTTGATTTACCGGGACGGGAAGTTTTTATAACACCCTCGACTTACCTTTCCAGCACATTGGCTATTAAATACCAGATGAATGACTGAAAAGGAGGCCGTGGAGCGTTGCCGGGCAGGCGATCAAAGCGCTTATGCCTGGGTGTACAAAACGTTTTGGCCGGAATTCTCGCGCTGGATACAAAAACAAGGTTGCCCGGCACACCTTGCAGGAGAGGTGTACAACCAAACCGTGCTGGCTTTTTACCAGAACCTCGAATCAGGCCGCCTGCAGCAACTCTGGTCTGGCTTGAAAACCTATCTTTTTCAGATCGGAAAAAACCAGTGGCTGGCCATGGCGCGCGGCGAAACCCGCCGGCAATCCAGACTGGACGAGTTTCTTTCCGCGATTTCACCCGCCGAAAATCCTTTTGAAACGGAAGACCAGGAGTTGATCCTGCAACGCGTGGAAAAAGGTATCGCCCAATTGGGTATGCCTTGTACCGAACTGCTGACCATGAGTTTTCAATTCGATTTGCCGGATCGCGAAATTGCCGAACGAACCGCTTACAAAAACACGGATTCCGTGAAAACCGCCCGTTGGAAGTGTCTGGAAAAACTGCGGCAATTGTTATTTGTCAACCGAAAAAAAGCCTGAACGATGCGAACACTAACCGAAAGCGAACTGGCCGATCTGGACGCCTACCGCCACGACCGGCTTCCGGCAGGGCAGCGTGCGGCGCTCGAGCAAGCGCTCCGCGACGATCAGGCTTTCCGGCAGGCCGCACTGGAATGGCTCGCACTGGCCGCCGCCGAGCAAACCCTGCGCGAACAACAAATGGCCGGCACGCTGGACCAATGGCAGGCACAACTGCCCCCGGCCGTACCGCTCAACTTCTGGGAGCGGCTGCCGCTGTGGAGCCGGCTGGTGATCGTGGCCGCCTTTGCCGGCATCGTCGTGTGGCTGGGCAAACAATGGCTTTCCTCCGCAAAAACACCGCCCGACAGCGGCTACAAACAGATTGCCGCCGAATTTTTCCGCCCCGAACGCGTACCGGGCTTTACCATGAGCGCGCCCGACAGCGCCGCCGTTTCGCCGGCCCGCCGGGCCTATGCTTTCAAAAAGTACGACGAAGCCATCCCTTTGTTGAAAAAAGAGTGGGAACAAGGCGCCCCGCGCGATAGCGTATTACTTCTTTACCTCGGTTGCGCCTACCTGGCCACCGACCACCCCGACGACGCCATCGCAACCCTGCAAATGCTTGCCGGCCATGCCAATCTGGGTGAGAAAGCACGCTGGTATACGGCGCTTGCACAGGTACAGGCGGGGAGGGTGGCGGAGGCCAGAGAACTTCTCTCACCCCTTGCCGAAAACCCCGCCAGCGCATTGCAAGCAGAGGCGCAACACTTGCTCGACGCACTGAATTCTTCCCGTTAAAAAATTTTTTCCGGTTTTGGGTTACCCCGCACGTCTCCCGGCTATACATGGCTGGTTGATGCAACATTTCCTTGGGTTGTTTCGGCCGGTGGGACAACCCGAAACCATCTGAAAAAGAAGTAGGGCGAAA
>JAEUUU010000149.1 GCA_016787345.1 Saprospiraceae bacterium | reverse complement strand
TAAGAGCATGTTTAAATTTCAGTGCCGAGGCGAAAGCGAGCAAATTTTGTTTCAGGCAAGGCAAAATTTGCAGCCATAGCCGGGTGCCTATGGCGAAAATTTTAACGAAGCCTGAAACAAAATTTGTCGCTTGGAGCCCGGTGACTGAAATTTAAACATGCTCTAAGCAGCGGCACTCCAATCATTTACTTACTTAATTGATTTTCAAATTAATAACATGAAAAAAACACATATTCTGTTGGTCCTTTTTGCCGTTGTTTCTATGGCTGGCATCATGGGTTTTGTTTTAAACAAAGACGCAACTGCCAACGGGACGACCTTCGATCCGCGCGTTGAAAAATTGCTCGCACAAATGACCCTCGAAGAAAAAATCGGTCAAATGACGCTTTATACGACCGATTGGGGTAGCACCGGTCCGACGATCCGCGAAGGGTACAAAAACGATATCCGGAAAGGGAATTGCGGCGCGTTGTTCAACAGCCATACCACGGCATTTACCCGCGAATTGCAGCGTATTGCCGTTGAAGAAACCCGTCTGCACATCCCTCTTATTTTTGGATACGACGTCATTCACGGCTACAAAACCATCTTCCCGATACCGCTCGGCGAAGCAGCCAGCTGGGACCTTGCGGCGATAGAAAAATCGGCCCGCGTGGCCGGAACCGAAGCATCGGCAGCAGGGTTGCACTGGACCTTCGCCCCGATGGTCGATGTCTCCCGCGATCCGCGCTGGGGACGCGTAATGGAAGGCGCCGGCGAAGACACCTGGCTGGGATGCCGCATCGCGGAAGCCCGTGTACGGGGTTTCCAGGGCAAAGGAATTGGTCAGACCGACGCAGTTATGGCCTGTGTGAAACACTACGCCGGCTACGGCGCAGGTACGGCTGGCCGCGATTACAATACGGTCGACATGAGTGAACGCTTCTTCCGCGATTACTACCTGCCGCCCTACGAAGCCGCCGTAAAGGCCGGCGCTGCCACGGTAATGACCTCTTTCAACGACTACGACGGCGTGCCCGCCACCGGCAATAAATACCTGCTCACCGACATCCTGCGAAATGAATGGGGCTTCAAAGGTTTTGTAGTGACCGATTATACCTCGATCAATGAAATGGTTCTTCACGGCGTGGTTGCCAATGAAAAAGAAGCGGGCGAACTGGCCGTTAACGCCGGGGTGGACATGGACATGCAAAGTGCTGCCTACCAGCGTTTTCTGGCACAATCGGTAAAAGAAGGCAAAGTACCCATGCAGGCGATCGACGATGCCGTCCGGCGTATCCTGCAAGCCAAATTCGATCTGGGACTTTTCGATGATCCGTACAAATTCTGCGATACCGACCGGGAGAAAAAAACGATCCTTTCTGCCGAACACCGCGCTGCCGCCCGCGACGTATCGCGAAAAAGCATTGTATTGCTGAAAAACGAGCGAAACGTACTGCCCCTCAACCGCAACCAGAAGGTCGCACTGATCGGTCCGCTGGCCGATAATAAAACCGAACTCATCGGCAACTGGTGTGCTGCAGGCAATTTCAACGACTGCGTCAGTCTGCGCGAAGGCCTGCGCTCTGCCGGCATTCAAACCACCTACGCAAAAGGCTGCGAACTGGATGGTCACGACAAATCGGGGTTTGCCGAAGCCGTCAAAATTGCCAAAGCAGCCGACGTCATCGTGGTGGCCATAGGTGAAAAAGCGCAAATGAGCGGAGAAGCGGCTTCCCGGACCGAACTCAATCTGCCCGGCGTACAGGAAGAACTCGTGCAGGAACTTGCCGGCACCGGGAAACCCGTGGTAGTCGTACTCATGAACGGCCGGCCGCTGGTTTTTCCGCAGCTCATCGGCAGCGCTTCGGCTATCCTGGAAGCCTGGTGGCTGGGCACCGAAACCGGCAACGCCCTGACCGACGTTTTACTGGGCGAATACAACCCTTCGGGCAAGTTGCCCATGTCGTTCCCCCGCTCTGTCGGACAGGTACCCGTTTTTTATAATGAAAAAAGCACCGGACGGCCCTACGATCCAAACTCCAAATGGACCACCCAGTATATCGATTCACCCAACTCGCCGCAGTATCCCTTCGGCTTCGGACTGAGTTATACGACCTTCGAATACGATGAGCCCAAAGTGAACAGAACAACCTTTAAAAAAGGTCAAACCCTGCAGGTATTGGTGAATGTAAAAAACACCGGCTCGCGCGACGGCGAGGAAGTCGTACAACTCTACATCCGAGACCTGATTGGCTCCGTCACCCGGCCGGTGAAAGAACTGAAAGGTTTCCAAAAAGTGATGATCCCGGCAGGACAGTCGAAAGAAATCCGGTTTACCATCACCGACCAGGAATTGAGTTTTTACCGGCGCGACATGAGTTTTGGCTCCGAGCCGGGCGATTTCGACCTGATGATAGGCGGCAACTCTGCTGAATTAAAATCGGTAAGGGTGACGATGACCGAATAAGCGTGTGTCAGCCACAACATTAAACCGCTAAAATTTAAAATAAAACCGTTTTCATATGAAGCACTTTTTATCAATTCTGGCCAGAAAACGCATGTTTTTGAGTGCGCTGGCTTTATTGCTGACGGGTCTTGTCAGCGCCCAGGTGCGTATCAGCGGCACGGTGACCGATGCCGAAACCGGTGAAGCCCTGATCGGCGCCAGCGTACGCGTTCAAGGCACGACAAACGGCGCAATCACCGATTTCAATGGCGCTTTCAGCCTTAGTTTGCCTGACGCCGGCGCTACGCTGGTCGTCAGCTACACCGGCTACGCCGACCAGACGGTACCACTTGCCGGCCAAACGACGCTCAACATCGCCATGGCGCCCAACGCCCTGATCGAGGAAATCGTCGTCGTCGGCTATGGCGTGCAGAAGAAAAGCGACCTGACCGGCTCGGTCGGCACCGTCAAATCCAAAGACATCGAGCGGATTCCCACCGCATCAGTCGATCAGGCCCTGCAAGGAAAGATCGCAGGGGTGTACGTGACGCCCGCCAGCGGCGAACCCGGCGCCGGCGGCACCGTGCGCATCAGGGGTACCGGCACGCTCAACGATGCCAACCCGCTGTACGTGGTCGACGGGATGCTGCTCGACAACGCCTCTTTTGTCAACCCGCAGGACGTGCAATCGATCGAAGTGCTCAAAGACGCTTCCGCCACCGCCATGTACGGCAACCGCGGCGCCAACGGCGTAATCATCATTACGACCAAAAAAGGCAGGAAAGACCGCAAGGCCGTGTTCAATCTGAATACTTCCTATGGCATTCAGCAAATCGACCGTTACCTGCCGCTGTCCAACGCCGCTCAATTTGCCCAGCTGTACACCGAATCCACGGGCGACACAACCCGTTTCCCCGACCCGGCCGCGCTGGGCGAAGGAACGAACTGGCAGGACGTCATTTTCCGCGATGCGCCGATGGCCAATGTGCAACTGAGCGTAAACGGCAGCTGGAAAAAACTCCAGTACAATTTGTCCGGCAACTATTTCAACCAGCAGGGCATCGTCGAAGAAACGGGCTTCGACCGTTACACCGGTCGTTTCAATGGCGAATACCCGGTGTTGAAAAACCTGCGTATCGGCACCAATCTCGCCTACTCCACCAGCTTGAACAACAGCGTGGGCGGCGGCGTGATCGGCTCGGCTTACCGGATTCCGCCTGTTTTTTCGGTACGCGACAGCACCGGCGACTTCACCGATCCCACCAGTTTCGGACAGGCACTGGGCAACCCGGCAGCTGACCTTTTTTATAAAAATGACCAGCACCAGCGTCGCAACCGCTGGGTAGGCACCGTGTACGGCGATTACAAGTTTGCCAAACACTTCACCTTCCGGAGCAATTTCGGCTTCGACCGCCGCGACGAGCGCGAATACTACTTCGAGCCGGCTTTTGAAGTCTCTACCTCGCAACGCAACGAAATCCCGCGCACCAGCCGCGACAGCATTACAATTCGCAACTGGCTCTGGGAAAACACCCTGACCTACGACCGCGAATTCGACAAGCTGTACCTCAACGTACTGGCCGGCCAGACCGCCCAGGAAAACCGTTTCAAACGCCGCAACACGATCGACAACGTGCTCCAGCCCAACGGCGAACGCATCACGGAATGGGCCATGATGAGTTTCCTCTTCCGCACCAACGCCACTTTCTACGACCGCTACCTCGTCACGGCTTCGTTGCGCGCCGACGGCTCTTCCCGCTTCGCCAAAGGCAACCGCTGGGGTTATTTCCCCTCCGCAGCCGTAGGCTGGAACGTGGCACAGGAGCCCTTTATGGCCAACCAGAAAATCTTCGACCGGCTGAAATTGCGCGCCTCCTGGGGTATCGTTGGCAACGATAAAACCTCCGAGTATCCTTCGCTGGGCGTGATAACCGACGAACTGTACAGTTCTTTCAACGATACCGTGCAATCCGGCGCCACGCTTATCAACTACTCCAACGCCGGCGTCACCTGGGAAACCGCCCGTCAGACCGACGTGGGTTTGGAACTTGCCGTACTCAACGGCCGCCTGACGGTGGAAGCCGACTGGTACAACCGATTCACTTTCGACATTCTGGCCGATTTGCCGATCCCGGAATACGTCGGCTCGCAGGCTACCCCGGTGGTCAACTCCGCCCAGGTGCGCAACCGCGGCTGGGATTTCACGGTCAACTGGCGTGAAACCAAAGGCAAGGTGTCGTACAACCTAGGCTTCATCCTTTCTACCGTCGATAATGAAGTTATGAAGCTGAACCAGGCCAAATCCGAAATCCTGGCAGCCGACCTCGGTCAGGGTTTCGCCACCCGCACCGTGGTGGGGCAACCGATCGGCGGGTTTTATGGTTATAAGGTCGAAGGCGTGTTTCAAAACGAAGACGAGATTGAAAAATATCCCACCTTCGGCGACGAACAACCAGGCGATTTCCGCTACGCCGACATCAACGGCGACTCGATTCTAAGCAGCGAAGACCGTACGTATCTGGGCAGCCCGATCCCGACCCTGACTTACGGGTTCTCGGCCGGTATCGAAGCGTACGGGTTCGACTTCAATATCGACTTTTTCGGCGTAAGCGGCAACAAAGTGCTGAACGCCAAGGCGATTCAAACCCGTTTTGCCGTCAACAACTGGGAACAAGTATTCTACGATGACCGCTGGACAGGCGAAGGCACCAGCAATACCGTCGCCTCGATGGATCAGGATCGCTTCAAACACAACACCCGCGTTTCGGACCACTGGATCGAAGACGGATCGTTCCTGCGCCTGCGCAGCATTATGCTGGGATACACTTTCCCCAAAAACTGGTTGTCGGGCATCGGCGTTTCCCGCGCGCGGTTTTACGCCAGCGGCACCAACCTCTGGACCCGTCAGGAATACTCCGGCTGGTCGCCCGAATTTCCGGGCAGCAGCCCCTATGCCGTGGGTATCGACTTTTTGAATTATCCAATGAGCAAAACCTATTTGTTCGGTCTGGATGTTACGTTCTGAGATGAACAGATGAAACCATCATTTTTCTTTAAAAGAAATTGATTGTCAATATGAAAAGTAAAATTCTCCTTTCCGCCGTCCTGATCCTGCTGACCGCCAATGCCTGCCAGAAGGATTTTCTCGACCGCCAACCGCCGGGCGAGCTGACGTTTGACAAATTTTTCCAAACACCCGAACAGGCCATCGAGGCCACCAATGCCGTGTACGAGCAATTCCGCTCGTTCGACTGCATCGCACTCGGCTATCTGGGCGTCACCGATATTATCAGCGATGATGCCGACAAGGGTTCTATCCCCGACGACCAGCCGCCGCTGGCCGATATCGACAATTTCGCCTTCGATGCGTCAAACAATTATTTCAGCGCCGTGTATCGCGGCTACTACCGCGCCATCGCACGCGCCAACCTGGCCATCGAAAACGTGCCCAAGGTCGACATGGACCCTGCTCTGCGCGATCGCCTCGTGGGCGAAAGCAAGTTCTTACGCGCCTACAGTTATTTCCTGCTGGTACAATGGTTTGGCAAACTGCCGGTTATCACCAAAACCCTCCAGTCGGACGAATACTACGCGCAAACCCGCCAGCCGGTCAGCGACGTATACGCCCAGATCGAACAGGATCTGAAAGACGCCATCAACGTACTGCCGCACAAAGAGGAATACCCGGCACAAGACAAAGGACGGGTAACCAAAGCCGCGGCCCAGGCTTTGCTGGCCAAATTGTACATGCTGGAAAAAGACTACGCACAGGCCGAAATCCTGTGTCTCGACATTATCAACTCGGGCCGTTACGACCTGATGCCCAAATACAGCGACGTATTTACGCAGGCCGGAGAAAACGGCATCGAATCGATTTTTGAAATCCAGGCAGTTGCTTTGCCCACGCAACAATCAGCCGGCCCCGGTTCTTCACCCTACAACATGGTGCAGGGCGTTCGCGGCGTACCCAACCTTGGCTGGGGCTTCAATCGCCCCTCCGACAACCTGATCGCCTCGTATGAAAACAGTCTCGATCCGCGCCGCAAGGCAACGATCATATACGAAGGCGACCAGTTGCCCGATGGCACGGTTGTGCAGCCCAATCCGCAGATTTTCCAGCCGCGTTACAACAAAAAAGCCTGGGTGCCTTCACACCCTGGATTGCAGGACAACGGCCCCGGCAACATTCGTGTGATTCGCTATGCCGACATCCTGCTTTTGGCAGCCGAAGCCCTCAACGAAAACAACAAGGCGGCCGAGGCCCTGCCTTATCTCAACAAAGTGCGCAAGCGTGCCCGCGATTCCAGTCCGGTGCCGCTGCCGGGTTTGTTGCCCGACGTGACCATCACCGACCAGACCCAACTCCGCGAACGCATTTACCGCGAACGACGCGTTGAACTGGCCATGGAGCAACAACGCTGGTTCGACCTGCTCCGCTGGGGCCGCGCCGCTACCGCCATGCAGGCGGCCGGAAAGGTGAATTTTACCCCCGGAAAGCACGAATTGCTGCCTATCCCGCAAACGGAAGTGGACCTGACCGATGGCCGACTGGAACAGAATCCGTTTTACAATTGAAAAGGGGTTGATGCGGTTGATAAAGTTTATCGGGTTTATGAGCCCACTATGCTGAACACTCAACAGCGCGAGGTATAACCACTAAATTTCACGCAGAGGCACAGAGAAGCGATCTCTGTGTCTCTGCGCCATTTCGTGAAATCCGGGACGACTTGAACCAACAAGCGGTTGTGCACTCCGCAACGGACAAATCTTAATCGTTTTTGCCCCACTTCACCCACGCCATTACACTCGTCAGCGCTGCCGCCAACACCAAAAACAGCAACACATCGGGGCTTTGCAAGGGTTGCGGCAATCTGCCGGCCCAGCATGTTGCCAGCCAGGACAGGCCGCCGGTTACGGAAAGTACAAGGCTCGTAAACAGGGCGCCTTGCCAGTTTTTAGCAGCCGGGAGGAGTAACACAACGAGAAAGCCGGCAGTTTGAATCATTATCCAGGCCACACCCCAGTCCAGCGCAAATCCGGTCAGTAGAATTACCACGGCCCAAATCGCCAAACCTACCGGTCGAGGGTAGCGGGAGAGTACCAGCGGGAGCCCAGCCAAAGGCAGCATGAGTGGCGCAGCGGCGGCAAATTGCTGGGTAAGATTGACCAACAATACGGCGCTCAGCGACAAGGCCGGCAGCAACCATAATTTTTCTTTAATGTCAAAAACTTCCGGTGCGCGCTGCCAAAGGGCCGTGAAGAATGCACCAAACAGCAAAAGAGACAGGATGAAATAAGCCGCGAGTTTTTGCCAGCCGCCGGGTTGTTCGTAACGGCGCGCCAGCGAGTCGAGTTTTTGCGCGGTCTCCGGGGTAATCAAGTCGTTGTGCGACACGATGACCTCGCCTTTTCGCACCACGATCCCCGTACTGAGCACCGATGCCCGTTTTTGCCGCAATGCCGCGCGCGTAAGCGAATCGGTAAAGACAAGATTGGGCTCCAGCGTTTTTTCGAGCAAAGGCAACAGCATCTCCGGCTGGCGGAGCTGGCTGAAAGGAAGAGAATCACTCAGCACGTCGCGGGCTTTTTCCAGGGTAAGCAAGTCGGCCAGTTTGGTCTGGCGAATGTCGTTGCCCTCGACAACGTACACGTAACGTCCGGCTTGTTCCCGTAAAAAGACTTCGGTTTCGGGCGCAACGATGCCCCTGGCATAAATATCGTCCAGCAAACGGGCGCCATACGCCTCATACGCCCCCGGGTTGGCCACCAGATCGGCGAATTGCGGATCGTGCCGACTTACGCGGGTTTGTTCGGTGAGTAATTCCGCCAGTTTCTGTTTGCCGGCCCGGGGCGTTGCCGGGTTGGCCAGCAGATAAGGCCCGTGCTCCGAGGCAACTTTGTCGAGGTCGTTCTTTCGCTGATCTTCCGGGTAAAGCACTTCGTAATCAAAAGGCGACGAAAGCGTCCGGTACGACCACGGCTGCCCCACTGCATACCGGTAGGCAAAAGGCGCCTGTTGGGGCAACAGAAAAGTCGCCAGCAAGGCTGAGACGATTGTCAGCAACCAGGGAGAACGAAACGGGATCGCGGCGGCTCCCGAGGTTACCGGATGAAAATCGGGCAGTATGTTTTTCACCAGTGCAAACGGAATAAACTATGTTTTTCTCGGTTTCCAGATCACCTCATCGGCATCGAGCTGGTGGGCCAAATGACGCGACAGCACAAAGAAATAATCCGAAAGGCGGTTCAGATACTGAATCGCCAGCGTATCGACGGGCGAGCGGCGACTCAGCGCCACCACCAGGCGTTCGGCCCGGCGGCACACCGTGCGACAAACATGACAGACGGAAACCGAAAGATGCCCGCCTGGCAAGATGAAGTTTTTGAGCGGGGGAAGCACGGCATCCATGGCGTCAATTTCCGATTCCAGCAATTGAACATCCTCCGCCTTCAAATCGGGCGCGGTCGGATTTTTAGCCGGATCGGAGGCAAGATGCGCCCCCAGGGAAAACAGCCTGTTTTGTATTTCGGCCAATATCTCACGAAGGTGTTCGTCGTTCTGCGTATCGCGCAGCATTCCGATGAAGGCATTGAGTTCGTCGACGGTGCCATACGCATCCACACGCAGATGGCTTTTGGGGACTCGCCGCCCGCCAAAAAGCGCCGTATCGCCTTTGTCGCCCGTTTTGGTGTAGATCCGAAAAGCCATTTGAAGGACTGGTTATTTTGTCAATGCTTAATTTTTACAAATTCATATCCGCCTTTTGTCGCCCCCCAAACCTGTTCGCCTTTGTCGTTGAATCCCTGATCCCAGCTCAGCAATTTTTCAGCGGTGATCGTGACTTTGGAAGTGGCGTATTTAGCGCCTCGAATGTTGCTGTCGCAATCGCCGCTGCGCGTTTCGCCTGAAAATTCGGTCTTGTTTTTCTTTACCAAATAAACTGTGCAGCCGTCTCGCAAAGAAAGATCTGTCGGTTTCAAAGCGTCGAACAGGGCCACGTTGTTGTAAGCCCCCACCCATTTTCCGGGTTCAGGAAGGGTGTAAACAATACTTTTAAAGCCCTCGCCATCGCGCTCCACTTTATAAATACGCTGTCGGTACGGTTTGTTTTCGGCCGATGCCATCGCCTGTTCGACGTAGAGCCAGTGATTGCCTTTGTCATGAAGCCAGATTGGCCTGATGTGCAGACGGATGTCGTAATAATCCGAATCCCGCTGACTTTGCGCCAGGCTGCTGAAATCGCCGCTCATCCATTCGACCAGTTGCGTCAGATCACTGCCACTGCTACTTGTTTTGCGAGGGCCCGAACAAGCGGTCAGCAGCAAAAGAGCGACTCCGGAAACGATCGCCAGTCGCATCATTGTTTGGGCTTTTGAGCAGGTTGCGGCTGAGGCGGCGCCGGCTTGTTGGGAGCAGCGGCATCTTTGGGTGGCGCAGGCACGGTCGGGCTAATCTGCGAGGGATTGGCGGCCGGTGCAGCCGTCGAATCGGCCGGGGGCGCAGCGGGTCCGTTTACCGCCTCTTTACCCTTGTTCAGTCCCGAACCGACGGCAATAGAATCGGGGACAACCGGCAGCGGTTTGCCGTTCAGCGCGGCCCAAACATCGGGCGCCCATTCCTGGAGGGGTTTCTGAAGTTCCGTTTTTTTCGTTCGGCCCTGCGCCAGTACGAGGCGTTCGGACAGCAACTTGCGAAGATTGGGTTTGAGCGTCTGAATCACCCGGGCGACCTGGAAATCGCCGGCAACGGGGATTAATTCCAGACAACTTACGCCGTGCCCCAGGGCGTCGGAGCCGTCGACGATACTGTGAAACTCGAGGAATTGCTGAATAGCTTTGAAATCGCCGGTCGCGGCTTTGGCCAGTATTTCGTTGTATTTGAAGTCGGCCCATTCGGCCGTTTTGAGGGTCGCAGGCGAAACTTCAATGTCCAGCGGTTTGGCGCCGGCGCTTTCTGTGTTCTGACAACCTACTTCCATCATCGGGACGATCAACAACATCAGCATCGAGGCTAAGAACGCATTTTTCATGGGAAATACATGTTTTGGTTAAATAAACGCCGCAAAGTTGGGCATTTCAGGGCAAATATTCCTCAGCCATACGCATGGGTGGCTTTTTTTCTTGCGAAGGTATTCCCTACTTTTGCGCCGCTTTAATAATGACTCATTTCCTAAATCAAATTCCAAAGCATGGGACGCGCGTTTGAATTCCGGAAGGAACGCAAGTTTAAACGTTGGGCCGGCATGGCCAAAACATTTACCCGCATCGGGCGTGAAATCGCTCTCGCTGTGAAAGCAGGTGGCGAAAACCCTGATTACAACCCGCGGCTCCGGGTGGCAGTGCAAAATGCCAAAGCGGCAAACATGCCCAAATCCAACGTCGAAAACGCTATTAAAAAAGCCGCAGGCAAAGATGCGGAAAACTACCAGGAGGTCGTCTACGAAGGCTACGGCCCGCATGGCGTCGCAGTATTGGTAGAAACAGCCACCGACAACCCCACCCGTACCGTGGCCAATTTGCGCATGCACTTCGACCGGGGCGGCGGCGCCCTGGGTACCTCCGGCAGCGTGAGCTACATGTTCAACCGCAAAGGGGTTTTCAAAGTCAAAGCAGAAGGCCGCGACTGGGACGAGATGGAACTCGAACTGATCGACGCAGGCCTGGAAGAGATCAAACCCGAAGAAGAGGAAATGGTCCTTTATACCGACTTCAAAGACTTCGGCGCTATGCAAAAAGCGCTCGAAGACCGCGGCATCGAGCCGAGCAGCGCTCAGCTGGAGTGGATTCCCACTCTGACCAAAAAACTGAACGACTCCGAAGTGGAACAATTGATCAAACTCATCGACCGCCTCGAAGAAGACGACGACGTGCTCAACGTATTCCATACCATGGACATGTCGGAGTAATAAAAGCCGGCAAATCGGCGCTAATTTTGAGAGAGGCTGTCTGGGGTCAGACAGCCTCTCTTCTTTTTACAGGAATTATCGTTCCAGCGTCACATCGCCTTTGTACAGCGCCTCCGTCCCGTCGATAAACTCCACAACGCAATACCAGACAAAGACCGCCGGATTCATCGGCTCCCCACGGTGCGTGCCGTTCCAGCCAAGCCCCGGATTGTTGGGCACAAAATCATTCAGCTCGTACACCAGTTCGCCCCAACGGGAGAATACCTGCAGCGTCTTGACCCTGGGTACTCGCTCGGGATCGGCAAAAACGGTGAAAAAATCATTGTAGCCGTCCTGGTTTGGCGAAAAAACGTTCGGGATATACACATCGATCCGGCGGTCGACAATAAGCAGCACGGGCGCCCGGTCTTTGCAGCCGTTGACCGTAGTGGCCTCTACTTCGTAGCGAATGGAGCGATAAGGCGTCGCTATAGGATTCAGGCAGTCGCTGCAGTCGAGCCAGTCGGCCGGCGTCCACTGTATCGCCGCAATAGCCGAATCCGGCACATTGATCTGAGTATCAAACTGGTAGGAGTCGCCCAGCAATACCGTCACCTGCGGATCAAGTATCAGGGTAAACTCTTCGGCTGCCAAAACCTCCAGTTGTTGCGAGGTGCTGCAACCTTCGGCATCGGAAGCCGTGAGGGTGTACACGGCGGGTTCGAGGTTCCCAAAGTAAGTCTGGCCGCTGAAATGTTGACCGCCGTCGATAGAGAACAGAACCGGCGGTTTGCCGCCCAGAACGCTGTCGATCCGGATTGCTCCCCGGTCGCCGTAACAAGGGGGCTGTATGATCGAAGCGGCCAGTTGCGGATCGATGGGCGTAATGGTGACCTCGTCGGTATCGGTGCAGCCGTTGGCGGGATTGGTGACCAAAAGCGAGTAGGTGCCGGGTTCGCCGATGAGCGGCGCAGCGGTATTGTTGCCGCTGATAATCAGGCCATCGGAACTCGACCAGGCAAAATTGAGCGTCGGTGCGCCGCCGGAAGCACTGCCGTCAAGATTGGCTTGTTCGCCATAACATTTGATACCGAACGGCGCGCCGGCATCCGCTTGCGGCGGCGCGACGTCGGCCTGTACCGTAGTGGAAAGCGAGTTGTCGCATTGATTGACAGGGTCAATACCGATGAGCAGATAGGTTCCGGGAATCGTGACCGGCAGGTTGCTTCCGGCGCCGATAATTGTTGTGTCTGAACCGTTTACAGTTGCCCAACTCAACGAAATACCGGGCGCAGGAGAGCCCCCGCTCAGGGTCACGGCCGTGTTGGTACAGGTGAGTATAGCTGGCGGGTTGATGAACAATGGCGGGTATGCCAGGTCTTCATTGATCACCAAATGAGCCGTGTCGGAGCAGAACGTGAGCGTATCCAGAATGACGAACTGGTAAGTTCCGGGTTCGTCGATCTGCAAGACGGTTCCGGGCGAATAGGTATTCCCATTGCTGATCCAAATGACGTTAAGGTTCATCGATCCCTCTGAAATGCCCGACAACAAAATCTCGTCGATCGTGCAATCCAGCACGTCGTCCGGATTGGCGACGATACTGGCCTCGGGGTGATTCGTGATGTCTTCTACCTGGGTTTGTACCGTATCTGCACAGCCTTGCGCCACCACAATCAGCCTGTACTGGCCAGCCGCGCCTGCCGTTGCAAGGGGCTGATTGGTACTGCCGATTAATAACCCGTTGGCAGTGCTCCACTGGAAAAGCGAGCCGGATAAGTTTGAGGTTCCGCTCAGCGTCACCTGCAGCACTGCGCAGGAGAGCGCGGCCGGAGGGGCAATAACTGCCACCGGTATCTCCCTGAAAACCACCGGTGTTCCATCGGAGATAACAGTGCAAAAATCGGAGAGGTCTACGTTCCCGCCGCCATCGTTGTTGCCGGCAGCTACTGAAATATAATACGTTGTACCATAGGACATTAATGCCGAATTGAAACAAAACACGGGTTGCGAATTGCGGGCTATTTCATTGACGATCTGATTGCCTGATCCTTCATGCAAAATGAACTGCAGCACATCGTTGTTTTCCAAATACTGTCCTGCCGGGTTGTATGTTGCCGTGACGCAGCCGGTTCCGCATTGCGCAATCGACTGGCCTTGCATCGAGCCCACGGCCGTGCTGCAGGTTATCAGATCGATATTGAATCCGCAGTCGACCGGGCAACCGTTGGCGTCCGTCACGGCTACGCTATAAGCGCCCTGAGCGAGATTGCCAATATTCAAATTGCCGGGAAATACATTGCTCTGCGTGCCCCCGGGCGTCCAGCTGACGGAATACGGCGGCGTGCCGCCCGCCAATGCAACCATCGCCGAACCATCAGACAAACCCGGCGCACTTACGGTGCCCGAAGCATTGCAATTCGCCTGCAAAGCGGCTGCCGGTTGGGCAACTGTGAGAGAAAGCGTGGCGCTGCATCCCAGCGCATCGGTCACGGTAAGGGCATAATTACCTGCCGGCAAAACATTCAAATCCTCCGGGTTGCCCGGCGCAGCCGGCGACCAGTTGAAAACGAAGGGCGCTATACCGCTGGTAACCGTCAGATCAACAGCACCGGTGGAGTTGCCAAAACACAACACATCGGTAACCGAATGATCGAGCAAAACCGGGGTCAAATCATTGCCGACATTAAAAGTGGACTCGGCCGTACAGGCGCCGCCCGCACTGACCGTCACCGTGTAAGTACCTGCCGGCAAACCTGTCAAATCCTCTGAAAAAGCAGAATTGGACCAGGAGTACGCGTAGGTCAGCGCCGGGGAAACAGCAATGTCGATCGCGCCGTTTGAGGAAATACACGACGAATTCGGCATGTTGGTTCCGCTTATCGTCGGAATCGTAACATTCTCCGGAATGGTATAACTATTGGTCGTCGTGCAACCATTAGCGCCGGTAACGGTAACTGAATAGCCGCCGGACGGCAACCCGATCAAGTCTTCCGAAACACTGTTTTCCGACCATAAATAAACATAGGGCGACTGCCCGCCGCTGGTTGTCAGATCGATGGCGCCGCTATTCTGGCCACAAAATGCAGGCGTGACGGTATTGGTCAGGCTGGGCGCGGTTGCTGCATCTGTAATATTGAAATTAGCCGTGCTTGTACAGGTATTACCCGCCGTTACCGTCACCGAATAAGCGCCCGGCGACAATCCGGCCAGGTCCTGGTTTATACCTGAATTTGACCACGAATAATTGTAAACCAGTCCATTACCCGGGTCGGCAGGTGTAACGGAAAGGTCTATTTGTCCATTGTCGTTTACACAGGAAGTATTGTTTGTCGCGGCCCCGCTCAGGGAAAAACTGACGCTGTTTTCCGGTACGTTCATCGTGGCCGTCGCCGTGCATTGGTTGGCATCTGTGACGGTGACGGCATAACTGCCGTCGGTGATACCGGCGAGGTCTTCCGTCATAGGTCCACCCAGCCATTGGTAAGTATAGGGAGGCGTTCCGCCCGAAACGTTGAGATCAACGGCGCCATTGGCCAAACCGCAAATCTCCGGGCTAATCGTCTGGCTCAGACCGGGATAACCGCGGTTGTCGGGTACGATGAATGAAATGGAAGCAACACAACTGCCGGTTTCGGTGACGGAGACCTCGTAAGTACCGGGCATAATATTACTCAGGTCCTGGGTAGTCAGACTGTTCGACCACAGGTAAGTGTACGGCCCGGCCGGCGTCACAGTCAGGTCGATGGCGCCGTTGGGGCTTACGCAATTGGTCAATGGAGTTACGCCGCCGCTCAAACTGAAGGTGGAACTGTTATTGGGCACAACCAGGGTCGTGTCGCTCGGACAGCCGTTGGCATCCGTTACGGTGACGCTGTACGTTCCGGGAAGAATGCTGTTCAAATCTTCCGTCGCCGCCATGTTCGACCAGGCATAGCCATACGGTGGGGTTGCGCCGCTGACCGATAAATCGATTGCGCCGTTGTTCAGGCTGCAAATAGCGGCCGTCACTGCTGCCGTCAAATCGGGGTTTGGCGTATTATTCCCAACCGTATACGTCGCCGATGCGGAGCAACTCGCGCCGGCACTGACCGTTACGGTATAATTTCCGGGTGATAATCCGTTCAGGTCCTCCGTAACGGCAGTATTGGACCAAACGTAGTTGTAAGCGCCGGCCGGCGTCACCGTGATGTTGAGACTGCCGTTGGGCGCTGTGCAGGAGGTATTTTCTACGGATATGCCACTGATATTCAAAGCAATATTATTATTCACCACAGTCACCGTAGTTGTCGCGGAGCAGCCCCAGAAATCCGTGACGGTCAGGGTAAAGTTGCCCGGCGAGAGATTGCTCAGATCTTCGGTGGTCGCAGTATTCGACCATAAATAGGTATAGGGGGTAGTTGCGCCGCTGACCGTGGCATTTGCACCGCCATTATTAAGGCCGCAGGTAGCGGGCAAACCAATAGCCGAGAGGTTGGGAGCAACCGCGGCATTTGCAATATCAAAACTGGCGGTCTCCGAACAAGTTCCCAAAACGATTGTAACGGAGTAGGTCCCGGCCGGTATGTTGTTGAGATCGGGCGTATGCAGGTTGTTCGACCAGTTGTAAGTGTAGTTGAAAGGCGGTTGCACGTCCAGGTCGATAAAACCGTTGGGTGTGGTGCAGGACGTATTATCGGAGGCCACGCCATTGGGTGAAATCGCCAGGGTATTGCCCGGGACATTGATCTGGGTTTCCGAAGTACAACCCAACGCCGTGGTCACCGTAACGGCGTAATCACCGGCTTGCAGGTTGTTCAAATCCTGGGAAACGGCATTATTGGACCAATGATAGGAGTATGGGGCTTGTCCGCCGGAAATTTCGAGATCAATCATCCCGTTTGGCAAATTGCAAAATGCCGAACTGACGTCGACGATAAGCCCCGGATATTCAATCAGATCATCCACGGTAAAACTGGCGGTTTCCGTACAGGTACCGCCGGCGCTCACCGTAACGGAATAGGTTCCGGGCGGCAAATTGCTCAGATCTTCGGAAGTTGCGCTGTTCGACCACAAGACCGAGAGGTTGGTCGGACTGAGAATCATGTTGATTGCGCCGTTATTGACCAGACAGGAGGTCTGCGGCGTGACGAATCCGTCGATACTGATCGGAATCTGATAATTATCGATCGTCACGCCTTCTACCTCCGTACATCCGTTGGCGCCGGTGACCGTCACCACGTAAATATCAGCCGGAATGCCGTTCAAATCCTGCGAAGTCGCGCTATTCGACCACAGGTAGGTAAACGGCCCTACTCCGCCGCTCACGCTCAGATTGATGGAGCCGTTGCTCAAACCGCAGCTTGCACTGGTATTGCTATACGATAAATTGGGGGTGTTCGGATTGTCCGGCACCACATAGGCATCGGTCTCCGTACAAGACCCGCCGGCGCTTACGGTGACCTGGTAAACGCCAGGCGCCAGCCCGCTGATATCCTGCGTCGTTGCTGTATTCGACCAGATGTACGTGTAGTTTCCGGAAGGCGCTACGCTGAGATTGATGCTGCCGTTGCCTGCCAGACAGGTTGTGTTGGCCGTAACCACGGCAGATAAATTGATCGGCGGGTTGTTGTTCGGTACGGTGATGTCTACCGTTGTGGGGCAGCCATTGGCGCCGGTGACTGTAACGGAATAGGTGCCGGCCATGAGCCCCGTCAGACTGGGCGTGGTAGCGCTGTTCGACCACAGGTAAGTATAAGGCGCAACCCCGCCACTCACATTCAACGTGATAGCGCCATTGGGCAGATCACAGGTAGAACTGGTAATATTTTGATTGACAATCGGCGCGTTGGGTACATCGGGTACAGTAAAATCGGCAGTTTGCGTGCACGTTCCGCCGGCGCTCACGGTCACGGAATAAGTTCCGGGCGCCAAACCGCTTAGGTCTTGCGTCGTGGCAGTGGTTGACCAGATGTAGGTGTACGTACCGCCCGGCGTCACAGTCACGTCGATGCTGCCGTTGAAATTGCCGTTACAGGTGGTATTGGGTTGAATGCTGGCATTGACATTGATGGGTGGATTGTCGTTGGGCACTGTTATATCGGCCACGTCGGTGCAGCCATTGGCGCCGGTGACCGTGACCGAATAAGGTCCTGCCAGCAGGCCGGTCAGACTGGAAGTCGTGGCTGAATTGGACCACAAATAAGTATATGGCGTCACGCCGCCATTTACCGAAAGGTTTATGGCGCCGTTCGGCAGGTCGCAGGTAGAGGGCGTAGCATTCGGCGTAATTGTAGGTTCATTGGGTTGATCCGGCACGGTAAAGTCAGCGGTTGTGGAGCAACTACCCTGCCCCGTCACGGTCAGTGAATACGTACCCGGCGCCAGGTTGCTCAAATCCTGGGTTGTCAGGGTGTTGGACCACAGGTAAGTGTATGTTCCTGCCGGCGCCACGCTTACGTCGATACTGCCGTTGAAGCTGCCGTTGCAGGTGGTATTCGGCTGAATATTGGCGTTGACGGTGATGGGGGGATTGGTATTGCTGACGGTCACGTCAGCCACATCGGTACATCCGTTGGCGCCGGTGACGGTCACGGAATAGTTCCCCGCCGGTATATTGGTCAGGTTCTGGGTAGTGGCACTGTTGGACCATAAAAAAGTATAAGGGGTAACCCCTCCGGTCACATTCAAGGTAGCCGACCCGTTGCTCAGGTCGCAGGTTGTCCCGGTTGCCGAGAGTGTGGCCATCGGCTCGTTGGGCTGGTCGGGTACGGTAAATGTCGCGGACGAGGTGCAGGTCAACCCGGTGGTTACGGTGATGGTGTAAGAACCGGGCTGCAGATTGGAAATATCCTGTGTCGTGGCTGTATTGGACCAGATATAAGTGTACGAACCCGGCGGGGGTGTTACCGTTACATCGATGCTGCCGTTTCCTCCGTTGCAGGTGGTATTGGCCACCACGCTGGCATTCAGCGTAAGCGTTACCTGATTATCCGGTACTGTAACCGTCAGGGCTTCCGTGCAGCCGTCTTCATCGGTCACGGTGACGGTGTAACTACCTCCCGGAATATTGTTCAGATCCTCTGTCACCGCACTGTTCGACCAAAGAAAAGTATACGGCGGATTGCCATTGGCAGGTGTCAGGTTGATCGCCCCGTTGCTCAATCCGCAGGACGCCGGGGTCACGGCGGCAGTGGGGTTCATATCTGTTTGGGTAATTACAGCCGTCCCCGAAACTGTGCCGGGGCAATTACCGTCAACAGTAGTAACACTTTGCAAGGCATAAGTGCCCGGCTGCGTTACCTGAAAAGTATACGGGCTCGACGTCACCTGTATGGGGGGCTGAGCAACCGTATTGATCGTATAAACAAAGTTCCAGGGGCCTTGTCCGGTAAAATTCACAGTTATGGTTTCACTGTCGCCACTGCCCGCGCACAACACGCCGCCACCCGAAAGCGTGGCAGTGGGCTGCGGGATAATATCGACGGTAATGCACGACGTCATTGGGTTGGAAAAACATTGATTGGACGACTGAACGCAAAGGGTGGCTGTTCCGGCGGTATTGCCCCAGTTTACGGTGACGTTGTTGTCGTTGGCATTCACTGTACCCAGATTGGCAGGGCTGAGCGTCCAGGTATATTGTGTTGCTCCCACGATCGGAGGTACGGAATAAGCGCCTGCTGTCCCCTGGCATACTTCTGTCGGGCCGCTTACAGTACCGGGGTCTTCCGGTGGCATCCCGACGGTTGAGCCGACCAGCACGTCGATAGAATAATCGCACAACTGACCGTTACATCCATCCAGGACGAACCAGTATATCTGGCCAATGACATAGTTGGAGGAGGTCAAAATAAAGGGGTCGTCCGTACAGGAGCACTGAACATCCATCACGGGTCCGCCGCAACCGTCGTAAATCCCGCCCTGGAGCCCGACGAAACCGCCGCCTTGCGTACAGTTGTAAGGCGTTACTTCGATCGTGATCGTTGTGGAACCCGCGTAAAAAGCGAACCATTCGTCGTTGTTCAGAAACCAGCCGGAGCATCCGGGAAAAGATTGAACAACGTTGTTGTTGTTGATTGATGCGCAATAACCATCCAGGTTTTCACACAGAATCGGCGCCTGCGGGCAAGTGTTGCCTGGCGACGGGAATCCGGCCGGCGGACATTGTGCGCTCAACCAGACGGGCGCAATAATGACAAACAAGGTTAGGGCGTAAAGATGCTTCATATCAAAGTAGTTAATAGTCAATGCCTCCCGGAAAGGCGTCTTCCTCCGGGGTGTTTCTACGATGCATACTTGATTGGGATAAAATAGCCGAACAGGCGTACATCAGGGTAAAAATGGCCCTGATATAGAATTACAGTTGAATTGGGCAAACCGGCCTGGAACCAGCCTCAAATGTAATTTAAAGTGTTAAAAAGCGGAACTTAATCCTCCCCAATTCCATAAAATACGAAACGGGACTGCCTGGCAAGCCGTCCCGTCAACTGGTTAACGCCACACTAGCGAATGTTTTTATTTCCCGCAGATCAGCGCTGATTGTTTCGCTGATTTGGTTGAGACCCAGCGTCTGCGGAATCAGCCACTCCTTTGCGACAATCTGCGGGAAATAAAAATCCAATACTGATTACTGTTTGGCCACTCGGATCATACGGACGCCTTCATCCGTCTCGGCTGCCATCCAGTATACGCCCGCCGGTGCGGCATTCAGGCGCTCGATCGACAACAAATTGACCCCGGCGGGCAGGTTGACCGCTTGTTCTGCAAACATCAAACGGCCTGTCGCATCGAAGCAGCGCAAGCCGACCTCTTTGCTTTCATCCAGGGCGATTTCTATCTGAAAGTCGTCTGTAAATGGGTTGGGGAAGGCGCGTAAAGCCAGGCCATTTTCCATGGTTTCCTGCGTCCCCACCGAGCAGTCGGTATTAAATACCGAGCCCAGGTAATCACTGAAACCGAAAGCGCAGAAAATACGCACCTGCACTTCATAGGCAGTGCAAGGAGACAAACCGCTCAGTGTAAAACTGGTGCCGACAGTAATGTCGCTTTCCCAGGATGCAGCGCCTTCGGGGCGCCAGCGAATTTCGGCAGCAAGGCTGGTGCCGGGGCCGCTCCACGACAAGCTAAGTGAAGTAAACGTGCTGTCGGCGACAAAATTCGTCGGCAAGGCACAAGGCACCTTGTCGACAAAATATGCTTTGATCTGGGCATCGGCGATCAGGCTGAACTGGATCGCTTCGGCGAACTGATCGGGGCCGAAAGTTGTGCCGGCCACTTCCCAGTGTTCAAATACCTTGTCAGGTTCGGGCAGGGCGGTGAGGTTGATCGCAATACCGCCGAAATACGTGGCATTGAACGGGTACACATCCGGCGTGACGGTATTCACCAGCACCTTTCCACTACCTGCCGGCAGTACCTGAATCGTCATGTTGTAGGGCCCGGTAATGCCTTCGTCTTCGTAACAATCCACGATCTGGCCGTTGATAAGGGTGCATTTTCCTTCGATCTGGGCGCGCATGAGATTGAGGTTTTCGTGCCATTCGTCCATGTTGCCGTTCCAGCGTTCGCATTGGCGCGGCATTTCCGGTTCGAGTACAGCGATCATCGAGTCGAGGTGGCCCAGCAGGTTTTCACAGGTGAATGCCGTGTTCAGCAGGTCGGCGTAGCGGTTGACGTACATCTGAACAAATTCCGGATTGTCGAAAAACTTGGCCCACATGCCGGTATGCGCGATGTCGGGGTTGTTGGGAAAATTGTCTTCTACATCGCAAGGGTCGTTTTCGTAAGTGGTGGTTTCGAGGCCGGTATAATTTTGACCCAGATTCCAGGTATTGTCGATATCCCAGAGCGCGTATTTCCAACCCACGGAATTGGGTTCTTTGGTGCCGCGCCACCACATGGTATTCCAGTTGAGCCAGTCGGAATTGACGAAGTAGGTATTCAGAATAAAGTAGTCGATGAAACTTTCCTCTTCAATCTGGCTTTTGACATAGTTCCAGTGCACCGGATCGGCCATGTCGTTGGCCATAATGTAGTCGTAGAGGGCATACCAGTCGTCCGGACTGCCATTTTCAACATTCAGGCCACCCCAAAATTTCAGCATATCCACGTTTTTGGCCGGCTGGCCGTAGTAATACTCGGCATAGTCGTTGTCGACCCGCTCACGGTATTCGTACACGCCCCAGTATTCGCCGTTCAGGTAAAGCACCCCGAGCCGGTAGCGGCGAAAATCGAGGTGCATGTTGTTCTTTTCTGCAACCGTGTGGGCAAATCCGTCGCGGATATGGCAGGAGTTGGCGCCCCAAAAATTGGCGGCACTCGGATAATTGTCCGATGCCCCTGCTTTCAGGATAATGACGTCGAACTCCTCCCGGTCGGTCGTGGGGAATATTTTGTGCGGCATGGTATGATCCCAGCCGTACTGATCTCGGGCGTAATAGCGCATCCCTTTTTGAGGAAAACCCCAGGAGTCGTTGCCGTGTCCGCGCATATCCCCTTCCTGCACAAAAACCCTGGACTGGTCGGTTTCAAAAAACTCGAGCGTGGTCTGGATTTCGCCGTGCGTGGCAAACAACTCCTCATAATCTTCGGAGGCTACGGAAATCACCGGCACGGTATGGGTTTCGTTCAAAAAGTAGGTGTTGGTTTCGATAAAGGAAGGCAGTTGCTGCGCGCTGTTTGGGAAAAAACGCGCCCTGATCACTGTCGTTTTTACGATAGTGATGGGTCCGCTGTACTCCGGCGATGTAATGGTAGGCGTAGAGCCGTCGGTCGTGTAGCGCAAAGTGCCGTCGCTTTGCAGGCTGTTGATCGCGACCGACAGCGAGGGTTGATAATAAAAACCGGCCGGCAACGACATGGTCGGTTTGAAGGCATAGCCCAGCGGATAAGCGTTGACGTTGTTGTTGGTAGCGTTGGGGGTGGGTTGGTTAAAAACAGCCCAGGTGCTGCTGCCGTCGGTTGCGCGGCCGTAGGAATGGTTGCCGCCGGTATGCAGCAGGGTTTGGCGCTGATCGACAATGGCGCCAGCCGGATCGGCGAGCACAACCCACTCGTTGCGGGTCTGCGTCAGTTTGAAACTGGTATGCAGATATGCGCCGGAAGTGATGTTTTTATCCGACAAAAACACCAGCAAGTGTTTGCCCGGCGCCAGGGAGACGGCCGGGAAGGCCCATTTGGTTGGCTCATCAGGGTCGTCGCTGAGGTGCCAGCCAAGCAAATTGACAGTTGTATTGGTCGGATTGTAAATCTCCACCCAGTCTTCGGCATCGCCGAATTGATCGTAGAGGGTTGATTTGTTCGAGGCAGAAAATTCATTGATCACCAGCTGCGACCAGGCGGCGCTGGTCGTCAGCAAAAAGAACAAGAAGAAAAGCAGGCGGTAAATATTTTTCATGAGCATTAAGATAGGTTGTGCTTTAACGTAGCAAAATTGTTCAAAGGTAAACAACCGGATTGCGGAATCTGTACAATTTGCCAATGCGGACATTTACAATTCGGTAAAAAGGAAGAAATCGCCCCGACTGCTTGACTTGTCCTGCCTTTGCCTGTATCATTGCAGCAATTAAAACTGTTTTCAAACGCTTACAACCCGATGAAAGAATACTATTACCTGGTTGGCCAGACAAAAATGGGCCCCTATTCTCTCGAAGACCTGCTCAAACAACCCATCTCCCGCGATACTAAAGTGTGGTACAGCGGCCTGCCCGACTGGGTGGATGCCGTCGACATGCCGGAATTCGCCAATTTTTTTGCCAGCGCGCCACCACCGCCGCCGCCAAGCAGTACGCCGCCACCGCCCCGGTCTACCAGTATGGGCGGTTCGCAACGCCCGAGCGCGCCAATGCCCAAAAACTGGCTGATCGAATCGATCCTGGTCACGCTTTTCTGCTGCCTTCCTTTCGGCATTGCCGGTATCGTGTTTGCCTCACGGGTCGAATCCCGCTATTACGCCGGTGACCTCGACGGCGCCGAATACAACGCAAGGGAAGCGGCCAAATGGACCAAAATCGGGTTCTTCGTTGGCCTGGCCGGCGTGCTGCTCTACTTCCTTTTCATCTTTTTTGCAGCGTTTTTCGGTCTTGCCAATTCTTCGGAATTTGACAATTATTGAGAAAGATGTACGGAAAAATATTGTTGATGGCCGGGGCTTGCGTCCTGGCCATTCTTTATTTTATCGATCCCGGTCAATCGGGATTATTTCCCCGCTGCCCGTTTCTTCTACTCAGCGGCTGGAAATGCCCTGGCTGCGGATCGCAAAGGGCTGTTCACGCCCTGACGCACGGCGAGCTGGGCCGGGCCCTTTCACACAATGCTTTGCTGGTAATGGCCCTGCCCTACGTGCTGCTGGGCTTCTGGCTGGAGTGGCTGGGCGGCAAAAAGCGCTATCCGGATTTTGCCCGACGCTGGTTCGGGCCGGAAGCGGCCAAATTCTGGCTGGTACTTGTAACGGTGTGGTGGCTGGGACGCAATGTATTCAATTGGTGAAGGTCCGGGAGTAACGTTTGCGGGATTGCTGCAGGTCGTTCTCCATGATGATTTGCCACAAAAATCCCTTTTGATTGACGAGGTACAATCGCTCTTCCTGATCGAGGCGAAACGAGTCGTAATTATCCAGAATCTTGTCAATCATCCTGTCGGCGGCCTCCTTGTCGCCCGCTATAGCATAAGATTGGGCAACATAAAGCCATCCGCTGTCCCAGGCATCGCGCGAATCCGGAAATGCGCGACAGAAGTCGTCCAGCACAATGCGGGCACGCCTGTTATCACCGTTGCGGACCATTTTTTGAGCGAGCAGAATGGTTGTGGCACGTGTCACATGAAAGAAGGGAAGGCAATCGCTCGGGTGCACGGACTCGTCCGTTGGCCATTGAAATACCTCCCGGTACAAACGCCAGGTTTCCTCCACGTTGATGGCCTGATCCCTGGAAAAATACGACCATTTCTGGGGTTTTACCGGATACAAACGAAACACCAGCCCCTCCTGCACCAAATGGGCGCCCAGGGGCGCCAACGTGTTGCCATGACAGGTAGCGGAAAAGCACAAGGGGCGCGCCCAACCGTTGCTCAGTACCCAGTCGAGCTCGGTCGTCAGGTCAGGAAGAGAATATCGCTGCAACGTAACGTACAAGGTATCGGCAGCACCTTTTTGTTCCAGTGAGGCGGGCAAGCGCATCTTGTCACTCCCTGGCAAAACATCGACAGGTATCGTCAGGCAGTTCAACAACATGGTGTAGGATACGCCGTATACAACGGATTCCTCGCGGCCGGTTCCGACACTTAACGCAGAAAACAATTCTGTAATGCCGAGTGTATCAACCGGCGTTTCAACGCTGCTGCTGCTGTAATGGTACAAAACCGGATTCTGGTCGTAGAATACCTGCGGCAAGCTGCGCAGCGGCGGCAAAGCCTCAAATACGGTGTCGCGGCGCAAATGGCGATTGTAATAGGGCGACAACAACAAAGAGGTGTTGACCACCAGCACATCTTTACGAACGCCTTCTTTTACCTGCAAATACAGGAGCGGATAAGTATCGGTATCGCCATAAGTCATCAAAATGGCATTCGGCGGGCACGACTGGAGCAGGTTGTAGGAACTTTGCCGGATCATCGGCCGATACATTCCATCGGGCAGAAGAGCACGCGCCTTTTCCTCATCGTACAGGACGCTATACCACAAATACAAGTATATCAGGTTGTTAGCGTACTCCGTGTCGATCGGCCCGACAAGCGTCGGGTAATCTGGATTGCGGGCCATGAGTTTTTTGTGGATCGCGCCGGATTTCAGGACGCGCTCCGCATACTGCTGCGCTACGGCCTGCGACATACGCGGACTTTCGAGATCGTACTTCACCGCGTCCACGCTGTCGGCCCCCTGGAAGTTAGTGCTTTGCTGGCGGGTCAGTACCAGCCCGCTAAAAAAGTAAGCGCGCCCCAGGGCATACAACTCATCGTCGTTGGGATTGGGAATACGCTCGAGGTAAGCGATGGCATCGCGATACCAGCCGGCGTAACCGTAGCAAGGTTGCAAGTCGTAATCTCTGGCACTCGATGCACTCTGAAAGGCCGTTTGTATCGACCAATGCCAACCATCGGATAAATCAATGGGCAAGTAGGTTCGTTTTTGAGCCGACCAGAACAAAACCGGCTCTGTCGATGCCAAATCAGCCTGTGATTTCAGTACGATGTAATAACCTTCCGGTTTTTTTTGCACATCGGCGAATCGCGGGCCGGTGTTGTTGCGTTTGAAAAATTCGCGTTCGACTTCCCTGAATGCCGGGAACCCTTTGGGATAAGGCGATTGAGCAGATGCGGTAATCAGCTGGGCAAACCACAGCAATACGATCAGTTGAATTGGTTTGAAGGACATACTTATTCTTTGGTTTGAAATGGTATCTCGGCAGGTACGACAAAGGGGTGAGCGAACGACTGTTCGTAGCGAATACGGGCATTTTTCAAGTCGAAATCCTCAATTATTTGCGACATAAACAGGGCATTGTCTTCCAGTTTTAATTTCTGTTGATCGGTCAGCCGGCCCTGATCCAGATTGTCCAGCATTGTAATGATCACCCCCTCAGCTGCCTTTTTATCACCCGCCCGCGCATAAGCTCTGGCCACATACAACATCTGATGAGCCCATAACAGGCGTGAATTAGGGTAATAAAGGCAAAAGTCATTGAGCACCGTCCGGGCCTTGCGCTTACTGCCCGAGCGGGTCAGCCCTTCGCTCAGCGCGACCACAAAAGACAGCTCCGTCTGAAATAACGGCAGCCCGTCGAAGGGTGTGATTTCATCGGATGAGTCATGGTGAAAAGCCTCGCGCCATAATCGCCAACTGGCGTCCAGGTTAATTGGCTTTTGCAAAACGCTGTACGCCGGCCACTGACGGGGTTTGATCGGGTAATAACGATAAACAAGTCCTTCTATGACCAATTGGCTCCCAAAGGGTTGACACACCTGATCGGAGCAAGTCATCGAAAAACACAAGGGTCGGTTCCAACCCTCGGTCGCCAGCCAGTCGATCAGTGTTTGATAGTCTGTTGCAGCAACAGCAGGCAGCGTGACAAACAAAGTATCGGAACGCCCGTAATCGCGCTTTAATTGCTTATTAAACAATAACTTATCCGATCCGGGCAATTGGTCGGCGCGTAAAACGAGGTGTCTGAATTTTACATAACAATCAAACCTGTTGTAGTGGGCAGGCAGCAGATTACCCGGCTGTTGCAAATGATCAAAATAACCCTGTATGCCAATGGTGTCGGATACGCCGAGCCAACTCAGGTTAGAATAACGCAGCAAAGTCGACTTTTCGTAATAGGAACGCGGCAAAGTGCGGCCTGGCGCCCTGGAGTTGAACAAGGTATTTTGATAATAAAACACGTTGTACAAGCTCGATGTCAGGAATGCGATGGGCATCACCAACACATCGGTCCGAAGTTGCTCCGTCATTTGCAGGTACCACAAAGGGTAACTGTCGGTATCTCCACTGGTAATCAGAACTGCATTGGGAGGGCACGACAACAGCATGTTACCGGCCGTCTGGCGGATATAGTCGCGGTACTGGCCGGGTTCGGCAGGCCTGTTGGCAAGGCTGTCTTTGCCAAAAATCCTCAACGTCTGATACCGCTCCATTTGCAGGTTGGCGCATTTGGTATCCACGTAACCTGCCGGCGTCACATATTTTGGGTTTCGGGCTGAAAGGGTTTGAAACAGTTCGAGGGCGCGATCAGAACGTTGTATAAAAAGTTCGAGCCGGGCCTCCGTTAATCGGGGATGAGCCGCAACAAGGCCATCCCAGGCTTCCACACTGTCTGCAAGGCTGCCGGGGCCATTGTACGTTTCAGTCAGCGCATAGGCTGCCGAGTAGTACGAGCGGGCGAGCGCATTCAGTTCGTCTTCCGTCGGGTTTTTCCGTGCTTCAAGGTATTTAATCGCATCGTGATACCAGCCGGAATACCCGTAACAGGGTTGCGTATCGAAATTGTAGGATTCGTCGTAGTAGAAATTTTGTAAACTTCGGAATGGCTGCGAAGTATCGGCCAGGGGCAGCGGCAAAGGGAAATATTGACGGGTTTCTGCCGAATAAAACAGGTACTCGCTGGCGTGAATATCGTCCCGACCGGTGCTATAAAAGCGGATATAATAAGCGCCCTGACGTTTGACCGGGTCTACAAATATGTTTTTAACGGCATAGCGGGTAAAGAATTCCGTTTCGATCTGCTTGTAGGATGGCAGTTCCGGAGGATAAGGGTATTGTGCGTCAATTCGTCCCGGCGTCAGAGCAAACAACCCAAACAGCAAGAAAAGGTAAATTGGTTTTAAGGTATCTGGAGTTGTCAAAAACATGCTTTAGTATACGATTTTGTCGGCTTTCGCACGCCAGGCTTCAAAAACGGCCATGGCTTCTTCGCGCAGCATTTGTTCTATTGGAATGCTGCGCGAAGCCATGGGTTTATCAAATTCCGTGTAGATGAATTCATCGCTAAACCCGGCATAGGCGGCATCGTGTCGGGAGGCGGCATATACGATCCGGGCCGGGCGCGCCCAGTAAATTGCACCCAGGCACATGGGACAGGGCTCGCAGGAGGTGTACAGCGTGCAGTCATCGAGTTGGAAGTACCCTATTTGACGACAGGCATCGCGAATCGCTACAACTTCTGCATGGGCCGTTGGATCATTGGTAGAAGTAACCCGATTGTTGCCACGACCAATGATCTGCCCATCTTTTACGATCACACAACCGAAGGGGCCGCCTTCGTCGTTGTTCATACCATTTTCGGAAGCCCTGATGGCTTCCCGCAAAAAGAACTCGTCCTGATTCATTCCGACTAGTTACCGTTTTTCTTTTTATCTGATTCTTCCTTGATTTTTTTCAGTTGTTCTTCGGCTTTCTGGATTTCAGCCTGCAATTGCGCCAGGTGTTTGTTGGCCTCTTCGATCCGTTTGTTCTCTTCGGCGAGTTTGGCGGCGACATCGGCCCGGGTTTGAGCGATTTCGTCGGCTGCCTGTTTTTTGATCTCGGCCACAGTCTGCGCCTCGTTTTGTTTGGTTTGGGCGATGTTGGCCGCCGATTCCTGTTTGGTGCGGTAAATAGCCTCGGACGATTCTTTCTGCGCAGTAGCAACTTCTTCCACGGCTTTTTTACGGGCTTCTTCGGTGTCGCGGGCGTATTGCAGACGTTTTTCTTCGGCGTCTTTACGGGCTTGTGTAATCACGTTGGCCGACTGCTGGCGCACTTCATCGACTTCTTTTCTGGCGCGTTCCTGCGCATCGGCTACTTCTTTGGCGAGCGCGGCTTTGCGGTCGTCGGCGTCTTTTTTGGCCTGGGCAACGGCTTCGATCGACTGCTGTTTGGCGGCAGCCACTTCACGGGCGGCGTTTTCGCGGGCGGATGCGACCAGATTGGCGCCTTCTTCGCGGGCTTTCTCCACGGCCTCGGCTGTTTCCTGGCGGATTTTGGCCGCATTCTCCTTGGTATTTTTGATTTCCTCGGCGGCTTGTTGTTTGGCAGCGGCAACAGCTGTTGCCGATTTTTCACGGGCATCGGCCACTTCATCGGCCATGCGCTGACGTTCGCGGGCGCCGGATTCGCGGGCTACGCGCACGCTGTCGGCTTCGGCTGATTTTACCGAGGCGATGTTTTGTGCGCTCTGGCGTTTGGCTTCCGCCACGGCATTGGCGGCGTCTTGCTGGGCGCGTACCTGGGCTTCGCGGGCGGCGGCAATTTCGGTTGCTGCTTTTTCCTTGGCAGCGGCGATTTCGGCGGCGGCGCGTTCTTTACTGGAAACTACCTCGGCAGCCGAGGCATTAGCCGATTCCTGTTGTTTTTTCTTCGCGTCGGCAATTTGTTGTGCGGCTTCCTGCTGTATCTGACGGATACGTTCGTCGGCCGTGACTTTGCTCGAAGCCACCTCCTCGGCGTATTGCTTCTGCGCCTGGTCGGCCTTGGCATTGGCGTCGACGACTTTGTTTTTGGCTTCTTCCTGTGCTTTGACAACTTCGGTTTGGCTGCGTTCGCGGGCGCGGGCTACTTCGGCGGCACTTTCCTGTTTGATCTTGTTTTCCTGCTCTTTGGCCGCTGCAATCGTTTGGGCTAAATCAGCCTGTATTTTGGCAATTTCCTGGTCGGCTTTGACACGGGCGGCCTGCACCCTGGCGCCGATGGAGTCGCGTTCGGCTTTTGCCCTGGCTTGCGCTACTTCGATTGCCTTTGTAGCCTCGTTCTGAACTTCCTGCAAAGTCTGCTGGGCTTTTTGCCGGCTATCCGCTACGCCCTGGGCAATTTCCGCCTTTTCTCCGGCGGCCTTTTGTTGTTGGTCGGCAACATCCTGCCGGATTTTTTCAATTTCCTCTGCCGCGCGTTTTTTGGCTTCGGCGACTTCGACAAGGCTGGCTTCTTTTTGTTTGGCGACATTTTCCCGAATTTCGGCCAGTTCGCTTGCGCTGTTTTGCTGAACGAGGCTTTTTTCTTCGGCAGATTTGCGGCGGGCTTCGGCGACTTCCAGTGCGAGGCGTTGTTTTTCAAGTACGCCGTTTTCGCGGGTTTGGGCGACTTGTTCGGCGGTTTCTTCCTGGATTTTCAGGACCTGTTCCGATGCGCTTTTTTTAGCCGACACTACGTCTTCAGTAGTTTTAGCCTGTTCCTTTTTTGCGGTTTCGCGGGCGGCGGCCACGGTGCGGGCATTTTCCTCGCGAATATTTTTCAGTTCTTCTTCTGCATTGCTGCGAGCAGTTGCCACTTCATCGGCATACTGCAATTTGGATTGCTCCATTTTTTCTTTCAGGGCGGCCAGTTCCTTCGCGGCGTTGTCGCGAGCTTTCTGAACCTCTTCGGCAGATGTCAGTCGGGCTTTTTGGATTTCTTCACCTGCCTGGCGGCGGGCGTCTTCTACGCTTTGCGCAATTTTGGACGTCTCTCCCTCGGCTTTGGTGCGGGTTTGTTCGATGGCCGCTTTGGCCTCTTCCTGGGCTTTTTGAATTTCCGCCAAACTGGTTTTTCTCGCTTCCACCACTTCGTTGGCGTATTCCAGTTTTTTCTGGTTGGCGTTTTCGCGGGCGGTCGCCACCTCTTGCTGGAGCTGGGCTTTGATGGCCTCCGCTTTGTCTTTTTCCGCCTTGATCTCGTTGCGCAAGCGCTCTTTGGTGGTTTCCAGTTCGGAACGCAGGGCTACTACTTCTTCATCCGTAGAATTCCCCTTGGAAGGACCCGATGCGGGCTTCGTTTTGGTGTCGGTTTTGGTACCGGCAGCAGGCGTTGCAGCAGGGGTTTGGCCCGCCGGCACAGGTTTGGCTACGGCGGCGCCCGGCGTATCTTTTACCGAGCCGCGATCGATCGCGTTGTTGAAGCAGGAAACCAGGCCTTTGAATTCAGCCTGTTTGTTGGGATTAATGGTGAATTTGTACTTCTGACGATCGACGAAATTGACAAAATTGATCCCGGTAATATTCGATTCGGAGAGCCACTGAATGGCATCCATATCGAGGCGCAAATTATTTTTGTGCGTCGGTACGGAGCCGGTGCCGACTTCGCCCATACTGAAGAATTTGTAGGTCTGCTCCTTGCCGGTGTTGTCGACGAACACCACCAGGTCGTCCTGATTAAATTCGATACCGCCCTGGGAAATCATACGAGCAAAAACCCCCTTTTCATCGGTAAAAAACTCAATGGAGTAGTTGTAACTGCCGCGTACCACAATGGTCAGGGAGGAGGTACGGACGATCTGAACCCCCGAAATCTTCTTGTTTTCGAGGATGACGGAATTGCAGTCCTGCGAAAACAGGGGCAATGAAATACAAAGGGCGATCAGGGTGAAGGCAATTTGACGGAACAAAGTCAACATGTTAGTGTCAGGAAGGATTGATGACGGAAAAAGGGAGGCAATCATTGGATTTCAACGGGTGAAAATAATCACCGCGTCGCTCCAATAACGCATTTTTCAGAATTTATTTAGTTAAAAAATCCCTAAACCCCGAATTATTATCGGGAAAGATTCCGCCAGAAGGTTAAATATAATGGGTGGTTCATTTCATGGTATTGGCAAACTCTTCCAATAACAGGAAACGAGCCTGAGCATCGGCGGGTTGGGCGCGGTAAAAGGAAAAATGTTCGAACTCCGCAAAAATGGCTTTCTGACGAATGAATTGGGTTCGGCCGCCGGCTTCACTGCGTTCAAGTTCTTCACGCATAGCGCCCAGCACATCGCTTTCGAGCGCGATGAGCTCGGATTCGCGTCCGGCGTTGAAGGCCTCGCGCAAGCGGTCGATCTTGGTGGCAAAAATATTGGGCGCCGATTGGGCGGCGGTGGTTTCGGGGCGGGGAAAACGAACGGGCTCTTGTGAAGAAGCAGTGTACGCCAGGAAACAGATCAGGGCAAAAGAACAGAGTAATCGAGTCATAAGTCAGATCAATCAGGAATTGGTTATCGGTACAAAAATGCGGTTTTGCGGCGGTATTTTATATTTTTCGGGTCAAATGCGTCACAGGCAGTCAAATTATTTTGTTGCAGGCGGTTGTTTCCCGACCGGTTGCAATTGTCCGTTTTTACGACAAAGCCAAGCCTCGTGGGCCAGCTCGAACAGGGCGTAATCGCCTTTTGAATTGCCAAAGGCGACGATCCGATCGTACTGTTCCAGGTCGAAAGCAGCGCGTACTCTACGGCCTTTTTCGGCATAATTGCAGTTGGGAGTAGCAAAATGCCCCGTAAAACGGTTGTTTTCAAAAAACGCTTCCGTACAAATCATTTGCACCTGTTCATCCCTGCAAAAAGGCTGCAACCACAAATCCAGTGATGCAGAGACAATGGCAACCGTTGCTCCGCTGCCCCGATAGGCGCGCATTTTTTCCAAAAGTTCGGGACGAAGCCGGTGCGGAATGACCTCTTTGCAAAAACGTTCACCCAATTGGACCAACTCCTCGCGCGTCTTTCCGGTAAAAAAATAAGCGATCACGCTCTCTTTCGCTCCGCCATTGCTCCACCGGCCCGACAACAGCAATTTCAACAACCGAAAAGCAATACCCGGAAGCGCAAACAAAAAACGCCGCCAGGCCCGCAGACGACGGCCCGCACGACCGCCTTTGCGCCCCCATTGCGCCGCAAAAAGCAGGTACTCCAGCAGGGAGTTACTCCAGGTGAGCGTCCCGTCAAAATCGAATAATACCAGCCAGTTTCTCTGTTGCATACAGGGCGTTTGCGTCAATTAACGGTGCTTTCGCCAAAATATTCCAGCACCCAAAAATGCGGGCTTTCCTCCAGTAATCGGCCTTTCAACAACACCTGCCGGGTAAAATCCAGTTCCGGGTCGCTTACGATCCGCGCTCGGCCATATGATTTTTCAACCAAAAACACGGGTCGCGTAATTCTCATTTGCTTTAAAATCAAAGCATTATCCCGATTGCACTCCCGTCCCACCAACCAATCGAGGGGCAACGGCGGGGCAGTGCGTGTCAGAAAATTAGCTTGCGAGAACGACGGCAGCGTTTTGAACGACGGGCCGTATCGCTCCGCCAGATGCTTCAAATCGAGGTACAGGGCGGCCGTCGCCGTATCGCTCCGAATCCCTTGCATAACCGGGAAAATAGCACCCATTTCAACCGTCATTTCGCTCCGTCGACCGTCGCGATACACAAATTCGTAGCCGTACCGAAATACAGCGACCAACACGGTCAAACTTAAAACCGCCGGCAAAGCGGACGAACGGCCGGGGAAGCTGGCCGACCACAATCGCTGCGAAATATCCATTAAGACCCACACCATCGGCGTAGAAAACAGGATCGGCAGATTGTAGCCCCAACTGATACTTGCACACCAACTCAGCCCCAGCAGAGCGAAAAACGGCGCTGCCTCTCCCCTGCCCCAGCGCCCCGCGCCCAACTGCAACAGGCCGTAAACGACCGCCAGATCGAACAGCAACCTCGATTGCGCAAACGGGGCTGTAAACACTTGCCGCAACCACAAAATACGCACGTACAAAATCGCCAGCATCAACAACCACCCTGTCCAAACCAATAGCGCCGGGCGGCTCAGCCGAGCCTCCCCGCCTTTCCAGAGCCACCAGACCGGCAATGGCAGTAGCAAAGCCGTAGTTGCAGCCACCCAGGGATTGATGCGCAAATAATCCAGAATACCGTGTTGAATGGCCTGTCCGCTGCTGGCCGATTGACCAGTCATGGCCCAAAAGCCGTTCCAGGCGCCATCGAACATCAAATAAACCACAAACAATGCCGCGGCCGCGGCCAGTCCGCCAAAGAGCGCCAACAAACCGGCCTTATTTTTTTGAATAAAAAGCAGGGCAAGCAGAATGACCGGCAAAGGGTAAAAAGATTGCTTGCACAACATGGCGCCAAATGCAAAAACGCCCGCCCAAAAGCCGCCATTTACTGCACCTGTGCGGAACAAGCACCACAGGGACACACTGCCCAGCAGCAGTCCGTCGACCGTATGCCAGGCCATGGGCGTGTAGCAATGAACCGACACCACGAAGCCAAACGCGGCCAGTATCCACCTTTGCCGGCCGGTCAGCAAAGTAGCGGCGGCCAGCCAGGCAAACAGCGCGATTTTCACATAAAACAGCCAGCGTTCACCCAAAATAGCCCAGTTTTCCGGCAACAATTGCAATTCAAGCGCGCGCAGCCAAATGGGTAATGGCGGGCGTACGTACACGATTTCCCGATACAGGGCTTTGCCGTTCAACACCTGCCATGCCAGCCCGGTCAGAAAGCCGCCGTCGGTCTCGTTGGTTCCATACGGGGCATAGGCCAGTGCATAGCCCAATACGAGGCTGAGAAACAAACCCTGCCATAGGCGGGTTTCATCGTATTGGACAGGGAACTTTTGCACAATGCTGCCAGGGTGATACGGTGGTAAAAAGAGTCGGCAAGATGCGGAAAAAGCAGAAATACCAAGGGGAAACAACAAAGGCAAGCCGGGTTGAATATATTTTGCAGGAGAGCAAGTAAAGTGGAAAACTTGTCGAAATCTACCGTTTATACCTGTTTTTTCGCAGTTGATTAGAATGGTTAGAACGGAAAGAATTTTCGTCTCACCTTGTAGTAAAACAAACAACAACAGGATCCGTACACAAAAGGCAACAAACCATGCAAAGACGAGATTTCCTTTCCACTGCCGGTCTGCTGGCCGGTCTTGCAGCCACGCCAAACCTCGGTTTTGGACAAAAAAACACGCTGTCAGAGCCTATTGAACCAGTCTTATTGCCCGCTCGTGAACCCTTAGACCACAAAGGCGGAATGGACATCCGCGTTTGGGTGCGTTCAGCCATGACCGGAGGCGTTTATTCCAGTGTGGAATGCGCAGTCGCACCCAAAGTGATGGGGCCGCCGCCTCATTTGCACAAAGAACTGGACGAACTGATGCTGGTACTGGAAGGCACGGCCAGTGTGTTGGTAGACGGCGAAGTGGTGGAAATAACCGCGGGAGGCTGGCATTTGAGACCGCGCAATCTGGTACATACCTTTTTTAACGCCTCGGATAAGCCGCTCCGTTTTATCGATATGTACTTCAATCAACCTTTCGAAGAATTTCTGGAAAAGGTATTTTTTGAATACACACCCGAAAAAGGCTATCCCTTCGGTTCAAAAGAAAGGGACCGGGTAATGAACGACCTCAACGACCGTTTTGGACTCGTTTATGCGCCAACTGCCAACGAGGAACGGAATGCTTTAATGGAGAAATATGGCTTGAAATAAGTCCGGTTGTCAAAAACGCCCGTCTCGAACCAGGCGAGACGGGCGTTTTGAACAAAAGCAGCGCCCCAATAGCATAACTATTTGAACATCAGAGCGCTGAAAGCAACTTTGTAGCCCCAAGTGGAATCGAACCACTATCTGAAGTTCCGGAAACTTCCATTCTATCCGTTGAACTATGGAGCCAAAAGGGAGCGCGAAATTACGACGCCCGGCAATATCCGCCAAACATGTTTCCGCATTTCGTCAGTTCATCTTTTCATGCAAGCCTTTTTGGCGGTGCAGACCTTCAAGTTGCGCGTCGATCCAGTCGCGGGTAGCATCGAGCATTTGTTGGGCGTCGGAAACCGGAATCAAAGGTCCGTATCGCACGTACACCCGAATTTTTTTTTCACCGAAACGCCGGATAAAATGTGGCAGAAAGGTGTCGTTTCCGATCCAGTAGTCGGCCGGATTGTCGTATTCGATCATTACCGGCGTCACGGGAATGTTCTGTTCGGCAGCCAGCGCAAAAGCGCCGCGTTTGAGCGGGATACAGCGAGGGTGGTCGTGCGTGGTACCTTCCGGAAAAAGAATAACGGGGAAACCTTCCCGCACTTTTTCCCCGATGCCCGCCAGGGTGCGTTTTCGACTCCCCACATTTTCTCTTTTTAAAAACAACACCCCGCTCATTTTTGCGCCGTACCCGACGATGGGCCAGGCAGCCACCTCCGCTTTGGAAACCGGGTAACCCAAAATATCCATGACCAGGATTACCGGATCGAGGTACGAACGGTGGTTGGCCATAACGATGCAGGGCTGATCGGGGGGGCGGCCCTCCGCCTGTACGTCGACGCCGATGCGGGGCAGCAACCAGCGCCCCCACGATTGCCGGATACGCATGCCCCGCAGTGGTGAAGGCCCCAGCAACCAGCCCGACACCACGATCTGGGTGACCCGCAGCAAGGTGTAGGTCGCAAACAAGAGCAGTCGGAATATCGCGCGCAGCTTCTTCATTGAGGCGGGTTTTCGGTTAAGCGGCTTTCAATCCAGTGCCGTGATTGATCGAGCAGGCTACTGGCTTCGTCGCCTCTGAAAACCGGACCGAAATGTACGTCGACCCGGATTTTATCCTGTTTAAATCGCCGGTAGGCATGCTGCAAAAAACTTTCCGAGCCGACCCAGAAATCGGCCGTTTCGGCAAAACAAAATGCGACCGGAGAAAGCGGGATCTGTTGTTCGGCCGCGGCGCGGAATGCTCCTTTTTTGAAGGGTAGCACCCCGGTGGGCAGCCCTGAAGTTGTTCCTTCAGGAAATAAAATAATGGGATAACCGTCGCGGACAGCCTGCGTGAGCGCTTTGAGGGTATTCGCCCTGCTGTTTGCGCTTTCCCGTTTGAGGTAAAGAATACCGGCCATTTGGGCGCCTTTACCCAGCAGCGGCCATGAAGCCATTTCCGCTTTGGCGACCGGCAGCGCATCGATGTAAGCCAGCAGAATAATGGGATCGAGATAAGAACGGTGGTTGCAAACGAGCAGGCAGGGCTCTGCCGGCACTTCGCCGAAAGAGCGGATTTCCACCCCCACACCGGCCAGTAAATTCCGCGCCCAGCGCCGGCGAATACGCATGGCGTCGCGCAGATCGGCGCTCAGCACGAGTTTTCGCAGATAGATCAACAATACGATCCAGGCGGTGTAAAACACAAAAAAAGTGAAACGCCAGGCAATGCGCAAATGCTTCATATACAACAGGGGAAACGAAACATGGGGCCTCCCGACCGGGAGGCCCCATGCGAATTTGGCGTAAATTCAGTTTATGGGCGCATGCCCGTCAGTGCTTCCTTGATTTCCCCCACCTGAACGTCGAGATGGGAAGCATCGTAGACGCATTCACCCTCGACGATCAGCAGCACTTGCGGAGATTCGTGGTAGACCTGAAAAGTATCCGCCACCGCATTGGATACTGAACGGTGCTGGATCAAGTCGAGGTAATACGCTTCTATTTCCTGTGGTCCGAACGACCAGTCGTCTTCCAGCCGAAAGCGGGCGATCGAACTGATGTTGCAACGCGTGCTGTGTTTGAAAATCAGACAGGGTACCTGTCGTGAGCGTTCCTGGATTCGGATTATTTCCTCCTCCGAACGCAATGGAATCCATTCGGGCATCGTCAATTGTTGTTTACATTACAGATCGCTGCCCGGGCAACCGTAGCCGCGGTGGCAAGCTTCAAGCAGGAACAGGGCTGCGAAGAAAGCGAAAGCGAGAATTTTCTTCCAGTTTTTCATTGTATGTCAAATTGAATAGAGGTGAGAGAATAGCAGATTGAAAACGAGTCAAAAAACGGAAATGACGTCGGCTTATTGTTGCAAAACCTGTGCCAGCCCCTATTTTCGCCGCAAAAGTCGCAAAAATTGCTAAAAAATACCAAATTATTGTTTGAAACGCGGTCAACAAACACCCGGACAGCCAAACATGATTCGGAACAACTGTTAAAACCGTCATAAAGTTTATGCGTATCCACTTTATCGCCATCGGCGGCGCGGCCATGCACAACCTGGCCCTGGCCTTGCATCAAAACGGCCATCAGGTCAGCGGCTCGGACGACGAAATATACAACCCTGCCCGCGACCGGCTCGCCGCGGCCGGCTTGTTACCCGAAGCATTCGGGTGGCATCCGGAAAAAATTACCCCCGTGCTCGACGCCATCGTACTGGGTATGCACGCGCGGCCCGACAATCCGGAATTGTTACGGGCGCAAGCCCTGAATTTGCCGGTTTTTTCTTATCCGGCCTTTATGGTGGAGCAAGCGCGCGAAAAAAAACGCTACGTCGTCGCCGGCAGCCACGGCAAAACGACAACAACCGCCATGGCCATGCACTGTCTGCGGAAGGCAGGCTACGACTTCGACTACCTGGTGGGCGCCCAGGTGCAGGGGTTCGATACGATGGTGCGTTTGTCGGAGGCCCCGGCTTTGTTGGTCGAGGGCGACGAATATTTTGCTTCTCCGCTCGATCACACGCCTAAAATGGTGCGGTTCAAGCCACATTTTGCCGTCATTACCGGTATTGCCTGGGATCATATCAACGTCTTCCCAAGCTTCCGGGACTACGTCGCGCAGTTCGACCGCCTGGTTGAAGCTATTGAGCCGGGCGGTAGTCTGGCCTGGTATGCCGACGACCCCGAACTTCAACAACTCGTTGCTCGGCATACGGGTGGGCATTGGCACAGCCTTGCCTTTTCTCCTTTTCCAGCCAGGGTCGAACAAGGCCGCACATGCGTCGACCTGCCCGGCAAAGAGCCGGCGCCCCTGCAAATATTCGGCCGGCACAACCTGCTCAATGCAAAAGCCGCAAGCCTGATCTGCCGCGATTTCGGCATGGATGAGTACGAGTTTTTGCAACACCTGTCCGATTTTCAGGGCGCCGCCAAACGCCTGCAATTACTCGCCGGTTCGGAACACTGCCAGATTTGGCTTGATTTTGCCCATGCGCCCTCAAAAGTAGCGGCCACCGTTTCGGCCGTACAACAACAATACCCCGACCGCCCCCTGACTGCCTGCCTCGAATTGCACACGTTCAGCAGCCTCAATCGCGATTTTTTACCCCAGTATGCAGGAAGTCTCGATGGCGCCGATCGCGCCGCCGTTTTTTACAGTCCTCATACCATCGAAATGAAAAAACTGCCCGCAATAAGCGTCGACGAGGTTCGTTCGGCATTCAAACATCCCCGCCTCGAAGTCTTCACACAAAAAACTGCATTGGCAGAATGGCTGGAAAGACAGCGTTGGGCAGCGCGCAATTTGCTGCTTATGTCGTCGGGCACTTTCGATGGCCTGGACAGCCATGCTTTGGCTAAACGCCTTTGCACGCCTTGAAGAGGCTACCTTGTTATTTTTTTTTCAAAAACAAGTCCTTCGCCGGGCAACAGGTGCAAATGCGGCAAAGTTTTCTGCTGACTCGCCTCGTTATCGTCGTCGGCCGTTGAAAACAAAAACCGCCATTGGTTGGCAGGCTCTTCCAGAAAAAGGTCGGCTACCTGGCTGGTATCCAGATTGGCTACAAACAAATAGCGGGGTTCGCCCGATTGCGTCCAGACCAGGCATTTTTTCCATCCTTCCGGATCGGGCGGTATCAGCCATTTCACCGATGCGCCATCGATCGACGGGCAGATTTGATCGGCCAGCGATTTTTGCCGCGCCAGACGGTTGTTCAACGTGTGATTTTGACCCCATCGATATGGCCCGCGTGTGCTTTTGGGGCCGTCTTTTACATGAAAAACGTATAATTTTGAATAAAACTCGTTGGGCGCCGGTTCAGGGTGCGGGTCGCGACACTCAAAACCCAGTCCCATGTAGGCAGGCATATCGGTCAGAAAAAGCGACAGGAAGTATCGAATTTCATTGCCGTCGAGGTAATAACTGTCGAAACGGGGATCATCTTTATCGGCAGTAAACAAGGTAAAACCCGGTGCAAATTTCCGGGTATCGAGCAAATTCCGGTACCGGGCAAATTCGGAGATAAATTCAGGGCTGCCGACGGGCTCGGACTGCAAATTACCCAGAGTTGCATCGGCGCGGCTGGCTTCCAAATGATCGCATTCATCGCCGTAGGCCATGGTGTTGGGTGGCGCCAAAAAACTTTCGGCAAAGTAGGCAAAGGGCGGCCAGTCGGCGGCAATCGTCTTTTTTACCGCGCCCAACAGGTCATACCATTCGTCGGGTTGTGCCGGCACACCGCCGGGACGCATTTGCACGTGCGACATGTCGCCGCGCATGAAATCGAAGCCGAATTCGGTGCGTACGGCGCGGTAGTGCTGGCAGACGTACTCCCATGCAGCCTTGTTCGGGCGATCGAAATCGAGCGCCCAATCGCGGTTATTGTCGAGCGATTCGTAGAGGCGGTACCGGGAGAGGGGACCAAAAACCCGCGACATACTCTGCGGACGGGTAATTCGATAGTCGCGCCATTCACGGCCTTCGTCGTCTATTACCCTGGCTGCCGGGTTGGGATCGACTTCCAGTCCCCGGTACGGCGGCCCCATAGTAGCGGGCGCTGTTTCCAGTCCGCGATCATACAGCCATTGCACAAGCGCATTGCGCCGGCGGAGGCGGCCCTGGTAATCGTATTTCTGACCAAAAAGAACCTTTAACCGTTCGTCTTCAGGCATTTGAATAAAAAAACCTTCCGGTGTATCCGGCAAGGAAGGCCGGGTATCGGCAGGTCCAAATTGTCGAACAAAATCCAGGATACAGCGCTCTACATCGTCGACCAGGCTATCGTCATGGCGCACGATTTCGCGGTCAGCGCGTTGCAGCCATTCAAAAAAACGCGGGTTGGCCAGGGCCATTTCAGAGTAACGGTCGGTATGCGGCACCACGTCCATGCCAACCACGCGTCCGGTTGCATGGAGGAGATTGACGACCACTTTGAGTTGTTTTTCGACGGTATCGAGTGCGGGAAACAAGCGCTGCAAGTCGGTATTGAAAAACTCCGGATTGATGTTCCAACTGGCGGGCCCGTACAAACTGGCTACCACCCCAGGCTCCCAAATCGGGAGGATATGAACGGCGTTGTAGGCTGCAGGTTGCGTGAGCATGTACGGAAGGATGTGCCAGAAAGAGCCAATGGTCCGCACGTTGATACCAACCGTTTTTGCGGTACGAATCCAATGGCTGGCGGCATCGTCGGCAATCGGACTTTTGAGCGTAAGTTCCGGGTCGAAAGCATCGTACAATATGGCGCCGTACAAGTCCTCCATCCATTTCAATTGCAGTTCTATGGGCGCCGACAGCACTTGTTCCGGGTGGCGATCGAAAAAAGCAACAGGGCTGATTCGGTTCAAAGTTTACCAGGTATGAGATCAAAAATGTAAGAAAAGAATTGATAAGAGTTTTACAAAAACTCAATTGCGCCTTGCTAATTTTTGTAAAATTGGCGAATTTTGTCGTGACGAAGATAGTTGAGTTTGATCAGTGATGTTCTGGAGGCACTATTAAAATACTTTCCCTACACCCTGTTAGTGCAATATCCGATGGCTTGAATGCCACAAAATTTCTTCAATTCAAAACGTACCACATTTACTGTTCCGGCGCCCCCAATCAATATTCCTGAATCAAGCAGGCTATTTTCCGATTTAATCCCTCCTCTTGCCATGCAGGAAGGAGTCATGCACTTTGATTCACTACACTCTTTTTAAATCCAAGCGCCGTGATCTACAAAATCAAATTGAAAAATGCCGATGAGACGGTATTGCTGGATGATCATGTTTATGAATGGCTATCCACAGACCCCTATCTCGTAAAACTGGAATTTATTCAAAATCTCCGACGCCACTCGAGCGGTTGTGCTGTATTTCAGAAAACGTGGAAGAAAGCCGATGGCTCCTTCAAAACCGAAACCCTCTATTTACACAAATTACTGGCAGAGAAATATTTGTCTGACCAGAAAGAAAAAGGAGGCAAACTGGTTGGCGCCAAAAATGGAAACAAGCTGGACTGCCGGCTCGAAAATCTGGTTTATCGATCGCGTTCGGCGGCCAGCCGGCAGCGCCGCACCACCAGCGGAACCGGGTACACCGGGGTGTACAAGGAGCACAATCGCTACCGGGCCGTTATTTCGATCAATGGCAAATCGGTACACATCGGCATGTTCGATACCGCCGAAGAAGCAGCAGCGGCCTATAATAAAGTTTCGAGGGAGACGTATGGCGAAGCAGGAAAAATCAACAAGGTAAAAGGCTGGTCCTGAACCCGTTCAATGCATACGATCGCCGCGTACTTCCATGTTTCGCATAATTTCCACTTCCTGGCGGAGGTATTCCTGCCAGCGGTCCCATGCCCGTTCTTTTCCAAAATACATTTCCGCCAAATCCAGAAAGAGCCGGTAATGACCCGCCTCTGCAACCATAAATTTGTAGTACCAGCCGCGCAGCGATTCGTCTGCGCAATGCAGGGAAAGCAGTCGGAAACGCTCGCAACTGCGCGCCTCGATCAGGGCGCAGGTCAGCAGGCGCTCCAGTAGCGCTTCATCGCGCGAGACGCCTTTTTTCTGGAAAGCCAGCAAGGAATTGACGTAAGCGTCTTTTCGCTGACGGCCGAGTGAGAGGTCGCGCTTTTTGAGTTCTGCCAGCACCATACGGAAATGCCCCCATTCTTCGGTGACCACGGGCGACAACTCCTCCACCAGTTCCAGTCGATCGGGATAGGCCTGGATGAGGGAAATACAAGCCGTCGCGGCTTTTTGCTCACAGTAGGCATGGTCGGTAAGGATCTCTTCCAGATCCATCTCGGCCATATTTACCCAACGGGGGTCGGTGGGCAATTTGAGGCCGAGGGTGGTATTGGTCATTTGTTCTTCCATAACAGGGCAAAATTAACACGCCCTGATCGAGTTGCCGTAGCGGGTTTCTATTTTTGCCAGTATGGAAAAACAAAGCATGAAGGATTTGGGACGTTTGTCAATTGAAGCGTTCAAATCGAGCGCCAAAACACCCGTGGCGCTGATACTTGACAACATCCGGTCGGGGCTCAATATCGGCTCTGTTTTTCGAACCGCCGATGCTTTCGCTTTGGAAAAACTGATCCTTTGCGGTATTACCGCCCGCCCCCCGCATCGTGAAATATTAAAAACAGCCTTGGGCAGCACCGATAGTGTCGACTGGCTCTACTACGAGCAGTCCGTCGACGCCGTCGAAGCCTTGCGCCAGTCGAACTGGTCGATCTGGGCAGTTGAGCAAACTACCGGCAGTGTCTTGTTACAGGACTTTGTGCCGCAGCCCGGGATCAGGTACGCATTTATCCTTGGTAACGAGGTACATGGGGTAGATTCGGCATTACTTCCGTACTGCGATGGCGCGGTCGAAATTCCCCAGTTCGGAACAAAACACTCGCTGAATGTGGCCGTTGCCGCCGGTATTGTCGCCTGGGACCTGGTAAAAAGGATACGCCTGGAGAGCAGTTTTACATAGTTGATTTTCAATATTTTAATTTTCAGATACAATGAAAAATGCCTATTCGAATACACTCATCCACTGGACGGCCGTTGCGTTGTTCGTCCTGTTTCCGGGGCCGCTGTTGACGGCCCAATTTTCAGTCGACATTGCAGTCGTGCCTGTAAGTTGTTTCAACGGCAACAATGGCTCTGCACTCGCCAATGTCAGCGGAGGCAATCCTCCGTACAGTTTTACGTGGTCGAATGGACAGACCGCGGCACAAATTACCGATTTGACGGCCGGCGCCTATTTCGTGACAGTGGCTGACGCGACTGGTCAGACGGTATCCGGCGGGACAAACATCAGCCAACCTCCGGTGTTGGGGGTTATCGCCTATGCATCCGCCCAGTTATGCGATGTTTTTCCCGACGGTTTGGCCATTGCCGTTCCATATGGCGGTACACCGCCGTACAACTACCTGTGGAGCAACGGTATTTCAAACGCACAGAACAATGGCCTGACTGCCGGAACGTACACGATTACCGTCACCGACGGGCTCGGCTGCACAACCAGCACCAACGCCACAGTCATTTACAATGCCGAAGGGCTTTGGCTGTCGTCTCATTCGACCGATGCTTCCTGCGGCCTATCGAACGGAACGGCAGAAATCGCCGCCATGTCCGGGGCGCCACCCTACTCCTATCTCTGGAGCACCGGCGCAATAAACAGTGAAATCACGGATTTGTCGCCGGGGGAATATACCGTTACCGTGGTCGACGCCAACGGATGCTCCAGTGACGCCACCGCAATCGTCGGTGAAGTGCCATTATTTGTTATGGCGCCATCAATCACACTGGAAACCTGCCTGAATGCGCACGACGGCGCCATCGACCTGCAACTGTCCGGAGGGCAGCCCCCGTTCAACATACTTTGGTCGACCGGCGAAACAAGCGAGCAAATAACACAGCTCGCCGCCGGCGTGTATTCTGTAACCGTGAGCGACACAGGCGGTTGTTCCATGACAGAAACATTATGGGTATCAAACATTTACAATGGAAGTTGTGGCGATACCGCCACCGCCATTATTGATTCTTGCCTGTCGTGCCCGATATTCATACCCGACGACGGAGTAATTCAGGTTCCTATCCATGTTTCCTGTGCGCTCAACGACGACTTGTCAAACCCCGCGCAAGGCCTTTGCGCCGTACACCTGAAATTCGAACATGAATACCTCGGCGACCTTACAGCGCGGCTTATTTCGCCGGCCGGACTATCTATTGGTCTGCTGGGGCCTGTCGGATTATTTGGGCCAACTGACTTTTCCTTATTCGATCTGATGTTCGTACCCTGTTCCAGCCCTGCCGCTCCTGATCCGGGTGTGGATTCTGTCTGGACCAATAATTACGACTATGGCTTTTCGAGCAATTATACCGGCAATTATTACCCCAATGAGGGTTGTCTGGAAGGTTTCAATGCCGGAACTGTCAACGGCATCTGGATATTGGAAATAACCGACAACCAGGCCGTAGACGTCGGTAATTTGCTGGACGTTGATCTGATTTTTTGCGACGATGCTGCAATCGACTCCTGTGGCGGCAATACCGCCCTTATGGTCAGTGCAACTTTTTCGTACCAGGTTTCGGGCGACACTATCTATTGTTTCGGGAACATGAGCAACCAGTCCGGCTTCATTTGGGAGTTTGACAACGGCAGCCAGACGTCAGTATTGGTCAACCCGGTGTTTCTCGCCAATGGGCCCGGCTCTTACCCGATCACGCTCACAGCATGGAATGCCGCGGATACCGTTTATGCCAATGCCGTTGTGGAAATAGTGGCAAGTTCGGAACACAATACTGCCGCTGCGACAACCTGGCAGCTGTCGCCCAACCCGTTTTCCGATCAGCTGATGATTACCGAGACGAAGGGCCCGGGCGGGCGACATACGGGTTACATTCTTATGAGTCTTCTTGGAAGACCGCTCCGCCGGGGAATACTGCTGGGTAATCGCGCTATACTCGATACACGGGATCTGCCCTCGGGCACATATTACATCTGCATCGAATCGGAAGACGGCCGGGAGGTCCGAAAAGCGGTTAAGTATTGAGCAGGCGATATTTGCTCCTCATTTGAAGTGAATATTTTATACTGCCGCGGCATTTCTTGCGTTCAGGCGATTGCTTTTCGTTGGAAATGCCGCGGCATATCTACTTTTGCCCGCTCATAACATCCTTTTTTAAAACATGAAAGTATTCAAATTCGGTGGCGCCAGCCTCAAAGACGCCACCGGTGTACGCAACGTAGCGAGTATTTTGCAAAAATATCAGCCGGAGTCGCTGGTAGTTGTCGTTTCGGCAATGGGTAAAACCACCAATGCCCTCGAAGAGGTCGTCACCGCCCATGCCAAACAAACCGGCCATGCGCAAGAACTGTACGAGGCCTTGAAAGAACGCCATTACGTTATCATGCGCGAATTGTTCGACGAAGGCGACGAAGTATTCAACGCTGTCAACGACACTTTCGTAGAAGGCGAATGGGTACTCGACGACAAACCTGCAGACAACTATGATTACATGTACGACCAGATCGTCTGCATGGGTGAGTTGGTGTCGTCCAAAATCGTGGCGGCCTACTTCAACAAAGTGGGCTTGAAAACGGCCTGGCTGGATGCGCGCGACGTAGTGGCCACCGACAACACCTACCGCGAAGGTTGGGTAATCTGGGACAAAACCAAGGCAAATACGCAAAAAATAGTCGCCCCTATGCTGGCCGGCGGTGGCTTTGTGCTTACGCAGGGTTTCATCGGCTCCACATCCGAAAATTTCACCACCACCCTCGGTCGTGAAGGCTCCGACTATTCGGCGGCTATTTTTTCACATTGCCTCGATGCGGAAGGTATGTTCATTTGGAAAGACGTGCCGGGCGTACTCAACGCTGACCCACGGCTTTTCGAAAACGTCATAAAACTCGACCGGCTGTCGTACAAAGAAGCCATCGAGATGACCTACTATGGTGCACAGGTGATTCACCCGAAAACCATCAAACCGCTGCAAAACAAGAACATACCGCTTTTTGTCAAATCGTTCCTCGACCCCGATGCACCAGGTACCGAGATCAGCAGCGACACCGAAGACACCTACCCGCCGATCGTGGTGGTGGAAAAAAACCAGACTTTACTCCACATCAGCACCAACGACTATTCCTTCGTAGCGGAGCAACACATGGCCCGACTATTTGGCAAACTGGCCGACCTGCGGCTTTTTGTCAATATGATGCAGAATACAGCCATCAGCTTTACCATCTGTGTACCGAATATCGCCGACCGGGTAGCCAAATTTATCAAAGACGTTTCGGACGAGTTCAAAGTTAAAACCGAAACCGATCTCGAACTGATTACCGTACGGCATTACACGCAGGAAACCATCGACAACCTGAAAAAGGGTAAAATGGTCCTGTTTGAGGAGCGCATCCGCAACACCATGCAAATGGTCGTCAAAAACATCCCGCCCATCGAACGGCGCGAGGTAGAACTGGAACGAGCCAAAGGGTAAAGCAAAGGAGGGGTGCAATCGGCTCTTTTTTCAGACGTTTATCGAACTACACTTTTTTTCATCAACCCAATTCATACCATGAGAAATGTACTTTTTCTTGTTGCAACCCTATTCTGCCTTTTTTCTACTCCTCTTGACGCCCAGGAATGGGTCAAACAGGATCTGAGAGATATTGCAACCTTGTCGTTCCCCGGTGAGCCGGAGGCGGAAAGCGACGGGCCGGATATGCAGGCTTACAATTATTTGTCCGACAACGGCCTTATGTACGTCGTTGTGCAGCGAATGGATATGATCAAAGACCTGCCCGCCGATCAGATGGACGAATTTTACGATGGTTTTATCCGCGGCTTTGTCGGATCGCTCGAACGGGAGGCTGGCGAGTCGCAGGTTATCAAAGAAAAAAGCCATGAAGGCCGGGCTTTTGTTTCGACCAAGGAGGGCGCCGTCGACCACACGCATTACCACCGTGTTTTTGTGATTGACGACGTGGTCATCGTGTACAACTACGCATTGCTCGACGCCGACAACAAGGAAACCAAAAAGGAACGGGAGACTTTTTTCAAATCGTTCTCGTTCAAGTAATTCCTGATTAAGCGCATTAAAAAAACAGCGCCGCTTCGGTCGAATCCGAAGCGGCGCTTGTTGTTTATGGTCGAAATATGATCAATGGCTGACCACGAGTCGTCTCACCCCGAAGTCGCTTCCGGTGCGGAACAACACGAAATAGACGCCATCCGCCAAAGTCGTGCAATCCAGTTCGACCATCGACTGATAATCGGCCGATTGCTGCATTACCATCCGTCCGGTTGCATCGGTAAGGAAAATATCCAAAGCCTTGTCGGGCATAGTAGAGAATACGATACGGGTAATGCCGCTGGTGGGGTTGGGGCGCAATTGTACCCCGCGCAGCCACTCCGGCTCAACTGTTGCGGAAGCGTTGTTGACAACGATTTCGCTGCTGCTGACCAGGCATCCATTGGCGTCGGTGACTTCAACGAAGTATACGCCGGCGTTCAGGTTGCCAAGGTCTTCTGTATTGGAGAAGGAAACTCCGTCTTTGTACCATTTGTAGTCGTACGGAGCCGTTCCGCCAGTTACGGTGATGTCGATAGAACCTATACCCTGGCTGTTGAAGTCGTCAAACACAGAAGCCACAGCGATATTGGCGGGTGTTAGAATGATAACATCGAAAGAACAGGCGCCTGTGTTACCGCTTGGATCGGTGTAGGTGTAGGTTTGGGTCGTCACGCCAACAGGGAATTCGGAGCCACTGGGCAAGCCGGCCAGAAGATTCCAGCCGCCACCCTCTGCCAGGCAGTTATCGACTGCCACCGGAGACGTGTAATTGACGATATTGTCTTCTGCGCATTGCGTAATGCTTGCCGGGCAAGTCAAAACAGGCGAGAGGTTATCGACAACTTCAACAGTTGTTGTGGCCGAAGTGGCATTTCCGGATTCGTCGGTAGCAGTTACCGTGATTTCGTGTTCGCCCAATTGATCGCAATCAAACACGGCAGGGTTGATAACAACGCCCGACAAGACGCAATTGTCGGAAGCCGTAGCCTGCAGGTTTTGCAGATTGAGTTCGATTGTACCGTCGGCGCCCAGCGCAATGGTTACGTGCTGCAGCGAAATCGAAGGCGCTTCCGTATCATTGGCGGTGATCGAAACGCTGACTTGTTGCGAACAGCCGTTAGCATCGGTTACGACAACCGAATAGTCGCCGGCTACAAGGCCGGTAGCAACCGGACCGCTTGCATTATTGCTCCAGAGGTATTGATAGTCACTCGTTCCGCCCGTAGCCGCTACTTCGGCCGAGCCGGAAGGATCGTCTTCGCAAACGACGCCATTGACCGAAACTACACCGAGGCTGAGCGCCTGCGGTTCCGTAATGGTAATGGTTTGTACTGTCGGGCAATCGTTATCATCCGTAATGGTTACGCCGTAAGTACCTGCCGAGAGTTGGGCATTGGTCGACGTCGTGGCGCCATTGGTCCACAGATAATCGAAAGGAGCCACACCGCCGACGGGCACCGCGATGGCGATACCGTTGCTCAGGCCGAAGCAGCTAACGTTCGTCGCTGTAATAACCGCCGAAATAGCGCAATCGAAGGAATTGACGGTGACCGTCTGAACGGATACGCAGTTGTTGCCATCGGTGACGGAAACGGTGTACAAGCCGGGCGCAAGGCCGGAGATGCTTTGTGTGGTCTCGTTGTTGCTCCACAGGTAAGTATAGCCTCCGGTACCGCCGGTCGGATTGGCGGTTGCCGTACCATCGTTGGCGCCGGAGGTCGATTCATGCGTCGAGGTGGCATTCACCACCAGGGCCGCGGGCTCCACAATCGAGATATTCAAGGTAGCCGGACAGTTGTTGGCATCCGTGATATTTACACTAAACTCGCCGGGCGCCAGGTTTTCTACGTTGGCGGTTGTGGCGCCGTTGCTCCATACATAGCTCACCGGGTCAGCGCCGCCGACCAGGCTTACGGCCGCAGTGCCGTTGGCTGCACCTGCGCAAGTAACGTTGGCGCCGGAAATAGAAGCCGAAAGCGCGCAGTTGAAAGCATTGACCGTGACGGTTTGGACGGCAACACAACCATTAGCATCCGTAACGGAGACGGTGTAAACGCCCGGAGCAAGATCGGAGATCGTTTGAGTGGTTGCGTTGTTGCTCCAAAGGTATTGGTAGGTAGCCGTACCGCCGCTCGGATTGGCGGTAGCGGTACCGTCGTTGATACCGTTGGCCGACTGAGCGGTGGCGGTGGCGTTTGCTGCAAGTTGGTCCGGCTGGGTGATTTGAACCGTTGCGGATGCCGAACAATTTTCGCCGTCGACCGCGGTTACGAAATAAGTCCCTGCGACGAGATTTTCAATGGCGGCAGAAGAAGAACCGTTACTCCAAATATAAGTATAAGAGCTGTTTCCGCCGGCAGCAGCAGCAACCGCGGCGCCATTGGAACCACCGAAGCAACTTACGTTGGTTTGACCGGTAACAGCAGCACTTACTGCCGGGCTTTGCGATACAGCGGTAGCGGCCGTTGCAGTGCAACCGTTGGTGGTATTCAGCACTTCGAGGGTATAAGTACCGGCAGCATCAACCAGCGGCGTAAGAGAGTTCCCGCCCGACACGATATTACCATTGCTGGTCGTCCAGTTGTAGGAGAAATTCGTTCCCTGCGAAGAAGCCGTGCCGTTCAACTGGATTTGGCTGGCGTTGCAGTTGAGGTTCCCGGGCGTCATCGCGCTGGCGGTCGGGGCGGTCGTATTGGCCGAAACCACGGCTATAGCCGTAGAGGTGCAGCTATTGTTCGAATCCAAAACCACCAGCACGTAGTTTCCGGCATCGACGACACTGGGGCTTTGTGCTGTGGAGGTAAATCCGTTGGGACCCGTCCATGCGTAGGAAACATCGGTACCGTTGGTCGTTCCATTCAAGGTAACGGAATTCACCACACAGGTCAAAGTACCGCCGGTAGCGGTGGCGCCGGGCGCTGTGTTATTGGCCACCACAGTAGCGGAAGCCGTTGCAGTGCAACCCGAAACGGAGTCAAGTACGGAGAGCGTGTAATCACCGGCAGCCGTTACGGTCGGGCTTTGCTGCGTTGAATTAAACCCGTTAGGGCCCGTCCAGCTAAATCCGGGATCGGATGCGCCGGTTGTAGTATTCAGTACCACAGAAGTAACAGCGCAGGAAATGGTACCGCCCGCAGTTGTCAGGGAGGGCGGCGTGTTGAAGCCGGTCACGGAAGTGGTGGAAGTGGAAGAACATCCATTGGAAGCATCGGTCACTTTGAGGGTGTAGTTACCTACACCGTTTACTACCGGCGCGAGGGTACCGGCGCCGGAAACGATATTTCCACCGTTGCTGGCCGTCCAAAGATAACTGATGGAACTTCCGCTTGATCCGGAGCCTTGCAAAGTTGCCGTAGGTTGCGGGCAGGAAACGGTCATTTGCGGGCCTGCGGAAGCGGTTGGCGCGGCGATATTGGCCGTAACCTGTACGTTGGCGAAGGTTTTGCAAGTCGTCTGGGTATTGGTCACCTGAATCACATAAGTGCCGGCAGCATCGATTGTGGGGGTCATGGTTGTACCACCCGAAACGATATTGCCGCCGTTGTTGGCAAACCACTGGTACTCAAACTCATCTCCTTGCGAGGAAGCCGTGGCGTTCAACTGGAAGGAGGGCTGGGTACAAGTGATTGTCGAAGGCGTGGCAATCGATGCTGTGGGTAATGTAGCCGGCGGCAGGTTGGCCGTCAGCGTTTTTGTGCAGCCATTGGCATCGGTAACCGAAACAGTATAGTTGCCGGCAGGCAGGTTGAACGCCGTTTCACCTTGTTGGCCACCCGTCCAGACGTAAGTATAATTGTCATTCCAGCCGCCGTTGGCTTGTACGGTGATGGAGCCCAATATACCATTGCAACCGACAGGCGTCGTTTCAACAACATCGACCGTAAGCGGTTCGCCGGGACCTTCCACTTCGATCGGATCAGTGGTTGCCGACTGGCCGTTGCTGCCAGTAATGACGCAGGTATAAGTGCCGGCCGGTATGTTGTTCAAATCCTGTGAGGTTGCGCCATTGCTCCACAAATAGGTAAATGGCGGCGGAGGCCCTCCCGGGGCAATATCGATTGCTCCGGTATTGGTACCAAAGCACTTCACACTTTTCACATTATTGACCTGGTAACTCACCGGTACAGGCACGCATTTTTGCTCTTTAAATGCCCATAACGCAGCCGTTCCTAATTGCCCCGCCTCATATACCTTTTTATCATCGGGGCAAATCATAAATATCGTGGGGTAGTACGAGATCTGATAAGAGCCGGCTACACTGGCAGCATCGGCAATCGGATAAGGCGTACCGGCAGCCCAGTTGCCCTGGGTGCCCCCAACGCATCCGCTGGGCCCGAAAATACAGTTGACGTTGGTACTGGCGTCGCCCTCAATTGCAATGACGAAAGCTTCGCCGGTGCCTGGCGGGCCGTATTCTTCCCAGATACCTTCAAGGGCGCCGGAATTGTGGTAGGACCAACAAGGGCCGCACCAGGTGGCAAAGACGTCGAGGTAAACTACCTTACCCTCATCAAGCAGGTCATAGAGGGTATAAGTACCGCCGCCTACAACGTCAGTTACAGTAAAGTTTGGGGCGATAGATCCATCCGGGATCTGCGCCTCCAGTGCCGTCCAGCCAATAGTCAGGAAGGCGAGTAGCAGTAGCAATCTATTCATAAAGTGGAAATTAATAATGGATTAGGAAAGGCGAAAAGTACGAATCCACCCGACAAGAATAATACCCCTGCAAGGATAAATTTTAACACTTATCCCATTCACGGTGTATAATTCTAAGTTTTATCAAAAATTAGGTAAAATGATTGTTGTGAAAAAGAAAAAATACCTGTTTCTATTGCACTTTGTAGGCGTAAATACTGGCCCCGTTGCCGACCAGCAATACCTTCTCACGGCGACCGGCAAACCACTGGCCAAATGCAAAGGGCGTATCGCCGGCCAAAGGGAAATCCGGATGAATCTTCCCGGAGGCATCGGCGAGGTACACCTGCCGTTTGGCGCGCACCAGCACCCCGACATGGTTGTCGGACGCTGCAAACAGCGAGTCGGGCGCCGTTTCGAGACGAAGTTGTCCGAGGGTCCTGAGCGAGCCATCCTGATAGGCCGATGTACTCAAGACTGTTCCTTTCAAAAGTGCGTAGTCCAGGCGGTTATCTCCACCCAAAGGGGCAAAAACCAGATGCGCCTTTCCTTTGCCCACACCAGCGGCAGGTAAAGCCAGAGAGAAGACTTGTCCATCAAGTCCGCACACAAATACTTTACCCGTCGTATTGGCGCAAACGATACGTGGCGCTCTGGAAGTCGCATCGGCTTGCAGCGGGCCGGCAAAAGTCCCTTCCAGTTGAACAGGTGCAAACCGCATCGTCCCGTCGCGGCCAAATACCGAAAGGCGGCCGCCGCGGCTTAACGCGACCAGAAAGTCTTTGTCTTCGCGTTGGAAATGCAGCATTGGCTGCTCTACCCGCCCTACCCCGCCCTGCGGGTTCCATCCTGGCAAAGGGCGCGCAAACTGATCAAACCCGTAAATATTACCGTTGGCACAAGCTACAAAAAAGCTGTACTTGCGGTTTTCATCGAAATCGACCACGGTTAGCCCATTGGTTGCCGGCGATTGCAGACGAAGCGGAAAACCTTCCAAATCATGCCCTTCTTCATCGAGCAGCCAGATATGCGACGCGGTGTTAAACAAGAAGCATACTGATCCATTCGCCTGAAAATCAATTCCTTGAATGGCTGATAATATTTTTTTATCAAATTGCCTGCGCCAGGCAATCGCGCCATTGGAGCGCAGGCAGTACAGTTGTTGCTGGCTATCCTGAATACAAATAAAAGTCTCTCGGTCGGCCGGACGAGTCACAACGCAGGGGGCCGAAGCCGCGGGTGCTGCGAGTGGTGTTTTCCACAAAATACTGGTCCCCGTTGCCGTGGCAGGCAATGCGGTTGCCTGCTGACTGGCAGGTGTCGCCGTCATCCAGCCGGCATGCTGAGCGGGCGCCAAATCCAGTGCGACCATACCGGTACGGGCCCAAATCGCTATCGATTCAGCGCTGTTTGTCCGCGGTTTTTCAGCCAGCATTCGTTTGGTAATAGCCGGCAGATATTGACTGTTCAGAAACAGCGAAATACCGCCTTCGGTCTTCATCTGCTGTCGTTGCAACAGGAATCCCGGCGAATTGCCCAGGGTTTGACTGACAATATATTTATCGATCCACAACTCAAGAGCCGCGGCAGACGTGGCAACAACAAGATATTTCCCGACGACCACACAAGCCGGGTTGACCAGAGCGGCGCCTTCACCTGGCAGTAACGGCCGGAAAGCAGCATTGCTCAAAAAATGCCGGATCGAAAATGTCTGGTAATCGTATTGCCGCAGTAATCCGCGCTGTGCGCCATAAGCGTCCAGTTTTTGCCCCACGCCCATACTGTCGGCAATTTGCAGCACCCAATATTGCTCTTCGCGCAGGTCGGGCGAAAAAGGCTCGGTGAGCACAAAAGCCGCTTCGGCGCCAAGCCAGGGGAAGATATATTGCTGAAAATCACTGTTGTTTTCGCGAAACCAATCGGCAAACACCCCTTTTTTCGCTACACCCACGGCAGCCATCATAGCGGTGTTTTCGGGGCAAATGGAGAACAATTCACCCGAAACGGGGCGGACATTCTGGCCGACGCTTTCCAGCGAGCCCGCTGTTTTCAGGGCGCCCCGGATTTGTTGGCCATCCCATGAAATACCTGCCCAGCGCAGGTTTTTTTCCAATAACCCGGGCCAGAAACGCCAGTTTTGTTCCAAAAACATCGCCAGTATACCGGATTGCGGCCGAAAACTGAGTTTGATCGGGGCGCTGTCGTCTACCTGTCCTTTCCAGGCATTATCAGCCCACCAGTTGTCGCCTTTTTCCAGTTGAGTGAGTGCATCTTCGATCAGGTAGGAAAAACGGGAGCAAAGCAGCAAATTGCGGGTATGCGCCACCACCAGTCGTTCTTTTTTAGACAAATGAACCGTATATAAGGTATGGCCATGAAAGTAAGACGGGAAGAATTTTTGGGATAAAGCATTGGCATGCAGCACCTTTTCCAAATCAACGTGCCTGCCCAGATCAACAGCCAGCAAGGGGTGCAAACTGTCGGCCGGATTGAGCGACAAAGCGGCGGCCATAAAATTGGCGGCAAAAGCGCCGTGGATCGATTCATCGTGCCGAAACAAACGTTCAGCAAGGGCTGCATCCTGCCAGCTGGCTTCCAGAATAGTGTGTTGCACGACCGATTTCCATTCCGGGTCGGGATGCTGGGCAAGCAACTGAGCGGCCTTGGCCAGTCCTTTGCATTCGAGCACAAGAACCGACTGAGCCGGTACGGCATCAAGCGGGCTGTGCAGGCGTTTGGCAAACCACCAGTACAGCCCCGCAAGCAGCGATAAAATCAGGAAAATATACCAATAGCGGCGCAAAAGGGGTGCAACCTTGTTCATCGGGAAAGATATTTGCCGCGAAATACCCGAATTTTCAAGACTTCCCGTTCCTATGCAACAGAATATGTCCAAATTGATTGTCTGGGCGGCCATTTCAGGCGCCGCCGCGGTGGCTATCGGCGCCTTTGGCGCACACGGCTTGAAACCTCATCTGAGCGCCTATCAACTCGGAATTTATGAAAAAGGCGTGCAATACCAGTTTTATCATTCCCTGGCGCTGCTTGCCTGCGGGGTGCTGGCGAGCATTTCAGGACAGTCCCGTCAACTGCTTTGGGCCGGCCGTTTGTTTGTGATCGGTATCCTGTGTTTTTCCGGATCGCTCTATTTGCTGGCTTGCGCCGATTTGCTGCCTTTCCCTGTCCGCTGGGCCGGTCCCGTTACGCCGCTGGGCGGACTGAGTTTTATCGCGGGGTGGCTGGCGTTGTTGTGGAGGCGTTGACTGAGGATGTGAGGATTTGAGGATGCGAGGATTTGAAAAAAGGGTTATTTCTGCTCCTTTCATGGGTTGGCTCTTAGAAGGACAACCATTTTTTTAGAGAGCAGAAATAACCCTTTTTTCAAATCCTCACATCCTCAAATCCTCGCATCCTCAATCAACGCAACACCGTCAGTTTACGGGTGCTGCTGCCGGCAGCGCTGTCCAGCACGACGAAGTACATGCCGTTGGGTGCATTGTCGAGCGGCAGTTCGACAGTAGTTTCGCCGGCGCTGAAAGTCAGGTTATTCTGGCGGTAAACCTGGCGGCCAACGGCGTCAAACACCGTAAGATTGGCGTCGAAGCCCTGGCTGGCATTGACGTTGATACGAGCGGCGCCGGCGCCGAGCGGATTGGGCGACACGTACCATTTGCTGATCTCGGCAATATCGTTGGCAGAGGTAGTTGCAGGCGTACGGAAAGTGCGCTGTTTGGCGCTATTGCAGGTGTAGTATTCGTTGAAAGGACGAACGCGCCAGAAATAAGTGCGATTGGCCTGGAGATTGGTCAGCGTAACCGTCGGATCATTGGTCAGAATCTCCTGCGAAAACGGGCTTGTGTACGAAGAATTGATATCGATCTCAAAGAGGTACCAGGTAGCGCCGGCCACGGCTTGCCATTGAAATGCGACGTTGTTGTAAGCGTCGACGGTATCGCCGCTGGCCGGGAGTTGGAGCAGATCGTCGGGAGTAACGACCGTTTCGGCAGCAGGCGTAAAGGTATTGTCGAGATAATTGCGGGCCGGTGAGTTCAGGTTGGTCGAAACCTGCGCCAACTGACCTGGCGTAAACTCATAGTTGCAGGTGGAAAAATAACCCATATAGTTGTTTTCCATCGGATCGACTGTCACACCGAGCGGGTCCTTGGCGCCGCCGTTGTATTGGCAGTTGGCGACCAGAAGGCCGAAATTATAATCCGGCGGCGTATCACAAATGCCATCGGCGGCCGTAGAGCAATTGGTGCCGTTCATACGCTCGGTAGGAACGCCGCCCGGCGATACGGCAGGGGCCGTGGGCCAGCCGGCGCTGCCAGGCTGAAAGGGCGCCGATTCCCAACCGAAAAAGGTATGAGGAAGGCTGAAAAAGTGCCCGACTTCGTGGGGAATCGTACCATTGCCCGAGCCGTTAACCTGGTCTTTTCGACTCACCACCCAGTCGAACGTAGGGCTGTAATATGCCAATACGATACCGATCGGGTTGGGGTTGCCGGAGTCGGCAATGTTCGTGACATATACGTTCAGCGCATTGGTAAGGCGCCGGTTGTTCATGGTAAAAGTATTGGATTGGTTGCTGTACACGTTGTCGTTGTTGATCGACTTGTCGAACAGCCCGTAAGTATTGTGCGGGCGCAGGAAAAAGCGCATGTCGTTGCCTTCGTATGCTGCATTCAGATCGCACATCTGGTCCAGTGCACGGCTGATTTTGTGGCGGCCGTTGCCGTCCGAATCAGCGACCAGGTGGAAGTGGATCGGGACATACTGCACGGCATTGCTGCGCTCGGAAGCGGTCGTGTGCGTGTGGTCGACCGGCATCAATTCACGCATCAGCAACTGGTCTTCCAGGGAGGTACCGCATACACCGGGCTGTTGTGTTTGGGCGATGGCCGCGTGCTCAAACGCCAGGAAAGCAGCCAGGGCAAAAAATATTTTCTTCATTAGTCGAAAGTTAGATTGATCTCGAAAATCTTTGCTGTGAGGGGCAAAATTAAAAAACAAAACGGGGCCGGCTTGTCGGTGGCCGACATTTCTTCTGATTTTGCAACCCGGACTTTGCCAATCTTGTCCATAACGGACATTTGGAACAGGTGGTAAAAAAGTTTTTTCATCGAAAAATTTTGGTCCCTCCGCCAGGATGCCGAAGTTTGCAATAATTCTGCCGGTTGCGTTTTTTTAAATCTCCATCCAAAGAAAATTCCACAATCTTAATCTCTATTTAATAATCATTGGCCCAACATCCGGAACTCAGCGGCCGCACCAATTGTTTTCCGAATGAAATTTCACCCATATGATCGTACGCGAAAAATCCTTGCTTCGACTGTTTGCCTGCGCCGTTTTACTGCTGATTTCTCAAATCGCATCGGCTCAGGGCAATGGTCTTCGCATGCCTACCATATTCGACCGTCTCACACAGGAAGAAGCCGCAAAGCTCACGCTTGAGATGGACTACACGACCCTGCTCGAAAACCGCAAAACCAACCAGTACTTCCCTGCCACTCTCACCGACGCCAACGGCAAAACCTATCAGGTAGAAGTAAAACCCCGCGGTAAATACCGGCGGAAAGTTTGCGAAGAGCCCCCGCTCAAAGTCAAATTCTCCAAAAAAGGGCTACGAGCCGAAGGGCTGGACACACTCAACGAGGTCAAGATCGTCATGCCCTGCTACGACAATCCGCGAGGCGACGAACTCATCATCCGCGAATATGTGGCTTATCGCATGTTCGAACACATGACCGCAGCCAGCGTCAAAGCCCGGCTCATCCGCCTTACACTGAAAGACACTCATGTCGAATCCAAGCGGAATATGTATTGCCTGCTCATCGAAGACGAGGAAGAAACCGTGGCGCGACTCGGCGGCACGCTTGTGGAACAATACGGCATACCGCCCGACAGCCTTATCATGAATCAGGCGGCGCTGGTGTGTATGTTTCAGTACATGATTGGCAATACCGACTGGGACGTGTCGATGATGCGCAATATCCGCCTTATTCGTTCGGCAGAAACGGGAAAGGTGCTGGTAGTGCCTTACGATTTTGATTTTTCCGGTCTCGTGAGCGCACCTTATTCCAGTCCGTCGAGCGACACTGGCCTGCGTACCGTACGCGACCGCTTCCTGATGGCCAACGGCATCCCACAGGAATCACTCAAACGCGCTACGCAAATGCTGCGCAGCGCCCGCAAAGACTTCCTGGGCCTCTGCAAAAACAAGTATTTGTCGAGGGAATCCTCCGATGATATGATCCGCTATCTCGAACTGTTTTTCAACCAGATCGAACAAAAAGACAACGTACCCACGGTACTGAAAATGCCGTCAGATTAGATTACTTTTGCCGCGCTGAAACGAGGAGGGGTGCCAGAGTGGTTGAATGGAGCGGTCTTGAAAACCGCCGTACTCGTAAGGGTACCGGGGGTTCGAATCCCTCCCCCTCCGCATTATTTTGAAACGGCACGACCGGATGGTTGTGCCGTTTTTTTTTGATATTTAATCGCTGACCTGCCATTCTTACCGCTACGCCAGCAGCGCACCTCGCCTATCTTTGCCTCGTTGCCATGTCACAACCGCTCGACATACTTCGACAGTACTGGGGCTACGATGTTTTTCGCCCATTGCAGGACGAAATTATCCATTCCGTCCTGGGCGGACATGATACCCTCGCGCTGCTGCCTACCGGCGGCGGTAAATCAATCTGCTACCAGGTGCCGGCGCTGTGCCGGGAGGGTGTGTGTATCGTCGTGTCGCCCCTGATTGCACTCATGAAAGACCAGGTGCTCAACCTCCGCAAGCGCGGTATCGCGGCGGCCGCGATCTATTCGGGCATGAGCCGACGCGAGGTAGACATTGTATTTGAAAATGCCTGTCAGGGCGCCTACAAACTCCTGTACGTCAGTCCCGAACGCCTTCAAACCGATCTGGCCCGCGAGCGTATCCGCCGCATGAACGTCAACCTGCTGGCCGTCGACGAAGCGCATTGTATCAGTCAATGGGGCTACGATTTCCGGCCGCCATATCTTCAGATCGCGGATTTGCGCGTCCTGCTGCCAGCTGTACCCATCCTTGCCCTTACGGCCACTGCCACGCAGGAGGTAGTAAAAGATATTCAGGAAAAACTGGCATTTCGCACGCCGAGGGTATTCCAGCAAAGTTTTCAACGCACCAACCTTTCCTACTCCGTGCTGTATGAAACCCATAAGCACGCCAAAATGCTCGACGTGTTTCGCCGCGTACCGGGAACAGGCATTGTTTACGTGCGCAGCAGGGGCGAAACCAAGGAGGTCGCAGAGTTTTTGCGCAAAAACGGTATCTCTGCCGAACTCTACCATGCCGGGCTGACCCACGAAGAGCGGAATACGCGGCAGGAAGCCTGGATCAACAACCGGGTGCGGGTGATGGTCTGTACCAATGCTTTCGGTATGGGCATCGACAAGCCCGATGTGCGCAGCGTGGTGCATCTCGGGCTTCCCGACAGCCTTGAAGCCTATTTTCAGGAGGCCGGGCGCGCCGGGCGAGACGGCAATAAAGCCTACGCCGTCCTGTTTTACGTTTCAGCCGATGCGCAGGGGTTGCGATTTCACGTACAGGCCGCATTTCCCGAGATGGCCCTGATTCGCAGGGTGTACCAGGCGCTGGGCAATTTCAGCCAACTGGCTGTAGGCGGTGGCGCAGGAGAAAGTTTCGACTTTGATTTCAACCTTTTCTGCGCCACCTACAAACTCGAACTGGCGCCAACCCATGCCGCGCTTCGTCTGCTCGAACAGGAGGGCTGGATCGTTGTATCCGATGCCGCGGCATTACCCTCCCGGGTACACATTACGGCCGCACGCGAGGCTTTGTACGACTATCAGATTCGCAACAAGCAGGCCGACATGGTCGTAAAAGTGTTGCTCAGGGCATACCCGGGCGTGCATCAGGACTTTGTGGAAATCAGTGAGCCTACTTTGGCCAAATATGCAAATATGCCGGCCGAAACACTGCAACAAGTGTTGCAAACTGCTGAAAAAGAAGGCATCCTGCACTACGAACCGAGGCATGAAAGCACGCAGCTGACTTTCGCGCGCGAACGCGTTGCAGCCGAAAATCTCACCATCGATCAGAAAAAATATCAACTGCGTAAATCCAGAGCCGAGGTCAGAGTTGAGTCGGCTATCCGGTATGCCGATACTTTGCGTTGCAGAAGCCGACAGTTGCTGGCGTATTTTGGAGAAGAAGATGCACCCGCGTGTGGCATTTGCGACGTATGTACCGGCCGCAATAAATCCGAGCTCGACAATGATGAGTTCGATCGGTACGCTTCCAAAATTCGGGAAGTGTTGCGCCACGAACCGCTTCGTTTTGAACAAATTCTCGAAGCATTTGCCATGAAACGACACGAAGCCGTCGCCAAAACGCTGGGGTATCTGCTCGATGAAAAGATGCTGGAAGAGTTGGAAGGCGGGAAACTGCGCTGGAAAACCTGAGCGCCCATCAACGGTTCTGCGCTACCGCTTTCAGCAATTGATCTTCAAAGGTCGGGCCTTGCACCCCGCGGAGCACTATCCGGGCTTGTTCGTACACGGGCCGGCGCTCGGCAAGTTTTTGTTCAATAAATAATTGTAGATCAGATGATTTAACTCCGCTCAACAAAGGGCGCAGCCCGGTTTCTTCGCGCAGGCGTTCCGTTAAAACAGCAGCCGGCGGATCGAGAAAAATAGTTATACCCGTATCATTCATCCAACACATATTGTCATAAAACATGGGCGTTCCGCCTCCCGTGGCCAGCACAAGATCGGGCCAGCGGACGGTTTGCCTCAGACAACGCGCTTCGGAGTCGCGGAAATAAGATTCGTCATGTTGAGAAAAAATATCCGAGATCGAAAGCCCTTCTTCCTGCTCGATCAACACATCGAGATCGCGGGCCGGAATCTCCAGACGCTCAGCCAGGCGGACGGCCCACCAGGACTTACCGCAGCCCATGAAACCCAGGAGGAAAATGCGATGCCCCATTGTTTGCAGTGTTTTAACAAATGTACGGTTCAAAGCCGGTGCAGTCGGGCGTATTTTTGCCCGCTCATCCAACACAACACAAAACATGAAAAAAACGATTTGGCTTTTTGTTTTCGGCAGCCTGGCAATTCTTTTTGCCTGCCAAAGCGACAGCGGCGTTCAGGAGATTAAAAGCGGCCCGAATGCTGATCTGGTGCGCAACCCCGTGTCGGCCAATATGCCGCTCGACACCAACCAGTTGGCGCGTATTTCTTACGAAGCGCCGATATATGAATTTGGGACTGTAAAAGAAGGTGAAATTGTGGAGCATACCTTCAAGTTCACCAACACCGGTAAAATACCGCTGGTGATTCAAAAAGCACGTTCGAGTTGCGGCTGTACGGTACCCGAATGGCCGCAAGAGCCCATACCTCCCGGTGGAACCGGTGTAATTACCGCAAAATTCAACACAGAAAGTAAAACCGGCCTGCAAAGCAAACAGATACGAGTGACAGCAAACACGTATCCGAATGAAACCAAGGTCGAGTTGAAGGGTATGGTGGAGCCGGTAAAATCACAGAAATAAAAAGATTACCGGCCTATTCCGGCGATACGAACCACAAAAGCGAGGCTACTGACGAGCAAAGCTACCGGAAGGCTTAAAACAAGGAACAATAATCGAAGAGGTGCAGGATTGGGAGAGGGTTCCTCAAAAATATAAACCGGCCCTGGCAGGCGGGTGGTTGGTTCGGAGCAAAGCGGTTTATGCATGGCAGAAAGATTATTATAAAGATGTTGTTCAGACATACTTGTTACCCGAAGATCGGACAAGAATGAGATTCGCTGTTAACTACCGGGAGAAATATTTTTCAAAACGGTAATGACCCAATAAAAATTGCCCCGGCACTTTTGCCGGGGCTTAAACCAAATCAAACTTTCTGGTGAAGTTTTCCTTTATGCTGAGCCGTAAGGCCAGGGCCTATATTTGAAATCCGTTTTTTTTGATTGTTTCGAAATCAAGAAAATATAAAATCTTGACAGACAAGCTATTGGACCCTTCGTAATTAGGCAAACGCCCGACGTGGTACCAGTAACCACGCCGCACCTCCGGGCCAAAATCAGCGTGATTCACACCGTTTTTGTACACTACAAGAATATCGCTGCCCGGTGCAAAACGCCAGGTATAAACGAGGTCGATGTTGAAAAAATTGACAGCAATATCATTCAGGGGTGTACCCGAGGCAGTAGCGCCGGTATAAGGCGATTCTACCAGTTGCCCTTCGTCATTTAGACTGAAAAAACGGTCGTACTCCGCTTTTTGCCAGTAATGCCTGGCGTATAAAGTCAGGTTCATACGAGTATTGAAGGAATAAGTGACGTTGGCGCTGTTGCTTAGTCCAACGATATTTCTCCGCCCCAGCACAACCGGATTCTCCGGCAAGGCTTCATACCCTGTGGCATCTTCATGAATATCCCAGGACCAAAGGCCGCCTATGTTATTATTGGAGAGTTCGCTACCTGCATTCAAGCCGAGGGTAAATTTGTCAGAAGCCCGCCAACGGATTCCCGTGTAAAAACTTGAACCGATACGTCCATCTTCTTTAAAAATACGGGTTCCGCCTTCGAGGTAAAAAGTGAGGCGTTTGCGATTGTCGCTGTTATACCAGGCATACATATTGAGTCGGGCCGGCAGGTGGTAATAAGTTTTGAAGTCGTTGGTACGCGGTTCGAAGTAGTCATTTTCACCCCAGGGCGAGACGTTGCTGTTAAAGCCGAAATTTTGAAAATTACGGGTATTTCCGCCGAAATTGAAGCCAAAGGAGGTCTCGGTCCATTGTCCGAAGGGCTGATAAAGCGCACCGTTAAACATCCAAAGGCTCGACCAGTAATTGTTGAGTTTCCACCAGGGTTTGTAACGGTTGTAGTTGATCCAGAAAACGTGGCTTACTTCATTGGGGCTAAACAGCAGGCCAAGGTCGTTAGGGTTGTATCGATCACTTTCGAGGACAAAATCGCTGCCCCAGAGAAAGTTGCCGCTTGTTTTAGCGCCGCTGAGTACGACCGTGTATCCGCTCTCCTTATTCTCGGGCGCAATTCGGTTACTAACGACGACTTTTCCGTTGAGCCCGTAGCTTTGCGCCTTGTTTTTCAGGTTGAACAGCAATCCGGATACATTGGCATCCAACACGGCGCCGGAACGCATGACGTTGGTATTGATAAAGGTAATCGAGGAGTTATTTTTCAAATTCTGGTCGAGCACCAGAATGTTGTTATTGGTCAATGGCGAAATTGGCGTACGCACCTGGGCGCCGGTTTCTTCGTCCGTTTCAGTGATTACTTTCGCTTCTTCAAGGGCATTAAAAATCCCAATCCCAAGGCCTTTTTGGGTGCGACCAGAAATTTTAGTTGCATTGAGCAGTTGGCTATTGGCGCCAATTCTTCGGGAGTAAAACAAGCCGCCTTTGTTAAACAGCTCGGTCCCTTCTGTAAAAAAAGGTCGGTTTTCCTGAAATTGAACCTCAAAAGGAGACAAATTGAGCACTTGCTGATCGGAGCGCACCTGACCGAAGTCGGGGATAATTGTGGCGTCGAGCGTAAAAGCTTCATTGATACCATACTTCACATCAAGTCCCACCGACCAAGGATAATTCCAGCCCGCTCCGGGCTGGTTGTAGATGTTATCGGCGTATCCGGCAATAAACGGCGTTGCGCTCAGGCGGAGTGGAGATTTGATGTTTTCAATACCGGTCAGGATACCGGTTTGCGCCAATGTACCGCTGATATCAGCTTTGATCTCATTCCAGGAATCATTCTCTCCATGTCGTTTGATAGCCCGGTAAAAGTTTACGCCCCATTCCTGTTTTTCTTTTTTGGGGAAACGCAGGGCATTATAGGGGATGACCAGTTCTGCGACCCACCCGTCGGCAGTTATGCGGGCCGACGATTGCCAGACGGCATCCCAGGCGGGGTCTTCGCCATCGTTGTTGCCGTTGTTGCCGTTGGCATTGGCAAGGCTAAACTTGGAATCGAATTGGACGTTATCGGGCGAAACGCCAAACTGAACGGCATTTTGACCATCGCGATACGTATCGATCACTACGGCAAAGAAGTCGGAATTTTCCAGTTCATCCCGTTTGGTAATGCGGTGAAAGATCGAGTCGGGCTGAGTATCGTAGCAATAAGCGCCTATATAAAGTGCGAAATCGTCATAAATAACTTTAACGACTGTACGCTGGGTGGAGGGTCTGCCGGGGGTAGGCCAAAAGAAGAGGAAATCGGTCGCTTCCGGAGCTGTTTGCCAGGCGGCTTCGTCGAGGTTTGCATCCGGTGTGATTTGTTCCTGAATCCGGATGGCGGTAAGCGATTTTTTAGGCGCCATTTGCGACTGGCTCCATCCGAATGAAAAGGTAGAAACCAGCAGGCAGGCCAGCAGACAGGATTTCATAAGACGCAGGTTTGTTTTTGTTTTCGCTGTTGCAAAGGACTGCCGATTGCCAAAATCGTTGCACGTGGGTCGGCCAACGTTTAAAAACGAGGGTTAAAAAGCAGATTTAGGGCATAAAAAAGCCGCTTTGCCAGGTAGGCAGAGCGGCGAAATCGTCAGGGTTATACCGGTTTTTGAGCAATAGGAGGAATATTTGCTGACGGTAAAATTATTTCTTGGGAAGCAGGCTGGTTGTGGCGAGCAGGCACGACTCCTTTGCCGTGCCTGCTCCAACCAGTGTTGGGAAACATTAGTCGAATCCTTCTTCCTTCTATGTGAAACGCCGAGGGCGTTTTTCGCGAATCTTTCCAGAAGTCTTTTCCCCTGGTTGGCAGGCAGACTGCCTGTTGTAATGTACTTGAAACGCAGGGTTTCAAAAAAGTCACACGAAAAAGGAGCGTGTTAGGAAAATATTTGGAAATGGTTTGGGGGGG
>JAEUUU010000147.1 GCA_016787345.1 Saprospiraceae bacterium | reverse complement strand
CCAATGTAGTTACATATTGCGCCAAACCAGTACGTTAGCTGCCGCTATCCGGGCAAGCATTCCAAAACGGGTATAGTTATGGCCAAATACACCAGGAAAAATCAGGGCATTGTCGTAATCAAAAAGTCCAACCAGTTGATCGAGGCGCGGTATAAATTCGACGTGTGGGAAACCCGCATCTTCCTCTCCGTGCTCTCCAACATCAAACGTGACGACGAAGATTTTAAAGTGTACCGCATCTGGTATCGAGAGGTCATTAAGTCTTTCGGTCTTCGTTCCGGCCAGTCCTACGCCTTCCTGCGCGATGCCGCGCGCAGCCTTATCCGCAAGGTGTTCAACATCAGCAACGAGGACAACGGATTCCAGCGTGAGACCGAATATCACATCATCCGCAGCATCAACTACCTCACCGAAGGCGAACAGGGTCGCAGCGGCACCGAGTCCCAGGAGTACATAGACATCACCATTGACCCCGACATGAAGCCCCTGTTGTTGCAACTCAAAAGCAACTTCACGGCCTACGACCTGCGCAACATCGTCAAACTCGGCGCTTACCCCGTCCGCGTGTACGAATTGTTGAAGCAATACGAAAGCATCGGCGAACGCACTCTCGAATTTGAAGAAATGAAGCGAATGTTCGAACTCACCACCGAGTACCCGCACTTCGCCAACTTCTACCAAAAAATCATTCAGCCCGCCGTAGAGGACATCAACCTGCACACCGACCTCAGTGTCTCTGAAATCATCAAGGAGAAAGAAGGCAAGCGGGTCGTCGCACTTCGGTTCCGTTTCCACCGCAAAAGCGACGATGAGCTGCGCCGGATGCGCGGCGAAGAGCCGAAAGCGGCCATACTCCCGCAATTGCCGTTTCCCGATTTCCCCAACAACCCTGCTGCCATCGCCGCCGAAGCTTCCGAACCTTCATCGGTGGACCTGATTTTTACCAAATACCAGGAAGAAGTGGTGCAGGGCTTCGGGGTCACCCCGACAGCCTTTCTTTCCCTGCTCACCTCTGCGACAGAGGAGCAAGTCGCCCAGGCCGTCCGTGTCACGCGCCGCGCCAAAAACGCCCAGCAATTGAAAAATGTGGCAGGCTTCTTCATCGAAGCCCTGCGCAACGGCTACACCGACGAGCAAGAAGAAACCGGCAAAAAGAAACGCAGCGACGCCGAGAAGTCGGCCAAGAAACTCCAAGAACTGCTCGAACAACTCGCCGACCTCGAAGCCGAGCGCCGCGCAGCCGCCAACGAAGTCATCCGCGAACTGACCAACGCCGACGCTTTCCTTGCCGGCGAGGCGGTCTCCAAAATCATGTCCAACACCCCCGTCCGCCAGTCGCTCGAAGCTCAAACCGGCCTCACCCTCGATGCCGAGCTTCCGATGGACACCTGGCGCGAAAACAAACCCATGCGCCATGCGGTCATCCACCAGATCGAAGCCATGAAGCCCGAGGCTTTTAAGGAAGTCAAGGCAAAGTACGACGGCCCACTGTTGAAGTTGCGGCAGGCGGTGGAGGCCTTGCAGAGAGGGTAGGGTGGGGGAGTAGGCAAAGAATTTTTTACAAAAAATAATTTAATAAGAACATGAATAATCCAAATTTGGCGTAATTTTGAAAATTATTTTCAATAATAAACAGAATCGGGAAAATGATACTCGAATTTGCAGTAGAAAATTTTCGCTCCATCAAAAATCGCCAGGTTTTCTCTTTGATCGCGGAATCTTCCAAAATCAAGGGCGAAAATGTTTTTGAAGTTAGTCTCCCGAATGGCGGTTCTGTCCGTCTGTTGAAAACTGCCCTGATTTATGGTGCCAACGCTTCGGGAAAAAGCAACTTCATTAAGGCCCTGGGTAACTTGATTCAAATGATAAGCCGCCGGATTTCCGGCGCCGGCCGTCCCATAAGAAGCTACAATCCTTTTCTCTTCTCCACAAATACAGTCGCCGAGCCGACCGTTTTTGAACTGACATTTGTATTTGAGGAAGTGAAGTATCGGTACAAAGTCGCTTTCAACCTTACACAGATTTTAGAAGAAGAATTGGTTTTTTCACCGAAAGGCCAAACCCAACGCATTTTCGAGCGTCACGGTGGGCCGCAAGATTTGTTGCATAAAATAAAACTGGGAAAAAACTTCGGCAACAAAGAAATTGAAGTATTCAATAATCAGTTGGCGCTGAACAAATTCGGCACTGATACGCCCCATGAGTTGCTGACCAAGGTATATGTATATTTTAATTCCATTGATGTCAGCAATGCGGTGCGAGGAGCTTCCAACAATATGCAGGTGCGCCAGGTTTCTCAGACCCTCTCCGAATCCGACCATCAGCCAATATTAAAAAGGCTGGAAAAACTAATCAGGGTGGCCGATACAAAAATTGATAGTCTTGAACTTTTGCAGTCGGAGGAGCGGGAACGGCTCGTTGGAAGAAATGGAGAAACAGTACGTAAAACGCTGGGAAGCACCCGCTTGAACACCATGGTCTATGGCGTCCATAAAGTATATGACGCCGGTCAAGAAGTTGGAGATGAAAGGCTGCCCTTTGATGAAGAATCGGAAGGCACAAGAGCGCTTTTTTGGCGTGGCGGGCTTATTCTTGAAAAACTGGAACAAGGTGGTGTCCTGGTGTTCGACGAACTCGACAACAGTCTCCACCCGAAATTGGTAAAATTCCTCGTGCAACTTTTCTCCAATTCGCGTTCCAACCCCAATCATGCACAACTGATTTTTGCTACGCACGAGGTTACCCTGTTGGATCGGGATATGTTCCGAACCGACCAGATTTGGTTTACCGAAAAAAATCAATACGGAGAGACCGAATTATTCTCCGCCCAGGATTTCGACGGTGTGCGGGAAGATGTGCCATTTGACAAATGGTACATGGCTGGAAAATTCGGTGGATTGCCTAAAATCGAAGACGTCGAATCCATTTTCAACCATGAGTAGAAAAGCCCGCACGCTTCGAAGGAATATGCTCGTCGTCTGTGAAGGCTCGGTGACCGAACCGGAATATTTTGCCGTGTTGAGAAGGATAGCCCTTGAAAATGAGGTGTGGGAGGAAATAGAAATACGGCCAAAACCCCGCAGCGATGTGGAACAAGAAGATACAACGCCTCCGCACAAATCGCCGCGACAAAAACGTCAGTTGAAAACGGTGCCGCTTCCCGAAGAAGCCGACGAAATCGAGCGACAATACTCGTGGAGACAGACCCCGGCCAATTTTGTAAAAGAAGCCCGCGATGGACTTAAAGATGATACTTTTGAAGAAGCATGGGCTGTTTTTGACCGGAACGGCCACCCCGCTCATGGTCACGCTTTCAGTCTTGCCCGCGAGCCGGTCAATGGCAAAACAGTCAATATTGCTTTTTCCAGTATCGCCTTTGAGCATTGGGTGTTACTGCATTTTGAGCGAAATGCTACTGAATTTGTCAAATCGGAATGTAAAGACCAGGAGGGGCACTATTTAGAGTGTGGCTCAGGCCTCCATGCCGACGATTGCTGGGGCGCTCGCTGCGTGTCAGGGTACTTACGAGTTAACCAATACCTGACGGGCTCTACAAAAATCCGCGATAACGATTTTCAAGGCTTTTTCAACCGTTTGACCGAGGCTGAGTATCGAGAAAAAGCGTACGAAAATGCTGCGTGGCTTCGCCACACCGTACCGCACAACGAGACCGAACCATATCTGAGCAATCCGTACACCAATGTGGATGTCTTGGTCAAACGGCTGCTTGGCGAAGACGGTCAAACAATTGATTGGGCCAATCTGGGTCAAACCGTTGAGTGGCAATTACTTGAAATTCAAGTTGATGCAGAGAACGATTCTTTTAAACTGACAATTACAAATATAGGCCCGGTAACCAGATTACTCAATGGGTATGATATTGGGGTTTTCTCAAAAAGAAATGCGCAAACAGAAGAATGGCGACCTGCCGAGACGACAAGCGGAGTAATCGAAGCCGGGGCGACCAAAAGTTATTATCTCGAACCTGCCGACGGTTTTCAGGACACCATCCTCGAAATCAAAACAG
>JAEUUU010000128.1 GCA_016787345.1 Saprospiraceae bacterium | reverse complement strand
CGAACTGGGCCAGACGTACCTGCACGACGGCGAAACGGGCGACCGCTTCCACCAGAAAGCGACCGTGGGCATCATCTACATGCTCAAACTGAGTCACATGGTCGACGACAAAATGCACGCGCGCTCCATCGGCCCGTACTCGCTCATCACTCAGCAGCCGCTCGGCGGTAAAGCACAATTCGGTGGACAGCGTTTCGGTGAGATGGAGGTTTGGGCACTCGAAGCTTATGGCGCTTCCAACATCCTGCAGGAACTCCTGACCTTCAAGTCGGACGATATCCAGGGCCGTGCCAAGGCTTACGAAGCGATCGTCAAAGGAGATAACCTTCCCGAGGCCAACATCCCCGAATCGTTCAACGTGCTTGTGCACGAGTTGAGGGGTTTGGCATTGGATGTGAAGTTTGAATAAGCATACAACAAATGCTGCGACCGAAAATCATTTGGTCGCAGCATTCAAAATGTATTATACGTGAACTGTATCGCCACCTGGATTTATCTGGATAGCCCGGAAGAAAGCTCCGAATATCCGCAGGTAGGCCAGCAGTCGCACCTTGAAAAGTTTCAACTGACTTACTGGAAGTGTGTTGCGGTTTTTTACGCCCTGAGCACACGGCTGAATCCCGGTTGCAAACACGTGCTGTTCTCCAATAAAAGATTGGATGAATTCCCTGAAATCCAGGGGTTTGACTTAAAAAAGCAATTGTACGACGCTCGTGTAGAAGTGGTGACACTCCCTTTGACCTGGCAGACTCCGCCGGGTTATTTCGGGAAATGGCGAAATCAGTTTTACATTTTCGACGTGCTGAAGTTCTTTGAAATTCATTACCACAACGACACAGACGCATTTGTTGTGCTCGATTCGGATTGCATTGTCAACCGTCCGCTGGACGGACTTTTTTCTGCCTTGCAGGAAAATCCACTCATGGCGCTGACAATGCCCTACGACCTGTCGCACAACATAAATGGCGTAACCAGAAAAGACATGCGTTCGATATTCGCCGATCTGGATAAGGGAGTTGATCCCGGCCATGACCCGGTGTATTATGGTGGCGAAATTTTTGCCGCGACGCTGCCGATTGTTCGACGCATCAATAAAATGGTGCCGGCGGTTTGGGAAAATATGCAGTCGAGGTTTCGACAAAACTTGCCCAAACTCAACGAAGAAGCCCATTTTCTGAGTTATTGTTATTATAAAATCGGAAAGTTGGGCGCGCTCGAACCTTTTATCAAACGTATCTGGACCGCACCGCATCACAACAATGTTGAACAAGCAGACATCCTTTTGCCCATCTGGCATTTGCCATCCGAAAAAACTGGCGGGCTCTCGCTGTTATTCGAAAGCCTTCGGAAAAACCCGAAAGTACTGAATGTGCCGAATGAGTATCTGCCCGACGCCCTTGGCAAATTTGTCGGGGTGCCTGTGCGAACCAAGTGGTTGAATTTGAAGCATTTTTTGAAGTATACGCCGCTTTATCGCTGGCTGAAAAAAAGATAAGAGAATGTTGCTCTTTGATGAAGAGGACAAAAAATATTTAAACGGGGATGTCTTTTCAAGCATTTACCGGTTTCGGTTCAAAGGCTCTTCTGCGCCTGTGACCCGGCTGGATTGCCTGAAAAATCTCGTGAAAGACAAAAGAGTCATTCACTTTGGCTGTGTAGACCATTTACCGCTGATCGAACAAAGACGTAAAGCGGGTAACTGGCTGCACGAAGTACTTTCCCGTGAGGCGACAAAAGTTATTGGTATCGACATCAATACGGAGGGTATTCAGTATATGAATCGCGAAGGATTTGAGTCTTACGTCAGCAATGTGGTGACTGAACCAATTCCAGCCTCACTGGCCGAAGATGCCCGTTGGGATTATCTTCTGGCGGGTGAAGTTGTGGAACATATCGGAAACCCGGTTGAGTTTCTTGCTCAAATAAGGCAGAAATACGGACCGGTGACCGACAGGATTATCATCACAGTACCGAATGCCTGGAGTTATACCAGTATCCGGTTTGCACTACGCAACGAAGAGATGATTAATACAGATCATCGGTTTTGGTTTACGCCGTATACTTTGGCTAAAATCGCAACCGATGCCGGTATACAAGTAGAAGGATATGAAATGTGTTTGGATGAGTATCCTTCGCCGTTTAGTCTGAAATACTGGCTTGTTCACAGCCGACCCGGATTAAGAAATCGTATCGTATTGATTGGCAAATTTTAATACACAACCTGATTTACCTACCAATTACATTTTTGGCTATCACATTTCTGCAATATGCCGTTCAAAAAGAAAACTAACAAGACCGACCAAGGCTTCGACAGCATCACCATTTCGCTCGCCAGCCCGGATGAAATCCTGGAGCGTAGCTATGGAGAAGTACTCAAGCCTGAAACCATCAACTATCGTTCGTACAAGCCCGAACGCGACGGCTTGTTCTGCGAACGTATTTTCGGTCCGGTAAAGGACTACGAATGCTACTGCGGCAAATACAAACGTATTCGCTATAAAGGCATCGTATGTGACCGCTGCGGCGTGGAAGTAACCGAAAAAAAGGTACGCCGCGAACGTATGGGCCATATCCGCCTGGTAGTACCGGTGGTTCACATCTGGTTCTTTAAAAGTTTGCCGAATAAAATCGGATACATTCTCGGGCTTTCGTCCAAGAAACTGGAAGCCATTGTTTATTACGAACGTTACGTCGTAATTCAGCCGGGTATTAAAGGCGAAGAGGGAATCAGCAAAATGGACCTGCTGACGGAGGAGGAATACCTCGAACTGCTCGCCACGCTGCCCAAAGACAACGAACAACTCGACGACACCCATCCCGATAAGTTTATCGCCAAAATGGGCGCCGAAGCAGTGTTCCACCTGCTGAGCATTCTGAACCTGGAAGACCTGTCGGCCCAGTTGCGCCACGAGGCTGCCAACGAAAGCAGCCAGGCCAAAAAAACCGAGGCCAACAAACGCCTGCGCGTCGTGGAAGCTTTCCGCGAAGGCCTCGAAGATTCCGGCCAGCGCCCCGAATGGGCAGTGATCCAGTACCTGCCGGTAGTGCCGCCCGAATTGCGCCCGCTCGTTCCGCTCGATGGCGGTCGTTTCGCATCGTCCGACCTGAACGACTTGTACCGTCGCGTCATTATCCGCAACAACCGCCTCAAACGCCTGCTCGAAATCAAGGCGCCCGAGGTGATCTTGCGCAATGAAAAACGTATGTTGCAGGAGGCTGTCGACTCGCTGTTCGACAACTCCCGTAAATCCAACGCCGTAAAAGCAGAAGGCGGTCGTGCCCTCAAATCCCTTTCCGATATCCTGAAAGGCAAGCAGGGCCGTTTCCGTCAAAACCTGCTCGGTAAACGCGTCGACTATTCCGGTCGTTCGGTTATCGTAGTGGGTCCGACCCTCAAACTGCACGAGTGCGGTATCCCGAAGGCCATGGCCGCCGAATTGTTCAAACCGTTTATCATCCGCAAACTCATTGAGCGCGGTATCGTCAAAACGGTTAAATCGGCAAAAAAACTCGTGGATCGCAAAGACCAGGTTATCTGGGAAATCCTCGAAAATATCCTGCGCGGCCACCCGGTCCTGCTCAACCGCGCCCCGACGCTGCACCGCCTCTCTATCCAGGCTTTCCAACCCCGCCTGATCGAAGGCAAAGCTATCCAACTGCACCCGCTTGTTTGTACGGCATTCAACGCCGACTTCGACGGTGACCAGATGGCCGTGCACGTGCCGCTGAGCCATGCCGCTATTCTCGAAGCACAGGTACTGATGCTTTCGAGCCACAATATGCTCAACCCTCAGGACGGCTCGCCCATCACCCTGCCTTCGCAAGACATGGTTCTTGGTCTGTATTACCTGACCAAAGAACGCCAGTCGATTGCCGACAACCCGGTGAAAGGCGAAGGACGTCGCTTCTATTCCCCGGAAGAAGTCATCATCGCCTACAACGAGGGCCAACTCGACCTGCACGCCGGTATCGAATGCCGCGTAGCACAAGACGAAAATGGTCAAATCGTTCACAAACGTATCAAAACCACGGTCGGTCGCGTACTCTTCAATCAAGCTGTGCCAAGCACGGTGCCGTTCATCAACGAACTGCTCACCAAGCGCAACCTGAAAGTCATTATCGCCGACGTATTGGCCCGTACCAGTTTCAAGGCAACGGCCGAGTTCCTCGACGGTATCAAGGAATTGGGCTTTGGCTGGGCCTTTAAAGCCGGCCTGTCCTTCAACCTCGGCGACCTGATTATTCCGAAGATCAAAAAGACCGTACTCGAATCGGCCCAAACCGAAGTAGACGAGGTGTGGGACAACTACAATATGGGTCTCATCACCTACAACGAACGTTACAACCAAATCATCGACAAATGGACGTATGCGGACAACCGTATTACCGACCAGTTGATGAAAGAACTGAGCAGCCACAAACAAGGCTTCAACTCCGTGTTTATGATGCTCGACTCCGGCGCCCGCGGTTCCAAACAGCAGATCAAACAGCTCTGCGGCCTCCGCGGCCTTATGGCCAAACCGCGTAAATCCGGCGACACCGGCGGCGCTATCATCGAAAACCCGATCCTGTCGAACTTCCTCGAAGGACTCTCTGTACAGGAATACTTCATCTCCACGCACGGCGCCCGTAAGGGTCTGGCCGATACCGCTCTGAAAACGGCCGACGCCGGTTACCTGACCCGCCGTCTGGTCGACGTTGCCCAGGACGTGGTGATCCGCGAAACGGATTGTAACACCTTGCGCGGCATCGACACCACCGCACTGAAAGAAGGCGACAAAATTATCCAGAACCTGCGCGACCGGATCAAAGGCCGTTACAGCCTTTACGATATTTATCATCCGGAAACCGAAGAACTCCTCGTTGCTGCCGGCGAATACATTACCGACGCTATCGCCGCCGCTATCGATGTGGCAGATGTCGAAACGGTAACCATCCGCTCGGTATTAACCTGCGAAAGCCGTCACGGCGTTTGCGCGAAGTGCTACGGTAAAAACCTCGCCACCGGCCGTATCGCCGAAATGGGCGACGCCGTGGGCATTATCGCGGCCCAGTCGATCGGCGAACCCGGTACGCAGCTGACCCTCCGTACCTTCCACACGGGTGGTACCGCCATGGTTGGCCAGACGGAGAATAGCCTCGTGTCCAAAAACAACGGCCGTATCGAGTTCGACTCGATCAAAACCGTCAATGGCACCGACAACGACGGCAACCCCGTTCAGGTCGTCGTGTCGCGTACGGGCGAACTCCGCATCGTTGATCCTAAAACCAACCGCATCTTCGCCAACAGTTACATCCAGTACGGCTCTTACATTTTTGTAAAAGACGGGCAGGAAATCAACAAAGGCGACAAGATCTGCGAATGGGATCCCTTCAACGCCGTGATCGTCAGTGAATTCGACGGGGTGGCCCGTTACAACTCGCTCGAAGAAGGCGTCAACTATCGCATGGAACGTGACGACCAAACCGGCTTCGCCGAAAAGGTCGTTATCGAATCCAAAAACAAGCGGAAAATTCCGTTCATCACCATCGTCAACGCCAAAACGGGCGAGGAACTCAAAAACTACTCCCTCCCGATCGGCGCCTATATCACGGTCGACGACGGCGATGCGGTCAAATCCGGTCAGCAAATCGTCAAAATCCCGCGTAAACTGGGTAAAATTGCCGACATCACCGGCGGTCTGCCGCGCGTAACCGAATTGTTCGAAGCCCGTAACCCCTCGAACCCGGCTGTAGTGGCCGAAATCGACGGCGTCATCACCTTCGGCTCCATCAAACGCGGCAACCGCGAGTGTATGATCGAAGCCAAAGACGGCCAAAAGCGCAAATACCTCATCCCGCTCACCAAGCACATCCTCATGCAGGATGGCGACTTTGTGCGCGCCGGTACAGCCCTGACCGAGGGTACCATCGCGGTGAAAGATATTCTCGCCATCGAAGGCCCGTTTGCCGCTTCGTATTTCCTCGTCAACGGCGTGCAGGAAGTGTACCGCTCACAGGGTATCAACATCAACGACAAACACATCGAGGTGATCGTGCGCCAAATGCTCCGCCGCCTCGAAATCGTTGAACCGGGCGATACCCACTTCCTCGAAGGCGAACCCGTGGAACGCAACGAGTTCATTGATTACAACGACTGGATCTTCGACAAGAAATTCATCACCGACCAAGGCGACAGCACCAAGCTGAAAGCTGGTGCACTGGTTACCCTGCGTCAGGTGCGCGAGGAAAATTCTTTCCTCAAACGCAACGACAAAAAACTCGTCGAATACCGCGATGCCCTCCCGGCAACCGCTGTATCGATGCTGCTGGGTATCACCAAAGCCTCGCTCGGTACGGACAGCTGGATTTCAGCCGCCTCCTTCCAGGAAACCACCAAGGTGCTTTCCACCGCCGCCATCGCCGCGAAGAAAGACTACCTCATGGGCCTCAAGGAGAACGTTATCGTGGGCAAGAAAATCCCCGCCGGTACCGGTATGCGCCAGTACGACCGTATCCAGGTCACAGGCTCGGGCCGTCCTTTCCGCGAAAACCGCGAAGAGGAAGTGCTGGTGGAAGACGAGAATTGAGATTTGTTTTTTAAGGATATTGTTGGCGCAGCCGGTAGACCCCGGCTGCGCTTTTTATTTGTATCCGGACTCGGTAATGCCTGCTCGACTTGTCATCTTTTTTTGACCACTGTATCGCTTGACTATTACATTTTTTCTCCCTTATCTTTGCCCCCGTTATGAACATCGCAACTCTTCAACTGCACCATCGCCATCATTTGCCCCCCGGCAAGTGAGTGGTCGCGCATGTTGAATCGCCCTGCGATTTTTTGCAAACCGGCTTGCCGAATACACCCGCGGCAAGCCGGTTTTTTTATGCCTGTCTGCCGCGAAGCAAGCGCCAAACCATGATAAATGCTTCGCCTCGCCATTCAAAAATCCGGCCGTTTGTCCGACGATTCCGCTGCGCTGCTGCGCGCCGCCGGCATCGTTTTCGGCAACGGTTCCAGTCGACTGCTCCGTTCAGCAGCGTCCAATTTCCCCCTCGAACTGCTCTTTTTACGCGACGACGATATCCCCGAGTATGTCGAAGAGGGTGTCGTCGACGTCGGTATCGTCGGTGAAAATGTCGTTTTGGAAAAAGGAAAATCCGTCCAAACCATCGAACGCCTGGGCTTCGGGCGCTGCAGGCTCAGCTTGGCATTGCCCAAAAATGCTCCTTTTCAGGACCTGCGCGATCTGCAAGGCAAACGCATCGCCACCAGCTACGTGCGTATCCTTCAACAGTTTCTTGATCGCAACGGTATTCAGGCCGATATCCATGAGATCAGCGGCGCCGTGGAGATTACTCCCTCCCTGGGCCTCGCCGACGCGATTTGCGACCTGGTCAGCACCGGCAGCACCTTGCTGGCCAATGGTTTGCGCGAAGTGGCCACCGTACTCGAATCGGAAGCTTTGCTGATTGCCACGCCCGCGCTGGCGCCGGAAAAACAGGACATACTCGACCGCCTGCTGTTCCGCCTGCGCGCCAACCGCAATGCCAAACGTCACCGCTACATCCTGCTCAACGCGCCCAACGACCGCCTCGAAACCATCGCAGCCCTAATTCCCGGAATGAAAAGTCCGACAGTATTGCCCCTTGCCGAACCGGGCTGGAGCAGCCTGCACAGCGTCATTTCAGAAGAGGTCTTCTGGGACGTGCTCGAACAATTGAAAGCCGCCGGCGCCGAAGGTATTCTGGTGGCGCCTTTGGAAAGAATGATCGTTTAAATAACGGACAACATGCAAATTATCCGATATCCCGATATTCGTCGCGCACCCGAACTGTTGATTCGCCCGGCCGGCGATCTCGCCGCTTTCCGCGAACAAGTGGCGCCCTTGCTGGCACAGGTGAAAACCGGGGGCGATGCAGCGGTGCAGTTTTACGCCCGGCAGTTCGACGGACTTTACCCCGACCCGGTCGAAGCCTCACCCGAAGAGTTCGCCGCCGCCGATGCGCTGCTGCCCGATGCCTTGAAATCGGCCATCCGGCAGGCGTATTCCAACCTGCATGTCTTTCACACGGTACAAAAAGAGCCCCTGCAACCCGTGGAAACCCAGCCGGGGGTTTTTTGCTGGCGAAAAAGTGTACCGATCGACAAAGTCGGTCTGTACGTCCCCGGCGGCACCGCCCCGCTTTTTTCCACCGTGCTCATGCTGGGCGTGCCCGCGCAAATAGCCGCCTGCCGCGAAATCGTGCTTTGTACGCCGCCCCGCCGCGACGGCTCGGTACACCCCGCCGTCCTGTTTGCAGCCCGGTTGTGCGGCATTCGGCGGGTGTTCAAAATCGGGGGCGCGCAGGCCATCGCTGCTATGGCCTACGGAACCGAAACCGTGCCGGCCGTGTGGAAAATTTTTGGTCCGGGCAATTCCTGGGTAACGGCCTCCAAACAGCTCGTCGGCCTCGACGGCGTGGCGGTCGATCTGCCGGCCGGACCTTCCGAACTGGCCGTGATCGCCGACGCGGCCGCCAATCCGGCATTTATCGCCGCCGACTTGCTGAGCCAGGCCGAACACGGTACCGACAGCCAGGTCGTGCTGTTTACCCCCGAAGAAGGTCTGATCAAGGCTGTTCAACAGGAACTCGAACGCCAACTGGCCGTTTTGCCGCGCCGGACATTTGCCGAAGGCGCACTTTCCGCCAGCCGGGCAGTTTTGGTGAATCACCTGGATGAAGCCATGGATTGGGCCAATGCCTACGCGCCCGAACACCTCATCCTGCACGTGCAAAATCCGGAGCACTGGGCGGAAAAAGTGAGCAACGCCGGTTCGGTTTTTCTGGGTGGACTGACGCCCGAAAGCGCCGGCGACTATGCCTCGGGCACCAATCACACCCTGCCCACGGGCGGCTGGGCGCGGGCGGCAGCCGGCGTGTCGCTCGACAGTTTTGTCAAAAAAATTACTTTTCAAAAAATCGACCCGCAGGGTTTGCAAGACCTTGGCCCGGTCATCACCGAAATGGCGCGCGCCGAAGGCCTGGAAGCGCATGCCCGGGCCGTCGATATCCGTTTACAAAACATCAAATTGTCATGAGCGCCCGTAACGATCTCGAACGACTGGTGCGACCCAACATCCTTGCTCTGGCGCCTTATCGCTCGGCGCGGGATGAGTTTCAGGGGCTCGCGTCGGCCTCCGTATTTCTCGATGCCAATGAAAACAGTCTGGGCAGCCCGCTGGAGGAGGATTTCAGCCGGTATCCCGATCCGTACCAGCGACCTTTGAAGGAGGCCCTGGCTCGTCAAAAGGGGCTCTTGCCGGGGCAGATTTTTTTGGGCAACGGCTCCGACGAAGCGATTGACCTGTTACTGCGCGCTTTTTGCGAACCCCGGCTCGACAATATCGTCATTCTGCCGCCGACCTACGGGATGTACGCCGTGCAGGCCGCCGTTCAGGACGTCGAAGTGCGCCGGGCGCCCCTGTGCGCCGATTTTTCGCCCGACCCGGAAGCGGTGCTCCGGGCAACCGACGAACGATCCAAACTGCTGTTTCTCTGCTCGCCCAACAACCCGACCGGCAACCGCCTGCCGGATAGTTTTTTGATTGCGATGCTGGAGCGTTTCCCGGGACTGGTGGTGGTCGACGAAGCATACATCGATTTTTCGGAGCAGCCGTCTGTCTTGTCTTTTTTGGAAAAATACCCCCGGCTGGTTGTGTTGCAAACCTTCTCCAAGGCCTGGGGCCTGGCGGCGCTTCGGGTCGGCATGGCCTATTCCAATTCATTTGTTATCAATATTTTAAATAAAATTAAATACCCCTACAACCTGAATGTTCTGAGTGTGCGGATATCCTTGCAGGCGCTGGAACGGAGCAGCGAATGGAACGACAAAATCGGGGTGATCAAAGCTGAACGCGAACGATTGGCACGGGCCTTAACGGCTTTGCCGCAAGTGCGGGAAGTGTTTCTCAGCGAAGCCAATTTTCTGCTCGTCCGAACCACCGATGCCGACCGAATCTACGCCGCGTTGTGCGCCGAAGGGATTGTGGTGCGCAACCGGACCCGTGAACTGCACTGCGAGAATTGCCTGCGCATCACTGTCGGCAGCCCTGCCGAGAACGACCGCCTGATTGCCGCTTTGCAAAATCTGAACGCCGCATGACCATGAAAAAACTGCTTTTTATCGATCGCGACGGTACCATTATCGTCGAGCCGCAACCCGACCAGCAGGTGGATTCGCTGGAAAAACTGGAGTTTCTGCCCGGCGCCATCACGGCGCTGGCCCGCATCGCCCGTGAAACCGATTTCGAACTCGTGCTGGTGACCAATCAGGACGGGCTGGGCACCGCTTCATTTCCCGAAAACACCTTTTGGCCGGCACAGGAAAAAATGCTCAAAACGCTTGAAAATGAAGGTGTAAGATTCCGGACTGTACACATCGACCGCTCGTTTGCGCACGAGGGCTTGCCCACCCGAAAGCCCGGCACGGCCATGCTCACGGGATACCTCGACGGTAGTTTTGACCTGGCTCAGTCTTACGTCATCGGCGACCGGATAACGGACGTACAACTGGCTAAAAACCTCGGGGCAAAGGCGATTTTTATCCAGAACCTCGACAACCCGGCCGGTTTTGAACATGAAATAGTCCTGGTTGCCAGTCACTGGGAACAAATCGCCGAGTTTTTGCGCCGCCCGCCCCGGCGGGTAGTTCACCGGCGCAGCACCCGCGAAACCGATATTCAAATCGAGCTCAATCTCGACGGCAGCGGGCAAAGCGAAATTCGGACCGGGTTGGGCTTTTTCGATCATATGCTCGACCAACTGGTGCGGCACGGCGGGCTCGATCTGCGTTTGCACGCACAGGGCGATCTGCACGTCGATGAGCACCACACGGTGGAAGATACCGCCCTGGCACTTGGGGAGGCCCTGGCTTTGGCTTTGGGCGACAAACGCGGCCTGGCGCGCTACGGTTTTGTGCTGCCCATGGACGACGCGCTGGCGCAGGTCGCCGTCGACCTCGGCGGCCGGCCCTGGCTGGTCTGGAAAGCCGAATTCCGGCGGGAACGCATAGGCGACGTGCCGACCGAGTTGTTTTTTCACTTTTTTAAATCCTTTTCCGATGCCGCGCGTTGCAACTTGAATATTCAGTGTGAAGGCGACAACGAGCACCACAAGATCGAGGCGATTTTCAAAGCATTCGCTCGTGCCCTGCGTATGGCCCTTCTACGCGATCCGGATCGAAACGAACTGCCCACAACCAAAGGTTTGCTATAAAACGCCATGACAGCCATTTTCAAATACAACGCCGGTAATGTGCAATCGGTCCTTTTTGCCCTCGAACGCCTGGGAGAAAAGGCCGTTTGGACCGACGATCCGAGGCTGCTGGAAACGGCCGACCGGGTGATTTTTCCCGGGGTAGGGGAGGCCTCGTCGGCGATGGCTTACCTGCGGGAGCGCGGTCTCGACCGGCTGATTGTGTCGCTGCGGCAGCCCGTTTTGGGTATTTGCCTGGGGTTACAATTGTTTTGCCGCCATTCGGAAGAGGGCGACACCAATTGTCTGGGTATTTTTGACACGCCCGTGCGCCGTTTTTCGGGCCGGGGCGGATTGAAAGTGCCGCACATGGGTTGGAACACGCTCGGCGATCTGAAAGGACCGTTATTTGAGGGTATTTCAACCGGGAGTTATGCCTACTTTGTGCACAGTTTTTATGCAGAAAATTGCGCTTCAACGAGTGCGTGCTGCGACTATGGTGAAACGTTCAGTGCCGCTTTGCAACGCGACAATTTTTTTGCCGTACAATTTCACCCTGAACGATCCGGAGCGGTCGGCCAGCGCATTTTGTCCAATTTTTTACTTCTTTAACCAGTAATATCCGCCACTACAATGCAAATTATTCCCTCGTTTGATCTCATGGACGGCCGCCTGGTGCGCCTCCACCAGGGTGATTTCGATCAAAAAACCGAATACCCGGCCGATCCGCTCGAACTGGCACGCGAACTTGAAGACGCCGGCATACGACGCCTGCATATGGTTGATCTCGACGGCGCCCGCTCGGGTAAACCCGCCAACTTGCACATCCTTGAACAACTGGCTGCCCGTACGCGTCTGATGATCGATTACGGTGGCGGCCTGCGTTCGATCCCCAACCTGCGACAGGTATGGGATGCCGGTGCGGCTATGTTTTCCGTGGGCAGTGTGGCGGTGGTGGCGCCCGACGAGTTCCGCGCCTGGGTGGAGCGATTTGGGCCCGAGCGCTTTCTGGTTGGCGCCGATGTGCGCGACCGTATGATCGCCGTACACGGATGGGTGCAGCAAACTTCGTTGGGACTGTTCGATTTTATCGAACGGCTGCGCAACCTCGGTATCCGGCAAGTTTCGGTGACCGACATTGCCCGCGACGGCTCGCTGGGCGGGCCCGGGCTCGAATTGTACCGTGACATCATGCGCCAGTTTCCCGATCTCGAACTGGTCGCCAGCGGCGGGGTGAGCAGCGTGGCCGATCTGGAAGACCTGCAGGCGCTTGGCTGCGCAGGGGCCATCGTTGGCAAGGCTTTTTTTGAAGGGAAAATATCCCTGAAATACTTCCGCGTATTTTCCCAAACCTGATACCGGGGCACTATGCTGGCGAAAAGAATCATACCCTGTCTCGACGTCAAGAACGGCCAGACAGTCAAGGGCGTGCGTTTTGAGGACCTCCGCCATGCCGGCGACCCGGTCGAACTGGCCGCGGCCTATGCCCGTCAGGGCGCCGACGAACTGGTTTTTCTCGACATCACGGCAACCCACGAAGGCCGCGACACCTTTGCCGAACTCGTGCGGCATGTGGCGCAAGAGCTCGACATCCCGTTCACGGTTGGCGGGGGCATCGGTTCCGTAGAGCAGGCGGCACGGCTGTTGCAAGCCGGGGCCGACAAGGTGAGTATCAATTCGGCCGCGGTGCGCCGGCCCGGACTGATCGATGAAATGGCCCGTGAAATGGGCAGTCAGTGTGTTGTACTGGCCGTCGATGCGCGCCCCGATCCGGCTGGGGTATGGCGCGTCTGGCTCAATGGCGGGCGCATACCGACCGAACTCGATGCGCTGAACTGGATACGCGAGGCGGCCGACCGGGGGGCGGGTGAAATATTGCTCACCTCGATGCTGCACGACGGCACCAAGGGCGGCTTTGCCCTCGAACTGACCCGCTTGGTCTCGGAAGCCGTGCCGGTACCCTTGATCGCATCGGGGGGCGCTGGCGCGATGCGGCATTTTTACGACGTTTTCACCGCGGGCGCTGCCGATGCGGCGCTGGCGGCCAGTGTGTTTCATTTTGGTGAAATCCCGATTTCCGAACTCAAATCCTATTTGAACGAACATGGTATTCCCGTCCGAAACCGCTTTGTTGCAACCTGATTTTGACAAAATGCCCGACGGCTTGTTGCCGGCAGTGGTGCAGGATGCCGCCAGTGGCCGCGTGCTCATGCTGGGTTATATGAATGCCGAAGCGCTGGCTCAAACCCAGTCCAGCGGGCTGGCGACATTTTTCAGCCGTTCCAGGCAAAAATTGTGGACCAAAGGTGAAACCTCGGGCCATGTATTGCGCGTCCAATCGATATTGCTCGACTGCGACCGCGACGCTTTGCTGGTCAAAGTCGAGCCGGAAGGCCCTGTTTGTCACACCGGTGCGGATACTTGCTGGGGGGAGAAGAACGAAGCGGCACGCTTTTTGGAAAAGCTGGAACAAATTATCCACCTGCGTCGCGACTCGGCCGAGCCGGGATCCTCCTACACGGCGCAGTTGATAGCCAGGGGAATTCCCAAAATCGCACAAAAAGTGGGCGAAGAAGCCGTGGAAACGGTGATCGAAGCCCTCCGCGACGACCGGGAGCGATTGCTGAATGAAAGTGCCGACCTGATGTACCATTTGCTGGTACTGCTGGCTGCCAAAAACATCCGGCTCGAAGAGGTCGAAAGTGTGTTGCGGGAACGTCACCGATAAATTGTCGGCTGTTTGCCAAAAATTCGATTACATCTGCGGAATAAAAAATATTGCCGTTTCGTTAAAGTGACCAAGCGAACCGACAAACGTTTTGTAGAGGAAAGATTTTTTTGTCAAAAATTCGTCAGCCTCTTGACCGGCGTTACTTTGGCTACTACCTTTGCGCAGAATTAAATTTTACCATCCTGTTAAAATTAACCTTGGCTATCGGATTTATTTTACTTATTTAGACTTTATCAAAATTTTATCGTTTAATAATTTAAATCCGATTTCCATGAACGCCAGGGCAATCTTCACCGCCATTTTCCTGTTCACCGTGCTCGGCGCCGCCGTTGCACAAAGCCGCTACCAAATGGGATTCACCATTGGCAGCAATTACTCTTCGCTCCGCTCGGATTTGTTCACCACTTCTTCCGGCCGATTGGGTGTAGCCGCGGGCTGCACGTTTTCGCTGGGCTTTGGCGATCGTTTCGAACTGAACCCCGAGATCATTTTTACACAAAAAGGCGCCAGTGCCAAAGCCGTCTACTTCCGTCCGGAAGAACCTGCCGACCAGCGCACGTACGACTTTTACTACAATACCTTTGAAGCCGGGCTTTTTGCCGGTTACCAGCCGAGCGCCACGGTTCCGGTGCGTATCCAGGCGGGCGGCTTCTTCGGCACCCACTTTCACACGTTGAATAAAAACAATCGCGAGGTGATGCTGGGCGACTATGAAAACATCAACAACGCCACGCCGGCGTACCAACTCAACGATGCTTTTTCCGGCGTCGATTTTGGCCCGGCGATCGGTATCAGCGCCGGTGAAGGCCGTTTTCGCGCCAACGCCCGCTACTATTTCGGAGCAGCCAACCTGTACAATAACCTCGATTTTGTAGAAGGCGGCCACCGCATCCGCACTAATTCGCTTCGCCTCACGCTGACTTATTTCCTGAAATAAGCAGTCTGGAAAGATATTAAAGCCAAAAACCGGCCCCCCGGCCGGTCCACATCTTTAAACCGCACACCCGTAGTTTGAGTAATTGAAAAGCCGGCGTCCGAAGGGATGATCGGCTTTTTACTTTTGGGGTTGATGAAGTTTATGGGGTTTATAAAAGGAGGGTGGATGCTCTCGGGTGGTTGTACATTTTGGGGAGGGGCATGTAGCGTGGAGTTATAAAAAAAAGAGGCCATCCCGCAGGACAGCCTCTTTTGCTTTATTCTTCAAACAAAATCATCAGCGAAGGAAAACCTCAGTCGCATCCTCAAATCTTCGCATCCTCAAATCCTCCCTCTTTACACATACAGCCCGCCGTTCAGCACATTCCGCGAGATCACGATCCGCTGCACTTCGGAGGTGCCTTCGTAGATCTGCGTGATCTTGGCGTCGCGCATAAGGCGTTCCACGTGGTATTCTTTCACGTAGCCGTATCCGCCGTGGATTTGCACGGCTTCTACGGTGTGGCGCATGGCGGCTTCGGAGGCGATGAGTTTGGCCATGGCGGCGGCCTGGTCGTAGTCGGCGTTTTGGTCTTTCAGGACGGCAGCGCGATAGACCATGAGGCGGGCGGCTTCGATGTCGGTGGCCATGTCGGCGATTTTGAAGGCGATGGCCTGGTGGTTGGCGATGGGTTTGCCGAAGGCCTGGCGTTCCTTGGCGTAGGCGACCGAGAGTTCGTAAGCGCCTGCGGCGATGCCGAGGGCCTGAGAGGCGATGCCGATACGGCCGCCGGAGAGGGTTTTCATGGCGAATTTGAAGCCGAAGCCGTCGTCGCCGATGCGGTTTTCCTTGGGCACCTTCACGTCGTTGTACATGATGGTGTGGGTATCGGAGGAGCGGATACCGAGTTTGTCTTCCTTGGCGCCCACGACCACACCGGGCCAGCTGGTTTCCACGATCAGGCAGTTGATACCTTTGTGGCCTTTGTCGGGGTGGGTTTGGGCCATGACGAGGTGCAGTTGCGAGGTGCCGCCGTTGGTGATCCAGTTTTTGGTGCCGTTGAGCAGATAGTGGTCGCCCATGTCGACGGCGGTGGTGCGCTGGCTGGTAGCGTCGCTGCCGGCTTCGGGTTCAGACAGGCAAAAGGAGCCGATCCATTCGCCGGTGGCGAGTTTGGGCAGGTATTTGCGTTTTTGTTCTTCGGTGCCGAAGGCTTCAAGACCCCAGCAGACGAGCGAGTTGTTGACCGACATGATAACGGCGCAGGAGGCGTCGACCTTGGAGATTTCTTCCATGGCGAGCACGTAGCTGAGGGTATCCATGCCGCCGCCGCCATATTCGGGCGAGACCATCATGCCCAGAAATCCGAGTTCGGCCATCATGCGGACCTGCTCGGTGGGGTATTTCATGTGGGAGTCGCGTTCGATGACGCCGGGTTTGAGTTCGTTTTGGGCAAATTGGCGGGCTGCCTCTTTTACAGCGAGATGTTCTTCAGTAAGTTGAAACATGTGCGTGGTGGTACTGGGCGGTGAAAACTGAATGGACAGACAAACAGGACAGGTTCCGATCGGTTCAAAAAGCAGCGCAAAAGTAAACAG
>JAEUUU010000107.1 GCA_016787345.1 Saprospiraceae bacterium | reverse complement strand
AAACGGCGCCGGCTCTACGGCTTTCCACTGAAAACGGCGCCAGCCCTGGGTCATGAGCAGATAATCCAGCGCCTGGTCGGCTTTTGGTTCTTTCGGGTCGAAATAGAAGTTGGGCTCTTCGATTTTTCCTTTTACGTCTTGTTCCAGCAATAAGGAAGCCAGGAGATGTCCTTGTTTGTCGTCGGCATACGAGAGCATTTTTTCATCCACGACGGCCAGGGAAAAAGCGCCTTTCAGGGGTACGCCGAATCGGTCGCGCACGCGGATGTCGAGGCGCACTTTTTCCCTGGGCAGGTATTGATCCTTGTCTGTTTTGATCTCGATTTGAAGTCCCCGGTCTTTATTGACAAAAACAAGTCGCTCGGCCTGCTCGTGGGTATTTTGGTCAAAAAGGGTAAAACACGCAATGCCGGGTTCGAGCATTTCAACCGGCGCTTCGACGACGACAGCCTCTTGTTGAAGATCCAGTTCTTTGAAAAAGAATAACTTGTCACGGCTGCTTCCGGTGAGAAACACCTTTCCGGGCCGGTTGCCGGCTATTTCAAAACGCAGGGATTTCGCGCCGCGTTCGATCAGGCGCAGCGTATAGCCGCGTTCGTAAATATTGGGCAGGAGAAACGATTGTTCGTTGCCCACCGGTCGGTTGAGCCGGGCGGTATAATGTTCGCCGGATTGCGGGACAAAATCGACGGCGCCCATGCCGTTGTGGTAACTTTCAAAAAGCGCCACTTGCCGCCCCTTGCCGTCGAGAATACGCCCGGAAACATCGGCCGGCTTGCCGAATTCATTAACGGCTTTAAATGCCAGCCGAGTTGGGATTCCGGCGACCATGTCGCCGCCTTCGGGGAAAAATTGCAGATCGACCCGGTTGAGAACAATCGGGACGGGGCGTGAAATGGCCTCCGTCTGGCCGTTGTGGTCGATCTGGATATTGAGCAGGCCATCGGTCGTTTCAAGATCGGACGGCAAGACAAAGCGCACCCAGGCGCGGCCGGCATTGTCGGTTGTGGCCTGACCGGCGCTGTGTTCTTTACCACCGATTTGAACGGTAAACCGCAGCGGACGGCCCGCCAGGGGTTGGTTATCGAGCGCAAGAGCATCGAATCGCGCAAGGGCTTCGTCGCCGGGGCCCAGACCTTTTCGTTCAAATTCAAGTTTGAGGTTGAGATTGGGGAGCACCACCTTTTGCAGGGTGATGTCGCGGACAAAAAACTCCCCGGTATTGAGCATCCAGTTGGTCCAGGCTTTCAACTTATACTGCCCGCCGGGCAGCTGAGCGGGGAAGTCGAATTCACCGGCTGCAGTGCCGTCGAGGGCCAGGATATTTTTTTCCTGCACGACACTGCCGCGCGGGTCGAGCAGTTGTACGTGCAAAACCTGGCTGCCCACGGCCGGCAGCAAATCGCCGGCATTGCGCACGTAGGCGTTGAACCAAACGCTCTCCCCCGGTCGAAGCAGGGTACGGTCGAGCTGGAGGTAAAGTTTTTCGGGGTGAAGGGTCATGCGGCGTTCCGTGAGCCGTTCGTGCAATTGGCGGTAAACGGCGCTGTCGCCCAGCACGACCGGCGCCGTCGCCACAGACGAATTTGGGGCGTTTGGCAATGGCGGGTTTACCGAAGGGTTGCTGAAAAGCAGGGCCCAAAGCAAAAGGGTAATGGTCGGGTAAAACATGGTGGAAGATTTTTGGGAAAGGGATGACTGCCGTTTGGGGATTGCATAAAACCGGCGCTGAAAAATTTCATTTTAGTATTTTTTTAAGGATGGTGTAGTCGTAGTGAGGTCCTTTTTAGCTTACCAGAGCGCATTTACCCCTAATTTCATCCTGAGAAAAAAGCAAGTGACCGAATTTTTTCTCAAAAAGTGAATAAGCCCCCGAAGCCGTAAAAACCGATCCGATGTTTCGTCTGCCCATACTTTTTCTCACGCTGCTGTACAGTGCGTGTGTGTCTTTTGGACAATCGCCGGGCATACCGGCCAATGTAATCGCCACGCCGTACGAAAGGCATATAGAACTGCGCTGGACGACCGGGATGCCCGCCGCGAGCGAATATCAGGTGTACCGTTCTGTCGACGGCATCGAATACACCCTTTTCAAAACCGTGTACCCTCCCCTGCTCAGTTGTATCGACTGGACGGGCGACGAAGGCCTGGGGCTCACCCGGCATTACAAGGTTAAAGCCGTTTCGGGTGTAATGAGCAGCGACTTTTCCAATCCGGCCACCGCAACCACTTTTAACATGACCGACGAGCAGTTGCTCGACATGACGCAGCAGTACACGCTTCGGTATTTTTGGGATTACGGCCATCCGGTGAGCGGGCTGGCCCGCGAGCGCAGCAACGGCAACGACGACATCGTGACCACCGGCGGCTCGGGTTTCGGTATCATGGCCCTCATCGTCGGCGTAGAGCGGGGCTGGATTACCCGCGAAGCAGCGGTGAACAGAATGGTGCAAATCGTCTCGTTTTTGCAGGTAGCCGACCGCTATCACGGGGTTTATCCGCACTGGCTGGACGGCAACACCGGCAATACGGTCCCTTTCAGCCAGTACGACAACGGCGCCGATTTGGTCGAAACGGCATTTTTAATGCAGGGTCTGCTGGCTGCCCGACAGTATTTCAATCAGAACGACCCGCTGGAAAACGCGATCCGCGACGTCATTACCATTCTTTGGGAAGACGTGGAGTGGGACTGGTTCCGGAAGAACAACGGCCCTGTGCTGTACTGGCATTGGTCGCCCAATTACGGCTGGCAAATGAATTTTCCGCTGCGCGGTTTTTTTGAAGCCCAAATCGTGTACATCCTCGCGGCAGCTTCCCCGACGCACCCGGTACCGGCCAGCTTGTACCAAACCGGCTGGACGGCCGGCAACTACGCCAACAATGCTTCCTATTACGGCTACCCGATCTATTGCGGTCCGTACGGCGGCGGACCGATGTTTTTTGCGCATTACTCCTACCTGGGTTTTGACCCGAGGGGGAAAAAGGATGCCTTTTGCAATTATTTCGTGCGCAACCGCAACCATGCCCTGATACAGGTGGCCTACGCATTGGCCAACCCTGAAAACCACGAGGGTTACGGAGCCAATTGCTGGGGACTTACCTCCTGCGACGGCCCCAACGGCTATTCGGCGCACGACGTCAACCCGCAAAACGACAACGGCACCGTTGCGCCCACGGCCGCCCTGGCCTCCATGCCCTACGTGCCTGCTGAAAGCATGAATGCGCTTCGGTATTTCTATCGCGAACTCGGGCAAAACCTCTGGGGGCGTTACGGTTTTTACGACGCCTTCAACCTCGACCAAAACTGGGTTGCGCCTTCCTACCTGGCCATCGACCAGGGCCCCATCGTCGTGATGATTGAAAACCACAGGAGCGGTCTGTTTTGGGATCTTTTTATGGCCAATCCGGAAATCCAGCCGGCACTGGACGCCATAGGGTTTGTACCCAACAGCACCGGTACCGCTGCAGCGCCCCAATCCGGCTTTACGGCGAGGATTAGCCCCAACCCTGCACTGCCCGGCGCCGCGCGGCTGTTTGTTGAAACCGGGCAGCCGCTGGAACTGACAGCCAGGTATTTTTCCGCTGATGGCAGCCACGCGCTGCCAGTTTTTTCCAAACGTGATGTTTCACAAAGCACTGAAATTCAACTACCCAATCTGCCACAAGGAATCGGTTGGCTGCTCGTCAGCGATGAAAAAGGCCACACCCAAATTTTAAAAATACTAACCCTCTCCAACCCATAGCCCCATCAACCTTATCAATCTTATCAACACTCATTTTATCACTAACCATTTCAATGAAGTGCGTATGAAAAAGTTTTTCTTCGCTTTCCTGCTGATGCTGCTCGGTGGCATCGGTTTGCAGGCCCAGGTTGTCTATGAAGACTTCGAGGGCGGCGCTCAACAGAACTGGTCCGGCCTCAATGGCTCCTACGACGGCGCTATTCCCAACCCCGGCCCGGATGCCGTGAACAGTTCGGCTACTGTTGGTTCCTATACCAATGACATCGACTTCGACTTTTGTTTCGCGCTGGCCGACCAAACTTCGACCATCGATGCTTCGGAGTTTAACCAGTTCAAAATGAAGGTTTGGTCGCCAGTCGCCACGGGTAAAATCCTGCTCAAACTGGAAACCATCGGTGGCGGTGCCGCCGTGGAAAAGATCGTCGACATCCAGGGCGCCAACCAGTGGTACGAATACACCTTCGACCTCTCTGCCGGCGCGGCGGCCACGACGTACAACCGCATCCTGGTATCGTTCAACTCTTTCGTGTTCGACAACAGCACGTTTTATTTCGACGATATCCGCGCGGAAAAAGCCATCCGGGTGATTGAAGACTGGGAAACGCCCTCGGGCATCAACTGGATCAGCCTCAACGGCGCTTTCAACGGCACCCTCGCCAACCCCGATCCGAACCAGGTGAACAACTCGGCCACGGTCGGTTCGTTTAGCAACAACGCCGCTTTCGATTACAATTTCGCCTTTGGCACCTTGCCGCAAGCGCTCGACCTGTCGGTGTACAACCAGTTCCGTTTCCAACTCTGGGCGCCGCAGCCCACCCAGGTGCTTTTCAAGATTGAAGGCGCCGGAGAGGCCAAAGAAAAGGTGATTAACGTCGCTGTAGCCAACAAATGGCAGGAGTACAACATCGATTTCTCCGATGCCGCCGGTTTTACGACGATCACCAAGATCCTGATCGTTTTCTCGCCGGGTGTTGTTGGCAGTTCGGACACGTATTACATCGACAACATTTATGCCGTTCCCAACCTTTGCGGAGGCTCGACGCCCGATCCGGAAGTCGTGGACGACTACGATTGCAACCGCAATGCCATTTACAGCATCGGCTGGGACAGCCTGCAAGTGGTGAACAACCCGAACGTTTCCGGCGACAACTCATCCAAAAAAGTGGGCCAGTGGAACCGCCCTGCCGGTCCCGGCACGGAATACGCCGCCCTGGTGATCGATTATGAAAACCCGCTTGATTTGAGCGAGCGCAACCAGTTCAGCGTACAGGTTTGGGCGCCCAAAACAGGTACCATGCTCCTGAAAATCGAAGGCCCTAACGGCAACAAGGAGCAGGCCTTTCCGATCACGCAGACCCAATCGTGGGTGACCTACACCGCCGATTTCAGCAGCCAGGTCGGTCTGGGTCACAACAAACTGGTGCTGTTCTTCGGCGCAGGCGCCAACGGCGAAGCGGGCGACGTGTACTATGTGGACAATATCCGCCTGTTTGCCCCCACCGAGCAAGCCCCGATCGAAGACTTCCAGGGCTCGGCCACCAACCTCGGCTGGCTGCCGCTCGACTTTGTGACGGCCCTGCACGGCAACTTCACCGGCCCGACCAACAACCCGGCCCCGGGCGGTGTCAACACTTCGACCCAGACGGGGTGCTATTCCAAAGGCAGCTCGCCGAACTCGACCCTGCAGGTACTCTCGATCAACAATTTTGATCTGACGACTTACCCGCAGTTCAACCTCGACGTACTCAGCCCCGCCACGGCGGAAGTAGACGACATCGTGGTGATGCAACTGGTATCGCCGATCTCGGGCAATGAAGCCATTCAGGCCAAAATCAAGACGCCGGGCGAGTGGGAAACGCTGAAATTCGACTTCTCGGCATTCAGCTCGGTCACCGACTTCAACGAAATCCGCATTCTTTTTGATCCCAACAACGTCAGCCCCGGCGAGTCGTGGTGCGTCGACAACCTGCGCCAGAGCAAAACCACCACGGATCCCTGCGCCGACGCCGTACCGAACCCGAATATCATCGACGATTTCGAGTGCCAGCGCAACTATAACCAGATTTTCTACGGCGCCGCCGACGTATCGGTCGTCAACAACCCGCACCTCAACAGCGACAACGGTTCCACCAAAGTGGGCCAGTACGACGACCCGGATGGCGAGCCCTATGCCGGCATCGGCTTTGAGTTTGCGCAACCCATCGACCTCAGCACCTACAACCAGTTGTCGCTCAAAGTATGGTCGGCTACCGCCAACGTGCCCTTCCTCTTCAAACTCGAAGGCAACGGCCCGGGCGTGGAGATTTTCGACACCCTGACGGAAGCCAACAAGTGGTTTACCTTCAACATCGACTTCAGTGCCGCCAACCCGACCCTGCACAACAAACTGGTGATCTTCTTCAACGTTGCCAACGATCAGGGCGGCGTTTACTTCGTCGACGACGTAAAATGGGGCCGCAAAGGCTACACCGGCTGCATTCTCGATTTCGAGTCGCCCGCCACCACCATCACCTCGTTCAACTATTTTGACCAGGGCTCCTACAACCAGCCTTTCGAAGTGGTCGACAACCCCAACCCGAGCGGCATCAACACCTCGGCCAAAGTGGGTAAATTCGTGAAACCCGCCGATGGTGGCCAGTTTACCGGTTTCTACACCGACCTCGACGCGCCGGTTGATTTCGAGGGCCTGAAACAAATGCGCGCCAAAATTCTGATGGACCACCTGGGCGTGTTCGTACTCAAAGTGGAACAGGACAAATCGGGCAACAACTTCGGCTGGACGGAAATCCCGTTCAACAACACCAGCGTCAACCAATGGGAAGAAACCGTGCACGATTTCTCCTCGGCTCCCGACGGCGCCAAGTACTACCGCTTTACGATCTTCTTCGACTGGCTGACGCCTGGCAACGGCGTTTCCAACGTGTTCTCGTATTTCGACGACATCGTGATCGGCGCAGGCGAATGCGGCGCTTCCTCGGTATGGCAGCCGCTGCCGGTAGAGGCCATGAAAATCTCGCCCAACCCGGTCAGCGACCTGCTTTACGTTGAAAATTTCCAGGACGTGTCCCGCCTCGAAATCTTCAACGCCTACGGCCAGCGCGTACAAACGGTCAACACCAACCTCGACCTCCGTGTCGAAGTAAATGTGGCCGATACGCCCACGGGTGTGTACGTCATCGCCGGTTACAACTCGAAAGGTGTGCTGTTGAGCAATGCCAAATTTGTGAAACAGTAATCTTCACCGACGGAAGGTTGCCGCACCGGTAAAACCTTCCGAACCCAGTCTCCACGCAAAGGCGCCTGGCGCGCAAAGACCGGAATGTCCTGGTGCGCCTTGCGCTTTTGCGTGAATTAATATCCCGACGCTTTCCAATCAGCAGGCTTATGCTGACGGCGCAAAACACTCCCTCCATGTCAAAATATTTCCTCATCCTTTTCCTGCTGATCTTTCCTTCCTGGGCAGGCCAAAGCCAACAACGCAACCCGGCTGTTTTGCAGAAAGATCAATTGGTCGCCCCTTTTTCACTGGATGAATTACAACGTCGCAACTTCCTCTATTTCTGGGAGTTGGCCGACAAGGAAAACTGGCAAATCCCCGACCGCTACCCCACCCTGACCTTTTCCAGCATCGCCGCGACCGGCTTCGGACTCACCAGTTATCTGGTCGGCGCCGAACGCGGCTGGATCACCCGCGAACAAGCCGCCGAACGGGTGCTCAAAACCCTGATCGTACTCAAAAACCTGCCCCAGGGCCCCGAATCCAGCGGTGTTTCGGGTTATCGCGGCTTTTTTTACCACTTTCTCGACCTCAAAACCGCACACCGATTCCAAACCGTAGAACTTTCCTCCATCGATACCGGACTGCTCATGGCCGGTATCCTTTCCTGCATGTCGTACTTCGACGGCGATAATGCAACCGAAAAGGCCATCCGCGAAACTGCCGATTACTTATACCGCCGCGTCGAATGGGACTGGATGCTCAATGAAGAACAACGCATGAGCATGGGCTGGTTTCCCGAACGTGGTTTCATCTCCGCCGATTGGCGCGGCTACAATGAAGCCATGGTGCTGGTGCTCATGGCAATGGGCTCGCCCACGCATCCCCTCGGGCCGGAAGCCTGGGAACAATGGTGCAAACCGTATTTCTGGAATGAATACAAAGGCCAGTCGATGGTCAACTTCGGCCCCTTGTTCGGGCATCAATACAGCCATTGCTGGATCGATTTTCGCGGCATCCGCGACCGCTACATGCGCGAAAAAGGCATCGATTATTTTGAAAACAGCCGTCGTGCCACACTCGCCAACCGGCAGTATTGCATCGACAACCCGAAGGGCTGGGCCGGATACGGACCCAATATTTGGGGACTTACCGCTTGCGACGGTCCGCAGGATGTGCGCAAAGGCGCCGTAAAACACGATATGTTCAACGGCCGGGAAGTCTGGTTCGAGGGCTACTCCGCCCGCGGCGCAGCGGTCGATTACGACGGCCGCGACGACGGCACTATTGCCCCCACGGCAGCCGGCGGCTCGGTGCCTTTCGCCCCCGAAGTTTGCATCCCGGCGCTGGAAACCATGTGGACGGAATACGGCGCGCAACTGCTGGGACCGTATGGCTTCAAGGATGCATTCAACCCCAGTTTCACCTTCGCACCGGGGTGTGAAAACGGCTGGTTCGACGTCGATTACCTCGGCATCGATCAGGGCCCGATCGTGATTATGATTGAAAATTACCGTTCCGGACTGATCTGGAACCTGATGAAGAAAAACCCCTACATCATTGCCGGCTTGCGGCGCGCCGGATTTACCGGAGGCTGGCTGGATGCTGTCAAAACCCGGCCGCCTGCGCCCCTGGCAGCCCAACCCGCCAACCCCGAGGTACCGCTCGAACCCGCCGGCTTTTTCAAAAGAGAAGTGTATACCAGCCCCGGCGGCCGACAATTGCCCTATCAGCTCATGGAACCCAGGGGGTATAAACCCCAGGCAGGCAAACGCTACCCTCTGGTTGTATTCCTGCACGGCTCCGGCGAGCGCGGCTCCGACAATGCATCGCACATGCGCAACGGCGTCTACGCTTTTTGTGAAAAGGAAAATCGTGAAAAACACCCTTGTTTCCTGATCGCCCCGCAATGCCCGTCTGACAGCCGTTGGAGCGGCGCCAATATCGAACGATCCGGAATCTTTAACACCGATCCGACTGATGCCGGAAAACTGGCGCTCGAACTGATCGAAAAAACCATCCGGGAAAATCCGGACATCGACCCCGACCGGGTTTATATCACCGGGCTAAGCATGGGCGGTTCCGGCAGTTTCGACCTGATGATGCGCCGCCCGGAATTGTTTGCAGCAGGCCTCCCGATTTGCAGCAGGAGCGACCCCCGGTTTGTCGAACGTATCAAAAACATCCCCGTCTGGCTGTGGCACGGCCGCCTCGATGAAACCACTCCGGTAGCGTACAGCCGCAATATGGTCGATGCGCTGCAAAAAGCCGGCGGCAACGTGAAATACACCGAACTAAGCACTTACAACCACGATATCTGGTTTGTCGCTTATTACAATCCGGCGGTGATGGACTGGTTGTTTGCCCAACGGAAAAAGTAAGAGCATGTTTAAATTTCAGTGCCGAGGCGAAAGCGAGCAAATTTTGTTTCAGGCAAGGCAAAATTTGCAGCCATAGCCGGGTGCCTATGGCGAAAATTTTAACGAAGCCTGAAACAAAATTTGTCGCTTGGAGCCCGG
>JAEUUU010000054.1 GCA_016787345.1 Saprospiraceae bacterium | reverse complement strand
CTACGGCCTCGAAGCCGATGAAGTAGAGGCCGGCTATGTGCTCACCTGCCAGGCCCACCCGAAAACGCGGCGGGTCGTGGTGAGTTTTGATGCATGAGGGAATAGGTTCGATTGTTCCGATTGTTTCGATTGTTTCGATTGTTTCGATTGGCCTCCCCCAGCCCCTCCAAAGGAGGGGAGCGGATCGGAAGGTATAATTGATTGGTTTTCAGTGTGTAAGAATCGATTCGTGAAGATTGGTTTTCTCAAACAATTTTTATCGTTTAAATCTGCGTTTCACTTCATATATTACCTGCAAATCATTGAAAATCAATCAGTAAAAACTTACGATCCGCTCCCCTCCTTTGGAGGGGCTGGGGGAGGCCAATCGAAACAATCGTATCAATCGTATCAATCGTATCAATTCCATGCATTTCCCTTTCATGCGCCGCTGCTTCGATCTCGCCCGACTGGGCGCCGGGAGGGTATCGCCCAATCCGCAGGTAGGGGCCGTGCTGGTGCATGAACGAAGAATTATCGGCGAGGGTTGGCATCGTGCTTACGGGCAGGCGCATGCGGAGGTGAATGCCGTCCGGTCGGTCCGGCCGGAAGACCGGCGTTTTTTGCCGGATGCAACCTTGTATTGTTCATTGGAACCCTGTTTCCACCACGGGAAAACACCGCCTTGTGTCGACCTGATTTTGCACGAGCGAATACGCAGGGTGGTGATCGCCAATACCGACCCCAACCCCTTGGTGGCTGGCCAAAGTGTCGCCAAACTCCGCGCGGCAGGAGTTGAAGTAATCACCGGTGTTCTTGAAAACGAGGGCAAATGGCTCAACCGGGTGTTCTTCAAATGGATTCAACACAGGCAGCCCTACATCATCCTGAAATGGGCGCAGAGCAGCGACGGTTTTTTGGGCAAAAACGGGGAAAGAACGCCCATTTCAGGTCCTGCCGCCCTTCGTATGGGGCACCGCTGGCGTGCCGAAACCGACGCCATTCTCGTAGGTACGACAACCGCCAGGGTCGACAATCCCCGGCTCGATAACCGGTTTTGGCCGGGACCTACTCCATTGAGAATCGCTTTCGACCGGAACAGTCGAATTCCGGCCGACTATCATTTGCTCGATGATGCTCAGTCTACCTGGATTCTCGGACCGGAGCGCAAAGGAAACTGGCAGCATACCCGTTTCATCGACACCGGTTTGCACGACGGCATCTCCGATCTGATCGGGGCGTTGAGCAGCGAAAACCGTACGTCGCTGCTTGTAGAAGGCGGCGCGGAAACGCTTCAAAGATTTATCGCCCTGGGATTTTGGGATGAAATCAGGGTACTGGAAAGCAACCGCCGCTTGACAGAGGGTGTCAGAGCGCCGGTTTTGCCGGACAATGCCTTTTTGACCGAACAAGCCGGGTTGGGAGACGATACCTTGTCCGTCTTTGCGCATTCATAAAAAACGCCGGAATACAAGCGTGCTGTTTACACGTTGCATTCCGGCGATTTCTATTTCGTTGATTGTCAAATCTTTTTCACATCACCCGAACCGGAAACATCTTTTTTGACCTCCGGGTTGCCGGTATAAAACACATCACCGCTGCCGCTGACATTGGCATCGAGCGATTGAGACACATCGGCGGTAATGTTGCCCGAGCCGGAGACGTCCGCTTTACAAACAGCGGTGGTCATCTTTGCACCCTTCAATTCGCCGCTGCCCGAAATATTTACATCGAGCTGGTTGCTTGTGCCACCCAAAACCACCGTGCCGCTGCCGATGATATCCACAAAAACCTCGCGGACATCGATCTGTTGCAGGTCGAGATCGCCCGAGCCGGCAATTTTCAGGTCAAGGCGCTCATTTTTCATGGGCGATAAAAGGGTGATTTTCCCGCTTCCCGTGATTTCGAATCGATTGAAAGACGGGCCGGCGATGCGAATTTTCACCCCTTCGTTGTACGACACATTTCCCTCAAAAAAGCAGTGCAGCACGCCGTCGCGCAGCTCCGTTTTGAGCAGTGGCAACAGGTTTTCCTGTGCCGAAACTTCGACGGAGTAACTGTCGGCAATAGTAACCTCGATATCGCCGGCCAGCCCGAGGTCAATCCCGCTGAACTCGCCCGGTTGTCTTGTTTCGGTCCTGACCGGACCCTCGCCCTGCACGCCAGGGTCGCCGAAATGCCAGGTACAATTGCGGGTCGTCAGCAAAACCAGGCCGAAAAGGCCCATGAAAAGCAATAAATAGCGCATGAAGAGTTGATTTTGTCTGTGAAGGAAAGTTTGATGTCGCGCAAATGCGGACCTTTGGTCCGCAAAACGGTGGGACACGTCAGCGGTCTGCGACGTTACACCCGACCACAAGATTTATGCTTGCTTTTCTTTTTTCCGCTATTTTTTTCTTCTGGGCCCCTGCGAGCGCCCCGGTGGCCGAACCGAATACGCCGGTAGTAGAATGGCTAACCGAACAGGACCACGATTTCGGTCAGGTGAGGGCCGGCAAAACCGTCCGGTTCATGTTTAAATACAAAAACATTGCAAGCGAGCCGCTTTTGCTTCAAACCGTGCGCACGAGCTGCGGTTGCACAGCCGCGGAATGGACCCAGGAACCGGTCGCGCCGGGGGCAACGGGACAGGTGCTGATCGAGTTTGAATCGTCGCAACAAGGCGATTTTCGAAAAAAAATCCGTGTCTTTTTCGACAAGCAGCGGAAGGCCGAAATCCTGTGGATCGAAGGCGAGGTCAACTAACCCTGCCCTGTTCTACTTCAAACAGCCGATAATCGGCGCCGAAGGAGGCCATGATCGCCTCCATACGTTCCCTTTGGGTATCGGTGATAAAAATCTGCCCGAAATCGCGACTGAGCAGCAGCTCGATCAGCTGGCGTACCCGCAGGGCGTCGAGTTTGTCAAAAATATCGTCGAGCAGCAATAAGGGCGCCAGGCCCTTTTCCCGCCGCAACACCTCGTACTGCGCCAGCCGAAGTGCCAGGAGAAAGGATTTCAATTGCCCCTGCGAGGCAAATTTTTTGACCGGCTGGCCATCCATCAGCAACTGAATATCGTCGCGATGCGGACCAAACGTCGAGCGCTGGAGAACCCGGTCTTTTTCGAGCGCGGCGGCTAATTGTTCGGCAAAGGCGCTGGCGCTCATTTGGGTATCGTAGACCATGCCGACCGTTTCGCGGCTACCCGATATGGCGGCGTAAAATTCCTGAAACAAAGGAGCGACCTCGGCGATAAATCCGGCCCTTTTGTCGTGCAGCAGCGCTGCCGGCGCCGGCAGCTGGCGGTCGAGCGATTCGAGCAGGATCGCATCGAAACGGCGCTCTTCGCCAAAAGTCTTGAGCAGGGCGTTGCGCTGTTTGATCAGGGCGTTGTAAGCCACCAGATGCTGCAGGTATTCCGGAAAAATTTGAGACAAGGTGGCATCCATAAACCGGCGGCGCTCCTCGCTGCCCTCCTGTACCAGCGAAATATCGTCGGGCGCCACCATCACCACCGGATACTGGCCGATGTAATCGGTCAGGCGTTCGAAAGGCGTGCCGTTGCGTTCGAGGTCTTTCCGCTGACCGGGCAGGAACTTGATCACGACCTTTTCAGGCGCTTCGTCGCGGACAAATCGCCCTTCCAGGCGGAAAAATTCGCTTTCGTGCCGTACCAGGTTGCGGTCGGTCAGTCCGGTATGGCTTTTACAAAGACAGAGGTAGTGCACCGCGTCGAGCAGGTTGGTTTTGCCGGCGCCGTTGAGTCCGGTAAAACAATTGAGCCGGGAAGACAGATCCAGCGCTTGTTGTTCGTAATTTTTGAACTGGGTGAGTTTCAGTCGGGCGAGATGCACAAAAGTGGAATTAGCGGGGGAAAATTAGCGCTTTATTCGGGGGGGCGGGGGCAAAAAAAAGCCCCCGGCCTGAAAAAACACAGTCCGGGGGCTTTTTTATCTTTATATAGACATCAGGATAACAGCGCGTCAATTTTGGCTTGCAGGAGTTGTTTGGTCTGCATGCCAACCACTTTATCCTTCAATTCGCCGTTTTTGAAAATCAGGAAGGTCGGGATGCCGCGGACGTTGTAATTGGTCGGCACTTCCGGGTTATCGTCGACATTGAGTTTGCCGATAACAGCGCGTCCCTCGTATGCCGAAGCAAGATCTTCGATAACCGGGTTCATCGCCTTGCAGGGTCCGCACCATTCTGCCCAAAGGTCAACAAGAACAAGTTTATCGCTGCCAAGCACTTCAGTTTCGAAGGAGGCATCCGTGAATTGGTAAGCCATTTTTTAAAGAGAAGATTGATGAAAGATGTGGTACAAATTTAACCTTAAACAAGCGAAGCTTGCTTTTGGTTGCAAAAATACGCCGCAAATCTGTTCACTGCAACCACAGTTGCAACTGAACGATAAACTGCTTCAGCAAGCCGGGTTCGATGAGCAAGGGAAAGGTAAAACCGAACACCGCGCCGTAAAAGTGCGCCAGGTGATCGATCCCGTCGCCGCCGCGCCGCGAAGCGTGGGAAGAATACCACAGGTACAATACCCCGTAAATAAAACCGGGTATCGGGATGGGGATAAAAAACAGGTACAAACTCATCGTGGGATGCATCAAAATGGCCGCATAAAGTACAGCCGACACCGCACCGGATGCCCCGATACTGGCGAAGCCGGGGTTGTCGCGGTGCCGCGCAAAGGTGCCGAGCGAGGCCACCACAACAGCTACCAGATAAAAAGCCAGGTACAACAGCGGTCCTACCCCGGGGAAGCTTTCCGTAAACCAGCCTTCCACACCCGGAAAGCCGATACTCTCCGCTTTGTACTGCGGCGGCCGCTGGTCGGCGCCGAAGAAATAGAGCGTGAGCATATTGAACATCAGGTGCATCCAGTCGGCGTGCAGGAAACCCGCCGTCAGCCAGCGGTATTTTTCCCCGCGCCGGGCCTCGGCATAGGGCCAGTGTTTGAATTTGTGGATGATCTCGTGGTTTTGAAAAGCCTGGTACGAGATCAGTACTGTAAAACCGATGATGAGGTAAGTAATCAAGGCAATGCGATTTATGGATTGTGGTAGGGTTCGTTGCGCAGGATGGTCATGGCGCGGTAGAGTTGTTCGAGTAGAAACAGGCGGACCATCTGATGGGAAAAAGTGAGGCGCGAGAGCGACAACTGGTAATTGGCGCGGGCATAAATTTCGGGAGAAAACCCGAAAGCGCCGCCGATCAGGAAAATCAGACGGCGGTGCGGGCCGGCCAGGCGTTTGTCGAGCCAGTGAGCCAGCTCGACCGAGCCGAATTCGAGGCCTTTTTCATCGAGCAGGATCAGGCCGTCGTCGGGCTGTAATTTGGAGAGGATCATTTTGCCTTCCTCTTTTTTGAGTTGCTGGGCGTCGGCGGTTTTCAGGCGCAGGTCGGGCCACACTGTCCAGGTGAAAGGCAGGTAGTTTTTGAGTCTTTTTTCAAAAATGGCGCAGCCCGTTTCGAGGTAAGGTTCGGCGGTTTTGCCAATGGCCCAAACTTCAACTTTCATGGTTTTACGGGGTGTTTTATCCTTGCAAAAGGGGTTTTCTTCGATTTTTGGGAAACAATTCAGCCAGTTCTTCGGGCAGGGTGTGCCGCTCGGGAAAAGCCGCCGTCAGCGCCTTGACGATATCGACCACCAGTTGCGTATCGCCTTTGGCCAGCAAGGGTTGCAAGGCCTCCCGAACGTAGGCCGATGCCGGGCGGCCGAAATGGCCTTCGAGGTGGGCCGAAAGAAGGGCCGTATACCGCTCCTGCAAAAAAACGCGGTCGTCTCCGCCGCGGAAATGGTCTTCATAACGCTGTAAAAAACCCAGGTCGGTCGATTCGACCAGCAAACCGGACAAAGCCTCGCGTTCGCCTTCGGCTGCCAGTATGGCGGCCAGTTTCTGGGCGTCGGCGCGTTGTTTGAGGTCATCGAGCAAACGTTCGCGCTCGGCAGGGAACTGATCGCCCGCATGGGTTTTCAAACGTTCGTAGTAGTCGAAGTGCCCGGTTTTTAAAAACCGCTCCCGCAACAGCCGGCAGAGTCGTTCTTTATCGTCGCTTTTTTCTGCGATCAGCAACAGGAGGTCTTCCAGTTCGCGCCGCTCCGAGGTATTGAAAATGTTCCGGGACAAGAAATGTTCCGCCGCCTCGGTTGCCGCGGCCCAATGGCGCAAATAGTACAACTCCACGATGCAATACCGGATCAGCGCAGGTTGCTCTGCGTAGTCGTCCAGCACCCGGACCGCCGCTCCGGGCAACCCGCGTTGCGACATGGCAGCCAGAAACAGCAACACAATGACGGCAGGTGAGGGCTGCGGCGTTTGATCAAAAAGATTGTGCAGGCGTTCGAAACGGCGGTCGTCCGAAGTGGCGGTTTCGCTCAAAAACCGAACGATCGGGCGGTCGAGTTCCGGCGGGGCAGCGCGTCTTTCGACGAGTGAAAAAACCTTGTCCCAGATTCCTTCGCGCAGTTCGGGAGAGAGCGTTTCTGGATTGAGGCTCGTCAGGGCGGTCAATGCTTCGCGGCAGTAATGCAGCAATTGGTCGCGTTTCGATTCCGTGGTTTTGCCCAAAAACGGTGCAATTTTTTCCAAAACCGCCGTGCTGATCTGAAACAACCGTCGATAATCGTGGTCGGCGCCGGCGGTTTGCAGTTGTTGTTCGAGTTCGTCGAGCGTTTTGCGCAAACGCCGGAAATCGGCCTCCCGCGAACCCGTGCCGGCGCTCAGGCTGCGCGGCATGGCGGCATCGAGCAGCAACAAAAACGGATTGTGCGAGCTGTCGACGGTGGCGGCAAACTGTGTTTTGAGCGCCAGCGCAAAATCGCGGTCGCGGCGGGCATAGTCGCGTACAAAACCGAAAAGCGCTTCCGGCGACACCTCTTCGAGTATTTGCTGGGTGGTGAGCCGGCCCGGTTCGGCATTGGCCTGGGCTTCGGCGCGCGCGCGTTTTTCCTCCGCTTTTTGTTCAAGAAACTGCCGCAGTTTGAACAGTGTAGCCGCGATGTGCATACACATCAGGCGGCGGCCCGGCGGCCAGCATTCGCAGGTAAAGGCTTTGATTTTGTGTGGGGTAATGATTACCTCTACTTCCCGGGCCTCATCGTCCGGGTCGTCGACGAGGGCGACCCAAAAGTGTTTTTCCACCTCGCGCAAAGCCCTGACGGCGCCCGACGACACGAGTTGCTGCCCGGCCTGCGCTATGGCCGGATTGATGTTCAACTCAAAGTCTTTCAACCAAAGTTTTTGCATGACGACAAGGCTGGGAGCAAAGGAGCAAAAAGTATTAAACCGGCGATACGGGCTTTTGGTTCGTTATATCTTTCCGATGCCTGTTTTCAACAATTTGCAAACTTCAAAGGTACGGTGTACACGCATTTTGCGACAAACGTATCTTTACCGCCCCGCAATCTTTCTTATTCATCATGCCTACACTTTATTTGATCCGGCACGCCAAATCCAGTTGGGAACAACCCGGCCTGCGCGACATCAACCGCCCGCTCAACGAGCGCGGCATGCGCGACGCTCCCCGGATGGCGCGTTTTCTGCTGGATACCGGCGCAGCACCCGATTTGATCGTAAGCAGTCCGGCCAAACGCGCCTACTCCACCGCCCTTTATTTCGCCGAAACCTTTGGGATAAAAGACGAGGACATCCAGATCGTACCTGATATTTACGAAGCCTCTGCGTCCGACATCATGCGCATCGTGAGCGCGCTGCCGGATTCGGCCCAAACCGTCTTTTTGTTTGGCCACAACCCTACCCTGACGGATGTGGCCAACCGTTTCACCGACACGTTTATCCTCAATGTTCCGACTTGCGGTATCGTTAAAATTGATTCAACAGCACCCGACTGGAAGGGTTTTTATGACAATAACGCCCGGATAAACGCCTGTTTTTTCCCAAAAGAAGTGTTGTGAAAAAAATTCTCCTGCTCCTTTTCTCACTCCTTTTTGCCTGCACGCAAAAAGTGGAACAACCGATCTGGCCCGACGACAAGACGGCGCGCATCATGGCCGATCTCAGCACCGCCGACGCGGCAGCCAACGGTCTCAGCGGCTATTCCCGCGACAGCCTGGCGCAGATCTATTACAAACAAGTGTTTGAAATGCACGGCGTCACGCTGGAAGAGTATGAAAAAAACCTCAATCTGCTTACCCGTGACTTGCCCCGGATGGGCGCCGTAATGGATAGTGCACAGGCTATTCTGAAAAAGAAACTACCGCCCGGCGGGGCCAGCAAACTGAACGTGCCCCAATAGTTTGTCCACACGATTTTTGTTAAAACAGAAGTAGCGCAATATTTTCCAACAGAATATTGACGCTTTGACCAGACTTAGTACATTTGGCGCTTGACCAAATCTGTTTCTGTTTCAAAAAAACCACTAATCATGCGCCAGATTTTACTCATGTTCTGCCTTGCAACATTCCTGTTGCTGGCGCAGAACGACATTCAGGCCCAGCCTAAACACGGTTTCTCGTACCGCTACACCCTTTACAACTTTCAAACGCCCCAGGCCGACAATTCGGAGTGGCACGACATCTGGGGCAACGCCCAGGGTACCGGCGCCGAATTGGCCTACCAGTACCGCCTGTTCAAAAACGGCTACCTGGTCGTACCGCTCAAATTCGGCGTCACGGATATTTCCGATGGCTCCGGGGCCGGTCGTTACCACTTCCTCGGCAACCTCGATGCCTTGCTGCAATACCAGTTTTTCAAGTACGGCAATACGATCAATCCCTACCTGCATGCCGGCGCCGGCAGCACCTACGATTTCGATGCCGGCAGCGATGAGTTCGATATGAATGTGCCGCTGGGTCTCGGTTTTAACATCCGTATTCTCGAAGGCTTTTACATCAATCCGCAAACGCAATACCGCCTCTCGTTCAATGAAAAGAACGCCTGGCAGCATGGCGTAGGCTTCACGGCATTTTTCGGCGGCAAAAAAGAACCCGAAATGCCCAAGGATACCGACAAAGACGGCATCCCCGACGTTAGCGACAAGTGCCCGACCGTGCCCGGCGTAGCCTCGGCCATGGGCTGCCCGGATCGCGACGGCGACGGCGTAGCCGACACCGACGACAAATGCGTTGACGTGCCTGGCCTTGCCTCCCTCATGGGTTGCCCGGATGCCGACGGCGACGGCATCACCGACGCCGAAGACGACTGCCCGAAAGACAAAGGCGTAGCTGCCTTCCGCGGCTGCCCGGATACGGACAATGACGGCATCCCCGACAAAACGGACAAATGCCCGCGCGAAGCCGGCTCGGCCGCCCTCAATGGCTGCCCCGACCGCGATGGCGACGGCATCGCCGACAACGAGGACATGTGCCCGACTGACAAAGGTCCGGCTGCCCTCAAAGGTTGCCCCGACCGCGACGGCGACGGCGTGATCGACCGCGACGACCGCTGCGTCGACCAGCCCGGACCGGCCTCCAACAAGGGCTGCCCGGAAATGAAAAAAGAAGACAAGGAGAAAGTCGAACTGGCCGTCAAAGCCGTTCAGTTTGAAACGGGCAAAGCCGTATTGCTGCCCGGCTCCCAAAAAGTGCTCGACGACGTAGCCGCCGTGCTGCTGAAATACCCGGAGTACAAATTGTCGATTGGCGGCCACACGGACAACACCGGCAACGCCGCCGTCAACCAGAAACTGTCGGAAAGCCGCGCCAAAGCCTGCTACGACTATCTGGTCAGCAAAGGCGTGGCCGCCAACCGCCTGAGCCATGCCGGCTACGGCGACACGAAACCCGTGGGCGACAACAAAACCGCCGCCGGCCGTGCTGCCAACCGCCGGACCGAGTTTGATCTTATGATCAAGTAGATGAAGATGCGAGGATTTGAGGATGCGAGGATTTGAGGATGCGAGGATTTGAAAAAAGGGTTATTTCTGCGCTCTGATGCGTTTGCTGTCATCTGACTTCATCGCATTGTGAGAGAAGAAATAACCCTTTTTTCAAATCCTCGCATCCTCAAATCCTCGCATCTTCATCTACTTGATCATAAGATCAAACTCGGTCCGGCGGTTGGCAGCACGGCCGGCGGCGGTTTTGTTGTCGCCCACGGGTTTCGTGTCGCC
>JAEUUU010000043.1 GCA_016787345.1 Saprospiraceae bacterium | reverse complement strand
TCGATCGGGATATCGAGGGTCACGCTTTCGGTGAGGGTGCCGGAGATGCTGCTGAGCAGTTTGACGTCGAGCAGTTTGAGTTGCATTTCCTCGCTGTTGTAGCGGGGCTGGTAGTTGCCGGTGATAAACAGGCTATCGCCCTCGTTGAAGAGGTGCCGCCATTTGGCGTAGTCTTCGTTGAACAGCACGATTTCTATAGACCCGGTATAGTCCTGCACGGTAAACGACCCGAACCCGGTGCCTTTCTGGCTGATGCGGTGGTTGGCGCGGGTGACGAAGCCCGCGATTTTGACTTTTTGCCCCCGGTAGTTTTCCAGTTTTTCAATGGGCAGGCAATGCGCCTGTACTTCGTGCCGGTAATCGTCGAGCGGGTGGCCGCTGAGGAAGATGCCGACCACGTCTTTTTCGCGCATCAGTTTGGTCAGCAGGTTCCAGGGCTCTGCTTTGGGAATGGCTGGTTCGGGAATGCTGACGGTGTCGGACATGTCGCCGAACAAGGAATTGGCCGACATCACCTTGTCTTCCTGATGGGCGGCGCCGTATTTGAGCAGGTGCTCGATAAAACTTTCGTATTTGTCGGAAGGAGCGAAGAAGGCGGCCCGGTGGAGGCTGTCAAAACCGTCGAACGCCCCTCCGAATACCAGGCTTTCCATCACCTTTTTGTTCATGGTGCGAAGGTTCATGCGGCGCATGAGGTCGAAAACCGTGACGAAGGGACCGTTCTTTTTCCGTTCCTCGATGATGCTTTCCACGGCGGCTTCGCCTACGCCCTTGATGGCGCCGAGCCCGTAGCGGATTTCGCCTTTTTTATTGACCGAAAAATTGATTTGCGACTCGTTGATGTCGGGGCCTTTTACGGCCAGGCCCATGCGCTGGCATTCTTCGAGGAAGAAGGTGATCTTTTCGATGTTCGACTGCGAGTGGGTCAGCACCGCGGCCATGTATTCGGACGGATAGTGGGCTTTCAGGAAGGCCGTCTGGTAGGCGACGAAGGCATAGCAGGTGGAGTGCGACTTGTTGAAGGCGTAGGATGCGAAGGCCTCCCAGTCAGTCCAGATCTTTTCCAGCTTGTCGACAGCCAGGCCCTTGGCGGTGGCGCCTTCGATAAACTGGCCCTTCATCTTGTCGAGCACGGACTTCTGCTTCTTACCCATAGCCTTGCGCAGCACGTCAGCATCGCCTTTGGAGAAACCGGCGAGTTTTTGGGAAAGGAGCATAATTTGCTCCTGGTAGACGCAATTGTGCAGGATGACATTGTTCCCGACAAAATTGTGAATGCCTTCTACCGTAATATCATACACCAACTCCTCGCCGGCTGGTACAATTTCTGCAATTTCCTCCCAGCGAACATTCAGGTTACGGGCGGTACACGGCAAGGGCAGCGCTTCGCAAAGCGACGCTACAATATTACCAGCGATACGGGGACGCGAACGGTTCAGGGCATTAAAGTGCTGGCGGCTAAATCCGAGTTGAGCCATCAAAGCTCGCCGGGAGCCTTTCCATGCGTTTTTTATTTCTTCAAAAAACACCTCGCGGGAAACCCCGTCAGCAAACTCCAGACCGGAGTAATCCCTGAGCGGCATTTTTTTCGCTACCAAATGCGGAGCAATCAAATCTGAAAACGCTTTCAGGTTGTACACGGTAACCTGATAAGCCGTTATCAATTCCTGTCTTCTGTTATTAAAATACCTCGTTTCGTAAGATGTCGAGTGTATCCCCAGTCGAAGCAACAGGGTTTGAACATCGCGGGCCAGTCGCAGGGAAATCGTTTTGAAAAAACACAGTTTTTCGCCGACATGGCCATCACAATCCCAAAGAGAGGCCAGGAAAAAAGCGATCTGGCTTTTGCCGAGGCCGAAAACAAATTCGGGGACAAATTTATCGCCCGACCAACACCCGCCGCTGGTGGTTTTTAAGCCCCAGTCGCGCAATTGCTGAACCAGCGCATTGGGTTCGTGATAATAATTTTTATTCACGCCGGCAGCCATTACCCGGGTTACCCCTCTTGTTTGCTGCAAAGTGCGCGCTTCTACCCGCTCAAATGCGCCAAGGCTATGCCGATAAGCGTCAATTAAAGCGGGGTCTTTTGAAACAAAATCGGCAGTGGGGCCGCAGGAGGTCAGCGAGCCATCGGCGATTAAATAGGCCAGTACGCGAAGCTTCTGCGGGTTATAGGTCTCCGTTTTTTCGGCAAAAAGCTGGCGGGGCGTGGCAATATAATCGCCCGGCGACAAAGCGCCGATCTCCCGCCATCCGTTCTCTGTCAGCACCCTGTGATCGGAAGTCATTTTGACCACCGATCCGTTTTTCAATTTTACGCGGTAAACCGGTTTTTTGCCATTACAAACCCAGTAAGTAACCAGCGCTTTCTGCGGCTGCAAATGACGGTCGACGCCTTGCACCATGAACTTTCCGACCTGATTTTCCAGTTGGTCGATCCGGACTCTTTTCCCGCTTTCTGCATCATGCACGAGCGTATCTCCGGTCACGCAAATGCCAAAAGTGTCGGAAAGATATTCCTCCAGTTCCGGCAAATCGTACGTCACCGCCTGCCGCCCGTGTTTTCGCGCAATAAAGTCGGGGATGTACTCGAGCGGCCCCGGGCGGTACAGGGCGTTCATAGCGATCAGGTCGTCGAACTTATCGGGTTTGAGTTCGCGCAGGTATTTCTGCATACCGGCGCTTTCGAACTGGAAAGTGCCGTTGGTCGCGCCGGCCTGATAGAGTTCGTAGGTTTTGAGGTCGTCGAGCGGGATGCTGTCGATATCGATTTTGACGCCGTGGTTTTCTTCGATGAGGCGCAGGGCGTCGCGGATAATGGTGAGGGTTTTGAGCCCGAGGAAGTCCATTTTGATGACCCCTGCGTCTTCGATGGTGTTGCCTTCGTACTGGGTGACGAGCAGGTCGGAGTCTTTGGCCGTGGCGACGGGGATGATCTCGGTGAGGTCTTTGGGGGCGATAATGATACCGGCCGCGTGGATGCCGGTGCCGCGCACGGAGCCTTCGAGTACCATGGCTTCCTTGAGCACCTTGCTTTCGGGGGTGCCTTCGGCGTCGAGGTATTCGCGCAGGCGTTTGACGCCTTCGATCTCGTCGGAGTTGAGGTTTTCTTTGTCGCGCAGGGAGCCGTCGCCGTCGAGCGGGGCCTTAAGCACGCGGTTGAGGGAGATGCCGGGGCGTTCGGGCACGAGTTTGGCCAGGGCGTTGGACTGGTCGAGGGGAAGGTCGAGCACGCGGGCCACGTCTTTGATCGACATTTTGGCGGCCATGGTGCCGTAGGTGACGATCTGGGCGACCTGGTTTTTGCCGTATTTCTCCACCACGTAGTCGATCACCTTTTGCCGGCCTTCGTCGTCGAAGTCGGTATCGATATCGGGCATCGATTTGCGGTCGGGGTTGAGGAAACGTTCGAACAGCAGGTTATACTTGATCGGGTCGATATTGGTGATGCCGATGCAGTAGGCCACTGCCGAGCCGGCGGCCGAGCCGCGGCCGGGGCCGATGAACACGCCCAGGTCGCGGCCGGCTTTGATAAAGTCGGACACGATGAGGAAGTAGCCGGCGAAGCCCATCGTCCGGATGGTGTTCAGTTCGAAATTGAGGCGTTCTTCGACCTCCGGCGTGATGGTGCGGTAGCGTTCGCGGGCGCCCTCGAAGGTGAGGTGGCGCAGATAGTCGTCCTGATTGGCAAACTCGGCGGGCACCTGGAAGTGCGGCAGGAGGATGTCCTGTTTGAGTTTGAGGTGTTCCACTTTGTCCACGATTTCCATCGTGTTGTCGAGGGCCTGGGGCAAGTCGTGGAAGAGCCGGCCCATTTCCGCCTGGGTTTTGAAGTAGAACTGGTCGTTCCAGAAGGCGAAGCGGCCGCCTTTCATGGTGGCGCCTTCTTCCACAAATTCGCGGATGGCCGGCGTGCTTTGTTTTTCGCCGGTATTGATGCAGAGCAGGATATCGTGGGCGTTGGCGTCTTTCTGATCGATGTAGTGGGAGTCGTTGGAGCAGATGACTTTGACGTTGTAGTCTTTGGCGAAACGCAGGAGCACTTCATTGACCTGGTCCTGCTCGGGCATGTTGTGGCGCTGGAGTTCGATGTAGTAGTCTTCACCGAAGATGTTGTACCACCATTCGAATTCCTTGCGGGCATCCTCTTCGCCCTTGCGCAGGATGGTTTGGGGCACCATGGCGCCGATGCAGCAGGTGGTGGCGATGAGGCCTTCGTGGTACTGGAGAATGAGTTCCTTGTCGATGCGCGGGTATTTGCCGTACAGGCCCTCCATGTAACCCAGCGAGCAGAGTTTGACGAGGTTTTTGTAGCCTTCGGCGTTTTTGGCGAGGAAGAGCTGGTGGTAGCGTTTGTCGCGGTCTTCCTTGGTAAAGGTGCGCCGGTGGCGGTCGGTCACCACGTAAAATTCGCAGCCCACAATCGGTTTGACGCCCTCGTGTTTGGCCGCTTCGGCGACGAACTGGAACACGCCGAACATATTACCGTGGTCGGTGATGGCGATGCCTTTCATGCCGTCGGCGGCGGCTTTTTTAAAGAGGCCGGGGATGGAGGCGGCGCCGTCGAGCAAGGAATACTGGGTATGGCAGTGGAGGTGGGCGAAATTGGGCATAATAGCTTGGGACGTGGGTGTGCGACAGGCAAATTTAAAACAAAACGTAGTAAATTACAGGCGCATCATCCGCTTTTTTACCAACGAGCTTTGGGCAGGCGGACGGGTATTTTGGAGCAATAATGGCTTTATTCCGGAAAATCAGCGGGTTATACTCTTTTATCGCTCATGGGCGGAAGCTAACATTAACAAAGTGCCTTGCTTTGAAACAAGTTTCCCCCAATGCCTCCCAAACTACCTGGATCGCCGAACCGCGACATGTCGCCGGTCTGACTTGTCGCAAATACCCGGACATGGGTAGGGCAGGTGTTGAAAGTAGACGGTTGACATCAATGATTTTTGCCCACAATCTGCCCCAAATTCTTCCAACCGCCGCTCCTCCCTTAAAATTTATATCAAAAAACCCTTACCCGATCAACTCCAGAAGCGCCACATTTTCAATGTGATGCGTATGCGGAAACATATCCACCGGCCGCATTTTCAGCACCCGGTATTTTTCCGCCAGCAGCGCCAGGTCGCGGGCCTGTGTGGCCGGGTTGCAGCTCACATACACGATGCGCGGCGCGGCCAGGTCGAGCAGGAAGCGCAGGGCTTTTTCGTGCATACCGGCGCGGGGCGGGTCGGTCACGACCACGTCGGGGCGGCCGTGGCGCTGGATGAATTCGGGGGAGAGTACGTTTTTGACGTCGCCGGCGTAAAAAATAGCGTTGTCGATGCCGTTCAGGGTGCGGTTTTCCTCGGCATCGGCGATGGCTTCGGGGATTTCCTCGATGCCCACGACCTGCCGGCAAAGATGCGCCAGATACAGGGCAATGCTGCCCGTGCCGGTGTAGAGGTCGTAAACGTTTTCGGAGCCGGTAAGGCCCGCGAACTCGGCCGCCACGTCATACAAAACTTTGCCCTGACGGCTGTTGGTCTGGAAAAACGACTTGGGGCCAATCTTGAAACGCAGTTCGCCGAGTTGTTCCTCGGCGTGGCCTTTGCCCATGTAGGTAATCATCTCCTGGTCGAATACCGAGTCGTTCAGCTTGGTGTTGATGCAGTACACGACGGTGGTGATTTCCGTCGGGAAACGGGCGATCAGGGCGTCCAGGAAGGCTTTTATCGCTTCGGGACGGTCCTGTGCGAAGCTGACCAGCACCATGAGTTCGCCGGTGGTGGTGAGGCGGAGCATCAGGTTGCGCAGGAATCCGGTGTGGCGGCGCAGGTCGTAAAATTCGAGGCCCTGCTCCCGGGCGATCTCGCGGGCGGCGTTGCGCACGGCGTTCGATGGATCGGCCTGCAACCAGCATTTGCGGATGTCGATGATCTTGTCGAAATAGCCGGCTTTGTGGAAACCCAGGCCTCCGAGATCTTCGTCCGGCGGGGCGCCTTCGGCTGTCATTTCTTCGGCAAACAGCCAGCGCCGGTTGGAAAAGCCGAATTCGAGTTTGTTGCGGTAAAAAGTAGTTTCCGGCGCGCCGAGAATAGGCAAAAATTCTCCGATCTCCACTTTGGCAATGCGCCGCATGGCGTCTTCGACGGTTTGCTGTTTGTGCATGAGCTGGTCTTCGTAGGCCAGGTATTGCCATTTGCAGCCGCCGCAGATTTTGAAATGTTCGCAAAACGGCTCCACCCGCCGGGGCGAGGGCGTCACGATGCGCTCGACCACGCCTTCAGCGAATTCCTTTTTCTTTTTTTGCACAAAAACATCCACCACGTCGCCGGGCACGGCGCCGTCGACAAAAACAACCAGACCATCGGGCAGGCGACCTACGCCTTTGCCGCGGTCGGCGATACCGTGGATGTGAACTGCCGGGAGTACAATCTTCTTTTTTGCCATAATCGGGGCGCGAAGATAAGCCTCCGGGGGCAACATTTATTGTTAATCCTAACTTCACATTGGCTTAACGTGCTCTAAAACAGGCGGTTCTACCTTTGTGCTGTTAAAATAACACGACCCGTTACATGAAGTTTTCCCCGCGTCGGTCTCCTGCCATGGTCCATTCGTTTTTCGGTCGCTCCTATCTGTTGCTTCGGCATTTTCCCTTCCCGGTTCCCGGTCAGGTCCCGAATGGCATTTCACGCTCGGCGCGGGCTTTCGACTCCTCCTTTCTTTCGCCTGATACCTGCCAATCAACCACACTGTACCATCATTTGAACGCCTAATCCGAACTGCCATGAAACGCGAACTTGATATCGTTGTCCTTTCCGACATTCACCTGGGTACCTACGGCTGCCATGCCCGCGAGCTGAACAATTATCTGAAAAGCATCCAGCCGCGCACGCTGGTGCTCAACGGGGATATTTTCGACATCTGGTATTTCAAAAAGCACTATTTCCCGAAAGAACATCTCGAAGTCGTGCGCCGCATCCTGAAAATGGCGGTCACTGGCACCAAGGTGTACTACCTCACCGGCAACCACGACGATCTGCTGCGCAAATTCGGTGAGTTGTCGTTCGGCCTGATTCACCTGCGCAACAAGCTGGTTTTCCAGATCGACGGCCGCACGCACTGGGTATTCCACGGCGACGTATTCGACGCCAGCATCCAGCGTGCCCGCTGGCTGGCCAAACTCGGCGGCGAAGGCTACGACCTGCTCATCCGCATCAACCGCGCCATCAACGGCCTGCGGCGGATGTTCGGCTTCGCCCCGGTGTCGTTTGCTGCACGGGTGAAAAAAGGCGTCAAAGGCGCCGTCAAATACATCTCCGATTTTGAAGATACCGCGATCGAACTGGCCGCCGAAAAAGGCTACGACTGCGTTATGTGCGGCCATATCCACCGCCCGCAAATGCGCGACGTGGTGGCCAAAAACGGCCAAACCGTGACCTACCTCAACAGCGGCGACTGGGTGGAGCACCTCACCGCCCTGGAATTTTCCAACGGCGCCTGGTCGCTCTACAAATACGACGAAACCGAATTCGACGTGCTCAACCCCCGGCTCCAGGTCAACGCCCGCGAACCCAAAGTCATCACGCTGCGCCGTGAAGAAGTATTGCCCGAACTGAATGGCCTCGCTGCATTCGAGGCTTTGTAAGATAAAGCCGTTTTCGGACGGCCTGCCGGAGTGGACAGGTTAGGAAAATTGCGCTCCGGTTCATTTGACTTCATACAAGTTTGTTTATAAGATTTGAGTTTCTGAAAGCCGGGCGCAAGGCCCGGCTTTTTGCTTTTTGGGTGAATAAATAATCAGTTCGGCGTATCAGAATATCGCGGCAAACGTTCTGAAACTTCCCTTCAAATGCGAACTTCGCCCTTTGTAAAATTGTCAAAAAGCCGTGCCTGATCCCCTTATAGAAACACCGGTCGCCCCTTCGGAAAAAGAAAAGGAGAAAGTACTCAAATCATTCCGTGCCTCCCGGATCATGATACCCGTGTTGTTGGGCCTGGCCGTTGCCGTCTGGTTTTTCCTCCGTGAATTTGACCCCGATCAGTTCAAAGCCATTCAGTGGTCCTCCCATGCGTTTTTCTGGATCGGCATGGCGGTACTGCTGCTGGTGATCCGGCACCTGTTCTACGCTTTCCGCCTGCGCTCGATCACGGCAGGCGCGCTCAGCTGGCGAAAATGTATCGAACTGATTGTGATTTGGGAATTCAGCGCGGCGCTTACGCCCACCAGCAAAGGCGGCCCGATCGTTATGTTGTTTGTGCTCACCCAGGAAAAACTGAGCGCCGGCCGCACCGCCGCCGCCGTGTTTTACACCATGGTGTGCGACGCCGGTTTTTTTATCCTCTCCATGCCGGTGCTGCTGGCTATTTACGGCCCGCCGATGTTGTTTCCCGGTACCCAGACGCTGCGCGACGGCGGAGATACCGGCGCAGCAGCCGTAGCATTCTTTGCCACCTACGCCGCCATGCTGGTGTACTGGATCATCATGGTGTTTTTGTTGCTGGTAAAGCCGCACTATGCCGAACGCGCCCTGGGCTGGCTGGCCCGCCGGCGCATCCTGCGGCGCTGGGCGCCCAAAATCCAGCGCCTGGGCGACGAGTTTGCCCATGCCGCCGACGAGATCAAGGCGCAGCGCTGGCAATACCACCTGAAAGTGATTACGGGCACCATCGGCGCCTGGACGAGCAAGTTCCTCATGATCAATTGCCTCCTGATCGCGATCGTGCCTTCTACGCCGTTCGATGGCCATACGCAGGCTTTTATCTATGCCCGCATGGTCGCCATGTTTATTATCATGACATTTAGCCCCACACCCGGCGGCGCCGGCATCGCCGAACTGATGATGACGCACTACATCTCCGATTATGCGCCGGAGAGCATTGCATTCGTAGTGGCCATGCTGTGGCGCGGACTGGCCTATTACGGCTACCTGCTGCTCGGCGGCATCGTGACGCCGGCCTGGATCGCAGCCAGGGTGCGACAAAAAAACGCCGCCTGACCCCAACCCGCTTATGGAACTTTACCTGCTCTGTTTCTTCGCCTTTCTGGCCGGCTTTATCGACAGTATCGTGGGCGGCGGGGGACTGGTGCAGATTCCGGCGTTTTTTGTGCTGTATCCGCAATTGTCCGTGCCCAACGTCATCAGCACCAACCGCCTGGCCTCGGCTGTCGGCACAGGCGTGGCAGCGATCAATTATGCGCGCAATATTTCCATTCCCTGGCGCACCGTGCTTTTTGCCGCCGCCGGGGCCATCCCGATGTCGTACCTGGGCGCCACGGTGCAAAGCCTCCTGCCCTCCGAAGTGCTCAAACCGATCATCCTCGTCCTGATCGTCGGTATTGCAGTATACACCTATCGAAAAAAGGATTTCGGGCAATCCGACCTGCTGCGCATACAACCGGAACAGGTGAAATGGGTAGCGCTGGGCATCGGCGCAACATTGGGGTTTTACAACGGTTTTGTGGGACCCGGCACCGGCAGTCTGCTGGTATTCGGCTTTGTCAGCGGCATCGGGTACAGTTTCCTGCGCGCCTCGGCCGTTTCAAAAGTGGTCAATGTGATCGCCGACGTGTCGTCGCTGGTCTTTTTTTTAATCAACAAACACGTCTTGTTCTACCTCGCCATCCCGATGATGATCTGCAATGTCGCCGGCTCCTATACGGGTAGCCGGATGGCCGTACTGCGCGGAAATGCGTTTGTGCGAAAGGTCTTTCTGGTGGTCGTAGGCGGCATTGTGATCCGTTTTGCGTGGGATGTGTTGCAATTGTGAGGATTTGAGGATGCGAGGGTGCGAGGATTTGAGGATGCGAGGGGTAATACCTGAAATTGATGAATTTTTGATTTTATAAAAAACTGATGATGCGCAAATATTCCGCCGACTGGGTTTATCCCGTTTCCTCCCCTCCCCTGCCCCGGGCGGTGGTGGTGACCGACGAGCAGGGCAAAATCCTGACCATCGAGCCCCGCGAAAGCCACGACCCGTCCAGCGTCGATATTCGTCCGGGTATCCTCTGCCCCGGTTTTGTCAATACGCACTGCCATCTCGAACTGTCGCACATGAAAGGCAAAGTCGACACGGGTACCGGACTGATTCCGTTCATCACGGGCGTCGTCACGCAGCGCAATGCCGCGGCAGAGCTCATTCAGGATGCCATCGAGCGGGCCGAGGCGGAAATGCTTGCCGGCGGGATCGTGGCGGTTGGCGATATTTCCAACGTGCCCGACACTTTTACGGTGAAAAGCCGGGGGCGTCTGCGCTGGTACACTTTTGTCGAACTGTTCGATTTTTTACAGGAGGAAGGCGCGGAAAAAACCTTCCACGACGGCCTCGCCGTTTACGAGCAACTCGAACTCGCGCCCGGCAGCGCCAAAACCCTGGTTCCGCACGCGCCGTACAGCGTGAGCCGCCGCCTGTTTGAAAAAATCAACGCCTTCAACCCCGACGGCGACGCGACCATCAGCATCCACAATCAGGAGACGCCGCCGGAAAACGAACTTTTCCTGCACGGCACGGGCGGCTTCCGCGATTTCTACGGCCGGTTCGGTATTTCGCTCGACGGATTTCAGGCCCCCGGAACCACGTCCATCCACTACGCCCTGGCTCATCTGAACCCGGCCAACCGCACGCTTTTTGTGCACAACACCCTCAGCACGGCCGACGACCTGGCCACCGCGCAGGCATGGAGCCCGCGCACTTACTGGGCTTCCTGCCCCAACGCCAACCTGTATATCGAAAACCGCCTGCCCAATTACCGGACCTTTCTCGATGCCGGCGCACGCGTCACACTCGGCACCGACAGCCTGACGTCCAACTGGCAACTCTCCATTCTGGAAGAAATGAAAACCATCGCCCGCTTCCAAAGCTACGTTCCCTTCGACGCCCTGCTGCGCTGGGCCACCCTCAACGGCGCCGAGGCATTGGGCTTCGACGACACGCTGGGCAGCCTGGAAGCAGGAAAAACACCGGGACTGCTGTGGTTGAGCGGGCTGGAAAACGGCGCGCCGGGGCAATCGACGCGGGTGGAGCGGCTGATTTGAGATCAGTTGATCCAGGGACCATCAAAAGTCCAGATGCGGTATATAAAGTACCCGCAGACCAGGCTGGCGGCAAGTGCGGCAAAGATCAAAACCGGATATCTGGATTGAGCGTCGCTGTTGCGGAAGAGTTTGTTCAACAACAACCTGAACGGTAAAAGCAGCAGCAATGCGCCGAGGAAAACGAATACCCAAAGCACAGCCAGTACAAAGGGAAATGCCATCATGGCTTGTGCAAGAATCATTTTCAAATTGAATTGGAGTGAAAAATTAGGGGTAATAATAAATAGTAGAGCGGGCTGACGGAATTCTCCGCCAGCCCGCTTGTTCAATTTTTGCCGTGCTTGTTTACCGGGCGTACGCCACGGCCCGCTTCTCCCGGATGACCGTCACCCGGATCTGGCCGGGGTACTGCATTTCTTCCTGGATTTTTTGCGAGATCATAAACGACAGATCGTCGGCGTACTGGTCGGTCACCTTGTCGGCTTCGACGATGACGCGCAGTTCGCGGCCGGCCTGCATGGCGAAAGCCTTGGCCACGCCTTCGTAGCTCATGGCGAGGTCTTCGAGTTCGCCGATGCGCTTGAGGTAGTTTTCGAGTATTTCGCGGCGGGCGCCGGGGCGGGCGCCGGAAATGGCGTCGCAGGCCTGGATGATGGGCGAGATGATGTTATTCATCTCGATTTCGTCGTGGTGAGCGCCCACTGCGTTGATGACCACGGGGTGTTCGCCGTACTGTTCGCACATTTTCATACCGACGAGGGCGTGCGAAAGTTCGGTTTCTTCTTCGGCTACCTTGCCGATGTCGTGCAGGAGACCGGCGCGTTTGGCCATTTTGATCTGTTTCTGGCTGAGGCCCAGTTCGGCGGCCATAAGCCCGCAGAGCTCGGCTGTTTCGATGCTGTGTTTCAGCAGGTTCTGGCCATAAGAGGAGCGGAAGCGCATACGGCCCACCATGCGTACGAGGGCGGGGTTGAGGCCGTGGATGCCGTGTTCGATCACGGTGCGTTCGCCGATTTCGATCACCTGTTCTTCGAGTTGTTTGCGGGTTTTGGCCACCACTTCCTCGATGCGCTGCGGGTGAATACGGCCGTCGGCCACCAGGCGCTGAAGCGAGAGGCGGGCCACCTCGCGGCGGATGGGGTCGAAGGAGGAAATTACGATGGCTTCGGGCGTGTCGTCGACGATAATTTCGACGCCGGTAGCGGCTTCAAGGGCGCGGATATTGCGGCCCTCGCGACCGATGATCTGGCCCTTCATATCGTCGTTTTCGAGGTTGAATACCGAGACGGTGTTCTCGATCGTGATTTCGGCGGCAGTGCGCTGGATCGTCTGGATAATGATTTTTTTGGCCTCTTTGCCGGCATTCAGTTTGGCCTGTGCGACGGCTTCTTTCACGATGGCCATCGCCTCGGTCTCGCTCTTGGCGCGTACGGCTTCGAGCAGTTGGTCTTTGGCGTCCTGCTGGCTCAGGTTGGCGATTTTTTCAAGGGCTTTGATCCGCTCTTCGTTGGCGGCATCGAGTTCTTCTTTTTTCTTCTGTACGATGCTTAGTTGGCGTTCGAGATTTTCGCGCAGCGTACCCAGTTCTGTTTCCTTGTTTTCCAGTTCAGCCTTGGCGTTGTTGACCTCGTCGATACGGCCCTGGAAAGCGGCTTCCTTGGCTTTGAGGTCGTTTTCGAGTTGAACGACTTCCAGTTCGCGCTCTTTCATTTTCACCACGTGCTCGGCCTTTTCGCTGTCGAACTGGCTGCGCATCTGGGCGTATCGCTCCTTGGCTTCCTGAATTTTTTGTTGCTTGATGCGTTCGTTTTCGCTTTCGGCTTTGGCCACGACTTTTTGCGCCTCGATCTGGGCTTCGTCGGTGAGGCGTTTGGCGCTCAGGCGTGCTTCCTGGAGCATCAGGTCAGCCTGGCGGTTGCTTTCTTCGACGGCCTTCTGGTTGTCTTTTTTGACCGTTAGCGTCGCTATAACATAGGCCACTACGGCGCCGATGGCCAGGCCTATTCCTATTGAGAGTATGTCCATAATTGTTGGGTGGTTTGTATAGTTGATAAATGGAGGATTCGAGGATTTGAGGATGCGAGGATTCGACGTCAGGGTGGGTCAAATCCTCGAATACTCGCATCCTCAAATCCTCAACCGGGCATTCAATTTCGTCTCAAACGCCTCCTGCAACTGACGCATGAGGACGTCGATATCCTTGTCCTGAAGCGTCTTGTCGGGGTCTTCGAAGGTAAAGCTGACGGCGTACGATTTTTTGCCGGCGCCGAGTTTGCTTTCGTCTTCGAACACGTCGAACAGGTTGACTTCACGGAGTATTTTCTTCACGGTTTTTTGCGCCGTCTGGCGGATGTCGCCAAAGGGCACGGAGCGGTCGAGCACCAGGGCCAGGTCGCGGCGTACGGCCGGGAAACGGCTCAGTTCGCGGTATTGCACCTTGTCGCCGGCCAATGCCTTGATGAGGTTGTCGACATGAAAATCGGCGCAGAACACAGCGTTTTTCACGTCCATTTTTTTCACCAAAGCTGGCTGAATGGCCCCGAAGGTCACCAATTCCTGTCCGCCGCGGTGATACCGCATGGCGTATTGAAAAGGCGCTTCCTCGATCGTTGTTTCCTGGAAGCCGGCGACACCCAGACGTGCCAGCAGGTTTTGCACCACGGCTTTCAGGGTGAAAAAGTCGACGGTTTTCTTTGCCGCGGGCTGCCAGCTTTCCGGACTGTGCGTGCCGGTGAGAAAAACGGCGAGGCGGGCGGTTTCGGCGAAACCGTCTGCTGCCCTTCTGTACACCTTTCCAAACTCAAACAAGCGCAAATCCGGTTGTTGCCGGTTCTGGTTGTTGCGGATGGCTTCGAGGCCGCTGAACACCAGCGTCGGGCGCAGGCAATCGAGGCCCTGGTTGGCGGTATTGTGCACATACACCAGTTCTTCCTGGGGCACTGGATAAATGGCATTGGGGCCGGTGTACCAGGCCGAATTGGACAACGACAGGCTCATGGCCTCGTTGAAGCCCTGGGCGGCCAGGAAATCGGCGGCGAAGTTGCGCACCTTGTCGGGGTCGGGCTTCGGCGTGATCTCGATGCTGCTGCGCAGGTGGGTGGGCAACGGCACGTTGTCGAGCCCGTGCACGCGCAGAATTTCCTCCACCACATCGGCCGGACGCAGCACGTCGGGTTTGTTGGTGGGAATCACGGCGGTAAGCCCTTCGGGCGTATCGTCGCTCATGCCGATGCCGAGCGCCGACAGGATGGTCCGGATTCGTTCGGCCGGCAGGTCTTCGCCGATCAGGGCATTGACCTTGTCGTAACGGATGGCGATGCGGACCGGCTCGACGGGCCGGGGGTAAATATCCACGACTGCCGAGGCAGTGCGGGCGCCGGCGAGCTGTTGCAGGAGGAATACGGCGCGGGCCAGGGCCTTTTGGCAGCCGTTGGGGTCGACGCCTTTTTCGAAGGTCCAGGCGGCATCGGTGCGCAGGCCGTGGCGCAGCATGGAGCGGCGAATCCAGCGCGGGTGGAAATAGGCGCTTTCGAGGAAGATGCTCGTCGTGCTGTCTTTGACGCCGCTCGTAGCGCCGCCAAACACCCCGCCGATACACATGGGCGTGCCGTTGCCGTCGCAGATCATGAGGTCTTCGGCAAACAGTTTGCGTTCCACGCCGTCGAGCGTGACGAAAGGCGTGCCGGCCGGCAGGGTTTGCACGATGATCTTTCCGCCGCCGATTTCGGCGGCATCGAAGGCATGAAGGGGCTGGCCCATTTCGAGGCGCACGAGATTGGTTACGTCCACCACGTTGTTGATCGGGCGCTGGCCGAGGGCGAGCAGGCGGTTTTTCAGCCAGTCGGGGCTCTCCTGCACGCGGATGTTGTCGAGCAAAATACCGGAGTAGCGCGGGCAGGCTTCGGGGTCGGCCACAGTGGCGGGATAGGCCTTTTCGGAGGCCGGCAGCGCGCTGCTTTCCGGCAGCTGCAAAGGCGAGGCGGCGCCTTCGTGTACCTGCAGGTAAGCGGCCAGGTCGCGGGCCACGCCAAGGTGGTTGGTGGCATCGGCGCGGTTGGGCGTGAGGCCCACCTCGATCACGGTATCGGCATCCTGCTGGAAATAGGCCGCGGCCGTGACGCCCAGCGGCGTATCGGGCGGCAGCACCATGATGCCCGCGTGGTCGTGCCCCAGGCCGAGTTCGTCCTCGGCGCAGATCATGCCCTGAGAGGCCACGCCGCGCACCTTGCGTTCGGCGATCTGGAAAAGCGTACCGTCTTTGCTGAAAACCTGGGCGCCGGGCAGGGCGACCAGCACTTTTTGACCGGCGGCCACGTTGGGCGCGCCGCATACGACGGAGCGTATGACGCCATCGCCGACGTCGACCTGGGTGGCCGAAAGGTGATCGGTATCCGGTATGCGCTCACAAACCGTGACAAGGCCGGTGACGACCTTGTGCAAATCCACGGGCGAGGGTTTTACCGTTTCCCATCCTTCCACTTCGAGGCCCAGCGAAGTCAGTATATCGGCGATTTCTTGCGGTGTTTTATTTAGGTCGAGAAATTCCCGAAGCCAATTCAACGAAACCTTCATTCCTCAGAACAACACGGTTAAACACGTAATTGGGTCATTGATTTCAGCGCAAAAATTGGCCGAATCTCTGCAAAGGTAGAGAGAATATGGGAAAGGAAGGCGAAGGGGGGCGGAAAACATGCGGAAGATTGTCCCTTATCATCGTTATTTGCCGCAAAACATTTTCTCTTGTGCGGCAACTCTACGGACTCATCGGCTATCCCCTCGGGCATTCGTTTTCCCAGCGCTATTTTACGGAAAAATTCGCCCGCGAAGGCATCCGTGACGCGCAGTACGATTTGTTCCCCCTGCCCGATATTGGCCAATTCCCCGCCTTGCTGCGCGAACATCCCGGGCTGCGCGGCCTCAACGTCACCATTCCGCACAAGGAAACCGTGATTCCCTTCCTCGACCGGCTCGACGCCACCGCCGGGGCCGTCGGGGCCGTCAACTGCATCCGCATCCAGCAGGGCCGGCTCGAAGGCTTCAACACCGATGTGTACGGCTTCGAACTTTCCCTGCTCGGCTTTTTGCAAAAAAACAAAACGGCGCCGCGGGGTTTGCCGGCCTACATCCTCGGCACCGGCGGCGCGGCCAAAGCGGCGGCGTTTGTTTTGAAAAAACTCGGTATCGGGTTTCAGTACGTTTCGCGCCAGCCCCGCCGCCCCGACGACATTTCGTACGACGCATTGGCCCAACATATCGCCCCCGCCGCCCTGTTCGTCAATACCACCCCGCTGGGTATGTCGCCCGACACGGAGCGCTGCCCCGATCTGCCTTTCGAACGCCTCGGTCCCGGCCATCTGGTGTTCGACCTGATTTACAACCCGGCGGAAACCCTGCTGATGCGCCGGGCGGCACAACAGGGCGCAGCCGTGCAGAACGGACTGGAAATGTTGGTTTTACAAGCGGAAAAAGCTTGGGAAATCTGGCAATCGGACGGCGACTAACGGTCCGGCGGCGCCCATTCGTAATAATTGCAATCGGCGTCTTCACCCACTTTTTGCAGCTTGTGCCGCTGTACGAAGGTTTTGCTCGCCGCGATCACCTTTTCGGATGTTTTTTGCGGATTGGCCGGCGCCTCGTAGTTTTTCAACTCGACCACGAGCAGCGGTTTTTCATTCAGCCGCGCCAGCAAATCCTGGTCGGGCTCGACGCCTTCGAGGATCAGGGAATAGTGCGCCAGCGTCATGGGCGCGGGTGTGCGCGACATTTTGCAGGCCATGATGGGCAGGCCGCTGCGCAGCGAAAGCTGGAAGGCGCGGGTCGACACTTTGCCGTTGTCGTCGGTGATCAGGTCGGCGTTTTCGTTGCCCACATGGAAAAACGGCAGGGGCAGGATCGCCTGGTAGCGCTGGTAATCGAGATCGGGCAGGGCGCGCAAATGTTTGTCCTGAAACAGGTTTTCGTAGGTCGAATCAGAGTGAAAATACCGGCAATAATTGGCTGTATCGACTGCCGTGAGCAACACCGCCAAACCCAGCAGCGCGTAGCGTGCCATTTTGGGCAAGGCGCCCGAAAAGATCAGGCGATGGAGAACGTAAAACACCACGATCCAGGCGGGATAATAGTCGCCCCAGTTGAAACGGGCCAGACAGCGGAACTGGCTCACCTGCGGCGTGATAAAACGCAGGAAATAAAACGGACTCAGCCAGTTGTCGTATTTCAGGTTACCGCCGAACATGGTTGCATAATCGCCCATCGCGGTGGAATAACTGATGATTCCGACCAACAACATCAGCCACACGAAAGAGCGCGCCACAGGTTCGCTTTGCGTGGCGCGTTGCCCGGTTTTTAGTTGCCAGTTGAGGGAAATGACCCAGAAAATGAACGCCAGAATAGCGCCATAAATGACTGCCGAACCCAGAAAAGTAAACTGTTCCAGCGCCCAACCCTGGGTGCGCACAAACTGCGGTATTTTTAAAAAACCATAAGCCCGGAAAATCGAATCGGAAGCCAGCCGCCAGTCGGCCAGCCCGTACCCGTTGCCGATCGGGCGCAGGGCATAGGATTCGTCGATCAGGCGGATAAAACCGAGGGTGAACGCCAGGGCAGCCAGCGGAACAGCCGCCACTGCCAGCGCACGCAATCGTTGCGGCCAGCTTTTTAGAAAAAACACGGCCAGCACGCCAAAACTCCCCGCCATCACCCCCAAAATGGGCAAATGGTACAAGTGAAAAAAAGCCGCCAGTATCAGCAGGCCCAACAAGCCCAGAACCGGTGGCCACCAGCGACCGCCGCGCTGAATTCGTTCGTAACTGACCAGCAGCAGCAACATACAGCCCAGATAAAAAGCGGGTAGCGCCATGTTCATGTTGCCGAAAAACCGGAACATCTGCGGCGAAGCCCACACGATGCCGATACTCATCAGGGCATTCAGCCAGGGATTCAGTCCCAGACGCCGGCCGATGCCGAAGGCAAATACGGAGGCCAGCAGCAAATTGGCCAGCAGCAGGAAGTGAAAAAGCGGAATCGCGGCATTTTCCAAAGGCAGGCCAACATCGCACAAAAGCCGCATCGGAAAGGCAAAGGCGGGCGTGTTGTCGGTGTAAAAAATATTGTCGCCGTAGGGGTAGTTCATCCCCTGAAACTGCGCATAATCGCCCGCCGGGTTGTGCTGCACGTAGTATTGCAGGGTGTAATAATTTTTCAACCCGTCGAAAGCGTTCATAAACATATACCCCCGCGGCTCGGTAAAATATTTGCCATAAGTGAACAGGATCAGCGCGATTTGCACGATGAGCATCGCGGCAAAGGCGCGTTGTACGGGGGTGGATAGGCGGTTCAGCATATCAGATTGAACGGGCAAAGGGGCAAAGATAGGCGCTTGGCGGGCTTTTACCGCCCTGTACCGCGGCGTCGGGCGGAACTTCCGGACAATCAATAATTCTGTTCCTATAGCGTATTTTTGCCGCGTACCCGCCCTGCGTGATGGAACTTGATTTGACTGACAATTAAAACCGAACACAATGCCCACCGCATACACGCCTGATAACGGTCTCCCGGCTGTCGACTTTACCAATACCGAAATCGCTTTTGCTCACTTCTCCGACCGGGAATTAAAAAAAACGGCCTGGTTGTTCAACCTCATGAACAAGCCCTGGATCGTCAAATACGGCTCCGCCCTGGGGCTTTGGGCCATCGAAAACCGCCTCCCTTTTGTCGAGCGCATCGTCAAAAACACCATTTTCGAACATTTCGTGGGCGGCACTACCCTGCTCGATTCGCAACCCAATATCGAGCACCTGGCCAAATTCAACACGCTCACGGTGCTCGACTACGGCGCCGAGGGCAAGGAAACGGAGACGGATTTCAATTATACCATGAATGAAAACCTTCGCGCTATCGACTTTGCCTCCCGCGCCGCCACCATCCCGGTCGTGAGCACCAAAATAACCGGTCTGGCCCGCTTCGGCCTGCTCGAACGCATCCAGAGCGCCCAAAAACTGACGCGCGAAGAACTAAACGAATACCGCAACGTGCTCAAACGCATCGACGCAATCTGTTACCACGCCGCCCAGAAAGGCGTTTCCATCTTCATCGACGCCGAAGAAAGCTGGATTCAGGACACCATCGACCACCTCGTGTGGCTCATGATGCGGCGCTACAACAAAAAACGCGTGGTGGTGTACAACACCTTCCAGATGTACCGCAAAGACCGCCTCAAATTTCTCTTTGAAAGCTACGACCGCGCCAAACGCGAAGGCTTTTTGCTCGGCGCCAAACTCGTGCGCGGCGCCTACATGGAAAAGGAAGGCCTGCGCGCCGCCGAAATGGGCTACGAAAACCCCATCAACCCCGACAAAAATGCGACCGACGACCACTACAACACGGGGATGCGTTTTTGCATCGACCATTACGAAGACATGGCCTCCTGCAACGCCAGCCACAACGCCGAAAGCGCCCGCCTGCAGGCCGAATTGATGGATAAAAAAGGCATCCCGCGCGACCACCCGAACCTGATGTTCAGCCAGCTTTTCGGCATGAGCGACAACCTGACCTTCAACCTCGCCGCCGCCGGCTACCGCTCGAGCAAATACGTGCCTTACGGACAGGTCGGCGACGTAGTCCCGTACCTCATCCGCCGGGCGCAGGAAAATACGTCCGTGACCGGTGACGCCGGACGCGAACTGGCGCTCATTCTTCAGGAAGTCAAACGCCGGGGGATCTGAGCATGGTCGCGCACAATCCGAAAGACTGGTTTGTCTGGCCCCTGCATTTCCACCGCTCCGATACGGCACGGCGGCTTTTCCCCTGGATCGTCGGCATCGGCGCTTACTCCGCGCTGGCAGCCTGGCTCGAAATGGAGGTATGGCAACTGACCGCCAACAACAACAGCTATGTGCGCAATATTTCCCTGATGCACGGCCTGCTGGGCTTTGTCATCTCGTTTTTGCTGGTTTTCCGCACCAATACCGCCTACGAGCGCTGGTGGGAAGGCCGCAAACTCTGGGGCGCCCTGGTCAACAACAGCCGCAACCTGGCCATCAAACTGTCGGCCTTGCTCGATCCCGACGACGAGGCACGCCGCGCTTTTTTCCGGCGTGTTATTCCGCTTTACGCTGTCGCCCTGAAAAACCACCTGCGCAGCGAAGAAACCCGTCTCGAACTCTTCGACGGACTGCCGCCTGCCCTCCAGCAAAAAATCGACCTGGAAAAACATTTGCCCAACCAGGTCGCCGCCCTGCTCATCAAAGCCGTGGACGAACTGCACCGGGCCGGCAAACTGTCGGGCGAACAATTGCTGTTCCTCAACTCCGAACTACAATCGTTTACCGATATCTGCGGCGCCTGCGAGCGCATCAAAAACACGCCCATCCCGTACTCGTACAGCGTGTTTATCAAACGTTTTATCCTCATTTACATCCTCACCCTGCCCTGGGGCTACGTCTTCAACCTGGGTTACTACGTGGTGCCTATCGTGGCTTTCGTTTTTTATGTGCTGGCGAGCCTCGAACTGATCGCGGAGGAAATCGAAGAACCGTTCGGAGCGGATGAAAACGATTTGCCGCTGGAAAGAATGGCGCACGGGATCAAGACCCATATTCACGAATTGATCTGAGCGGGGAGGGGACGCTAAGGTGGTTTCACGGGAAGATGGTTTCACGCAAAAGGCGCAAAGGAGCAAAGCGCGCAAAGGAGACCATATCTGCATACAGTTTTTTTATTTCACGCAGAGGCGCAGAGACGCAGAGTTTTTGCGTGCGGGTCATGATTTTTTTCTTTGCGCGCTTTGCTCCTTTGCGACCTTCGCGTGAAACACTCGCCCCTCTGCGCCTCTGCGCCTCTGCGTGCAATAAAAATCCCCGCGTGAAACATACCCCCCGTTGCGCGCTTTGCTCCTTTGCGACCTGCGCGTGAAACACTCGCCCCTCTGCGCCTCTGCGCCTCTGCGTGCAACAAACATCCCCGCGTGAAAATCTCGCCCCTCTGCGTGCATTAAAAAACCTCCGCGTGTAACCCCTCTCCCCCCTAACACAACCT
>JAEUUU010000039.1 GCA_016787345.1 Saprospiraceae bacterium | reverse complement strand
GTCGCCTGGCTTTATCCGCTGCAATGGCTGTTCACCAAAACCATCTGGCGGCAATACATGAAACACGTGCTGGAAAACGTGCGGGCGCTGGCGCGGGAGGAGGCGCCGTATGTGCATGGATAAAGAAGATTATTGGGAAAGGGGCAAAAATTTAGTAAATTTGCAATCCAATTGCAAATTTACTAAGAAATGCCTTTCATCGAAAGAGACATAACGGCCACTATCCGCGATTTTCGCGCATGGTTTCCCATTGTTTACCTGGGCGGGCCCCGCCAAAGCGGCAAAACCACGCTGTTGCGGCATTTATTGCCCGAATTGCCCTATGCCAGTCTGGAAGACGCCGATGCCCGCCAGCGGGCCGAAGAAGATCCCCGGCGTTTTCTCAACAGCTTTCCGCAAGGCGCCATCCTCGACGAGGCGCAACGCGTACCCGAGCTCTTCAACTACCTGCAGGGGCTGGTCGACGCCGACAAAAACCGCCGCTTCGTGCTCTCCGGTTCTCAGAATTTTCTGCTTATGGAACGCATCACCCAATCGCTCGCCGGCCGGGTGGGCGTGCTGAACCTGCTGCCACTTTCGCTTCGGGAGATCGAAAAAGACCACCCGGCGCCCACTCTGGAGGCATTTGCCTGGCAAGGCGGCTACCCTGCTCTGTACGGCGAGCGCGCCGTGCCGCCGGAGTTTTATTTCGACAGTTATATCCAGACCTACCTCGAACGCGACCTGCGCCTGCTGAAAAACGTGGGCGACCTCTCGCAATTCGGCAAGTTTATGCGCCTGTGCGCCGGCCGGGTCGGGCAGCCGCTCAACCTGAGCACCCTGGCCAACGACACCGGCGTGGCAGTCAACACCATCAAAGCCTGGCTCTCGGTGCTCGAAGCCTCCTACCTGATCTTCAAACTGCCGCCCTACTTCGAAAACTTCAACAAACGCATCATCAAAGCGCCCAAAATCTACTTTTTCGACACCGGACTGCTGTGCAACCTGCTTGGTATCGGTTCGGTGGCGCAACTGGAGCGGCACCATTATTTCGGCAATATCGTGGAGAATGCCCTGATCGTGGAGTGGTATAAAAAACGCGCCAACGCCGGCAAACGCCCGAAATTCTGGTACTGGCAAGACCAGCAAGGCAACGAAATCGATCTGCTGATCGAGGAAAACGGCGTGCTGAACGCCATCGAAATCAAATCCAGCCAGACCTACAACGAACGCCTCACCAAAGGCCTCCGGCGCTGGGGCGAACTCAGCGGCGCGGGCCCCGAACGCCGCTTTCTGGTGTATGCCGGGGAGCAGGAAGGCGAACTGGAAGCGGGGTATTTACTTCCCTGGCGGAAGGGGGTGGAAAGGTTGTGAGACGCGTTCGTTTCGGCCGGCTGGCGGCGCTGTTTGACGGAAGGAAACGCTTTTCGTATATTCTTTGCCGGGTGCTTTTTATTATCCGGATGCATTGTACGTAATACCTGCGCCGCGTCCTTTTTTTACAATCAGTTGTTTGTTAGTCAACGCTGATAAAATCCTTTTTACGGTTGGTTTTGATATATTTAATACTGAAACAATATCACCCGATTTACAGTCAGGATGATTCAGGATGTATATATAAACCATTTTATCCTTACCTGAAAGATGGTTTTGTTGTTCGGATAAAGCGAGTTTTTGTTCCAACTTAACTTGTACATTTACCAATGATCCCAGAAAAAACTCAATCCATTCTGTAATATCTTCATTGGGCCTCTGTGCCTGACAATTTCTAAGGCTAATGTAATAGTCTTTTTTCCGATTTTCTATCTCGTGCTCGAAACTCACATACTGAATCCATTTATATCCTTTTTGTAGCAAGGTCAACGTGGTGAGCAATCGGCTCAACCGGCCGTTGTCATCCTGGAACGGATGGATGCTTACAAATTCATACACGAATGTGGCACAAATAATCAGCGGGTGTACTTCGGTTTCCATACGGTACCACTCAATCAGTCGCCGCATGGCATCTTCTGTTGCGAATCCCGGATCAGTCGTCTTGAAAATAATCTTCTTGCTGCCGTCCGGAAAACTTGCTTCCACTGCATTGGTATGTTGCTTATAGCTACCTTGATGCCAGGTGTCTTTACTGCTATATTTTAAAAGTTGGTTGTGTAGGTTTTTTATATTATTTTCACTAATCACAATCGCTTTGTACGAATCTACTATCGTGTCTAATACATTAAAATAACCCGCTACCTCTTGCGAATCTCTGTCTTCAATTTTGCTTATACCTATGTTATTCAATAAGTCAGCGACCTCTTCGTCTGTCAATTTTGAGCCTTCAATACGTGTCGAAGCCCCTACGCTCTGGATAGTAGCGATATGCCTCAATTGTGGGAGATTGCGGCCTTCTATCCGTTCAACCGAAGTCCATGAGGCATCGAATCGGTCAATTCGGCTGATGACGCTGAGTATCTTCCAACTCAGATGTAAACTAAAATCGTAAACTTTTACATTCATGACACAAATTTAACT
>JAEUUU010000027.1 GCA_016787345.1 Saprospiraceae bacterium | reverse complement strand
CAGCCTTCGGGTAGGCGAGTACTCATGGGCAGAGAATTTTATACAGGAATATTCCATTTACCTGCCGGTATCCATTCGCGAAAATGCCCGGACGTTTAATCTCGCCAACCTTTACTCTCATCAAAAACAACACGCAAAGGTCATTGAACTGCTTCGCGACGTGGAATACAGCGACGTAGTGTATTCACTCGGCGCCAAACTTATTTTGATCCGCACCTATTTCGACTCGGGCGAATGGCTGGCCCTCGATTCGCTCATCGACAGTTTCCGCATCTTCCTGCGCCGCAACAAAGTCATTTCCAAAACGCTCAAACGCGAATACAACAACTTCCTGAACTTCGTCAAAAGGTTGACCACACTCCATATGGCCGACGACAAAACCATAGCCGCCTTTCGCCGGCGGGTAATGGCGGCTTCGGCCAATACGCCCAAAAAATGGCTGCTCGAAAAAATTGCTGAAATAGAAGGCGCATAGCCCTCAGCGCGGCCATTCCTTCAAAAAAATCTTCCCGTTCCACCAGCCTGTTTCGATAATCGCCTCGTTTTTGCGGTAAAAAGCCAGCGCGGGCTCGTTCCAGTCGAGCACCTGCCATTTCACCAGACTGCAATCGCGGCGCCGGGCTTCTTCCACAAATGCGTCGAACAAGCGCTGTCCGACGCCATAGCGGCGGTAATAGGCCTGCACCACAAAATCCTCCAGATAAAGCATACGGCCCTTCCAGGTGGAGTAAGCCCAGTAAAAGATCGTTGTGCCGACGATACGCCCCTCGTGTTCGGCGACATGGCTTTCAAAGCGGCCCTTACGGAAATCCTCGAGGTAAATTTCAGGGGTGGTGACCACGGCTTCCGGCTCGCGTTCGTACTCCGCCAACTCACGTACCAGGGCGTGAATGGCGGGCAAATCGGACTCCCGGGCGGGGCGAATAATGATCTCTGGCGACATGACCCGTGCAGAAAAGTTTTATGAATCAAAAAAAACGGCCAAATTTGAGCGCCGACAAAAATACGCGACCCGGACGGCCTGCCCGATTTTTTCCAAATGAGGCTACCTTTGTGGAAAGGTTGATGAGATCTTTTTTATCAACCTCATAAACCCTGTCAACCTCATCAACCTTAAAATTTTTATCAACCTCATCAACCCAAGCTTTTATCGTCACGCTCTCCGCTTATGAATCGTATGGTCAACGCGCTAATGAAGCAGTACCTCGCCTTGCGTATGCGCCGCATCGAGCGCTATATGCAGCGGCCCGAGGAACGCCAGGCGCGTTGGCTGGTCAAACTGCTCGACCGGGCCCGCAATACCGAATTCGGGCGGCGCTATCGCTTTGCCGAGATCCGTACGGCCGAAGAATTTGCCCGCCGCGTGCCGGTGCACGATTACGATTGTATCAAAAATGACATTGCCCGGATGATGCGCGGCGAACGCCACGTACTCTGGCCAGGCGAAGTGAACTGGTACGCCAAAAGCAGTGGCACCACCAGCGATAAAAGCAAGTTTATTCCCGTTCCTTACGCCAATATGTTCGCCTGCCACGTGGCGGGCAGCTGGGATGCACTCGCCCTCCTGTACCACAACAAGCCGGATATGGAGATTTTCCGGCGCAAAAACCTGCTGCTGACCGGCAGTTACCAACGCTTCCCCGACTTTTCCCGAACGCGCATCGGCGACGTCAGCGCAGTGCTGACCTACAACATGCCCTCGATCGGCAGGGCGTTTTATACCCCCGACCGGGAAACCATCCTGCTGGGCAATTTTGAAGAAAAAATTCAGCGCCTGGCCGACAAACTCAGCCAGCAGGATGATGTGGTGATGTTCGGCGGCGTACCGACCTGGATCATTGTGCTTTTCCGCTTGATTCTGGAAAAAACCGGCAAATCGAATATGCTTGAGGTTTGGCCGCATCTGCAGGCTTACATGCACGGCGGCGTGGGTTTCGGGCCTTACCGCCAGACGTTTCGAGAACTGATCCCGAGCGACAAATTTGCTTATCAGGAAATATACAATGCCTCCGAAGGCTTCTTCGGGGCGCAATGCGACCTGGCGGTCAACGATATGCTCCTCCTGGCCGACAACGGGGTGTTTTTTGAATTTATTCCTTCGGAAGAATGGGGCAAGGAACACCCGCGCACCGTCACCATGGCCGATGTGGAAATCGGCAAAAACTACGCGGTACTGATCTCGTCCAACAACGGCCTTTGGCGCTACCAGCCCGGCGATACCCTGATCTTTACCCGAAAATATCCGCATTGCTTCCAGATATCGGGCCGTACCAAACAATTTATCAATGCCTTCGGGGAAGAAGTGATGGTGGGCGATACCGACAAAGCTTTGGCCGAGGTATGCCTTCAAACCAATGCCGTCGTGGCGGAATATACCGCCGCGCCGGTTTATTTCGCCGGCGACCACGGCAAAGGCGGGCACGAATGGATCGTCGAGTTTGAAAAAGAACCTGCCGACCTCCTGCATTTCAACCGGCTGCTCGATGAAAGCCTGCAACGCATCAACTCCGACTACGAAGCCAAACGATACAAGAGCATGGCGCTCGACCAGCTGCAAATCCGCCCGGTGCCGCGCGGCACGTTTATGCGCTGGATGAAAGCCCGTGGCAAATTCGGCAACCAAAGCAAAGTGCCGCGCCTGGCCAATCACCGTCAATTCGTGGAAGAACTGATCCGGTTTGCCAGTGAATAACGCATTTCTGCCCCCTTTTCCCCTGCACATTCGCCAATGGTAGACATCTGCGGCGAATGTGCTTTTTGCTTTCCGGTGAACAGGCCTAATTTACCCTTGTTTCTCCCGAAACATCATTTATCAAAAACAAAACACCCGCCAGCTTATGCACCGTCGTTTCCTTTTTCTCTGTTTTCTGCTTTCCCCATTTTTCCTGCTCGCACAGCCCAAGATCCAGCTCGTGCAATTTGCAACCGGCTTCGACCGCCCCGTCGATATTGCTCATTGCGGCGACAGCAGGCTGTTTATCGTCGAACAGGACGGCCTGATCTGGATTCTCGACAGCCTGGGCAACCGCCTTCCCGACCCATTCCTCAACATCGACCCGCGCGTACAGTCGAACGGCAACGAACAGGGCCTGCTCGGTCTGGCTTTCCCGCCCGATTACGACTCCACCGGGTATTTTTATGTCTATTACACCCGCAGTACCGACGGCGACAACCGGCTGTCCCGCTTTTCCCGCAAAGCCGACAACCCCAACCAGGCCGACCCCGACAGTGAAGTCATTTATTTCACACAGGACGACCCCTATTCCAACCACAATGGCGGCTGTATCAAATTCGGCCCCGACGGCTATCTCTACATTTCGCTGGGCGACGGCGGTTCGGGCGGCGATCCGCAAGATAATGGTCAGAAGAAAAATACCTTTCTGGGCAAAATCCTCCGCATCGACGTCGATACACCTTCACCGGGTTTGAACTATTCCATTCCTGCCGACAATCCTTTTGTCAACAACCCGACTTACTCGCCCGAAATCTGGGACCTGGGGCTGCGCAACGTCTGGCGTTTTTCATTCGACCGGCTTACCGGCGACAAATGGCTTGCCGACGTGGGGCAGGGACTTTGGGAAGAAATCGACTTCGAACCGGCCGGCCAGGGTGGTTTTAACTATGGCTGGCGCTGCTACGAAGGCACGCACGCCTATAATACCAATGGCTGCCAGCCGGCATCTGCCTATATCGACCCGGTATTTGAATACGCCCACTCTGCCGCCAACGGCTGTTCGGTCACCGGCGGCTTTGTGTATCGCGGCAGCCAGTACCCTGATCTGTACGGCCGCTACCTTTTTGCCGACTACTGCTCAGGCCGCTGGTGGTATACTACCCGAAATGCCGACGGCTCTTTCACCACGCAGGTTTTGGCTAATTTGTCGCCCTACGAGTACAGCTCGTTTGGGGAAGACAAAAACGGCGAATTGTACGTCTCGACGCTTTCTTCCGGCCGTATTTTCAAGATCAGGGAGTTGTGCTCGCCCTTCCAGATCAGCACGCAGATCGGGCAGCTGAATATTTGCACGGGCTCGTTCAGCGGTATTGTCGAAGTACAAAGCACGGGCGGCGCGGGTACGGTCAACTACCAGTGGTCGAACGGCCAGAGCGGCAGCCTGAACGTGTACCTCGAAGCCGGCGATTACATCGTCACCGCTACCGACGGCAACGGTTGCGTGCGCAAGGATACCATTACCATGACCAATCAGTTCCCCGATCCGCCGACGCCGGTCATCGATGGTCCTGCCGAATTGACGATCTGTTCTGGTGAAAACATCACGTTGTCTGTACCGACGGATACCATTCCGTATACCTACGATTGGTATCGCAACGGTGTGCTGGTACAGGACAACGGAGGCAATCAACTTGTTGTGACCCAGCCGGGCACTTATTACGTCGAAGCGAATGCGCCGGGAAGCTTGTGTCAATCCGCCCCGTCTGAACAGGTCTCGGTGCTCGAAGTTGTTATTCCGCCCATAAACGTTACGCTTTTGGACGGTCAACTGATTCTTTGTCCGGGCGATACGGCCATTTTGGGCGCAACGACCGTCCCGCAAGGATATACCTACCAATGGCTTCTGGATGGCAACCCGCTCCCCAACGGCGCTACCCAGCAATGGGTGGCGACCGAGCCCGGCCAATACAGCGTTTCGATCTCCGGAGAATGCGGCACTTTTGTTTCCGCGCCCCTGCTCATCGATCTGGAAATCGGGCTTACCCCTGTTATCGGGCTGGAATTGCCCGACTCCCTGTTCCTCGTCAGCGGTACCGAATGCAACGGCTGCCAGTGGTACTGGAATAATGAACCCATCGCGGGCGCCAACGATATTTACCACGTTGCGGAAAACGACGGCCTTTATACGCTTGAAATCACATCGCCGAACGGCTGCAAGTACCGCTCGGCGGAGATTGCCGTCATCCTCGGCAATACCAAGGTGCCGCCGTCCATTGCTTCGTTCAGCCTGACGCCCAACCCGACGCACGATCGATTTGTGCTGACCTTGGAACTAAAAAAGCAGGAAAATATCGAAATTGCGCTGCACGACGAATCGGGCCGGCAAATTTTCATGCAAACGCAGCAGGTTCGTTCGCTGAATTTGCCCGTCGACCTGCATTTACTGCCTGCCGGAGCATACTGGCTTTCGGTCAAAACCGAAACCGGAACCCTGGCGCGGCAGGTATTGAAGATCTGAGCTGACAATACCGCGGATTTGATTATTCACAACCAATTGAAATACCATGCTACCCAAAGATTTTGTGACCAAATATCTGCCCTTTGCCCTCGAAACCCAGCGTAAAACGGGTATTTCCGCCGTCGCTATCCTCGCCCAGGCCGCTCTTGAAAGCGGCTGGGGCGAGCGGGCGCCGGGCAACATGTTTTTCGGAATGAAAGACTCCGACGGCCTCAACGGCAACGAGCAACTGGTGCGCACGGTGGAATATCTCTCGCGCCCCGATGCCAAATTTCCGGAAGTCATTTCGGTAAAAAAGGTCGGCCCGCGTCGCTGGAAATACATCGTGAAAGACTACTTCCGCAAATACGACTCCCCGGAGGGCAGTTTTACCCACCATGCGCAGTTGTTTCTCCGGGCGCCGCGTTATGCAAAGGCCCTGGCGGTGGGCGCCAATCCGTATGAGTTTTTCCGTGAAATTGCCGCCGCCGGGTACGCCACAGCCCCCGACTATTTCAAGGTGCTGACCGCAGTAGCGCGCATGATTGAAAAATTTCTGCCCAACGCACCGACCCCGGGCAACTCCGGACTGGAAAGCCTGAATGCAGAGGAGGAAATACCGACTGTCGATGAAGAAACTTTCCGTCTTTGGGTGCCGGTGCGCCGCAAACGGCAACGGACGCCCAAAAAACAGTAGGCCCTCATGACGCGCAAAAAAGTCTTGCTCTACAACCCCGAGGCGGTGTTTTTCGATATGCCGCTCGCCTTGTTGTCGATTGCGTCAGCCCTCGATGCCGAGCGATTCGAAGTCGTGCTGATCGATGCGCGCATAGAGCCGGACGCCCACCGGAAGGTGCTCGAACTCGCCGGGGATGCGGTATGCCTCGGCATCACGGTGCTGACCGGCAGGCCTCTGCGCGATGCTTTATCCATCACCCGAAAAGCCAAAGCCGCATTTCCGGGATTGCCGGTCGTCTGGGGGGGCTGGCACCCCTCGCTTTTTGCCGTCGAGACACTCGAACAGGAAGCGGCTGTAGACGTAACGGTTCAGGGGCAGGGCGAAGACACCTTTCGCGAACTGGTCGAGCATTTGGCCATTGGCTCCCCACTCGACGGGGTTTTGGGCATTGCCTTTCGCCAACAGGACGGTTCCATTCAGCAAAACCCCGCCCGCTCTTTGGTTGATATGAATCTTTTGCCGCGTGTCGATTACGGTTTGATCGATGCGGAGCCGTATTTCCGGGCAAAGAAGCGACGCCAGTTCGACTATATCAGCAGCACGGGATGCCGGTTTCGCTGCACCTTTTGCGCCGACCCTTTTGTCTTCAACCGTAAATGGACAGCAATCGAACCCGATCGCATGGGAGAGGAATTTGAATTCTGGCAAAAGAAATTCCGGTTCACCGACGTCAATTTTCAGGACGAAACTTTCTTCACCAAACGCAGCCGCGTGGTCGGGATAGCGGAGCAATTTTTACAAAGAAACCTGAATATCACCTGGGCCGGCACCATGCGGGCCGACCAGGGTTTCAGACTCTCGGACGAAGAGTTTGCGCTGGTCAAAAAATCTGGGCTTCGGCGGGTGTTGGTCGGGGTGGAAAGCGGCTCGCAGGAAATGATGGACTGGCTGAAAAAAGATATCAAAATGGAGCAGGTCTGGCATGTGGCCGAACAATGCAAGCGCCTGGGAATCGAGGTCATTTTTCCGTTTATCGTCGGCTTTCCAGGCGAATCGGACAAAAGTTTCAAAGCTTCACTGGACATGGCGAAGAAACTGAGGGCCATGTCGCCGGGTTTTACGACGCCTGTTTTTTATTTCAAACCCTATCCCGGTTCGCAAATCACCCAGGAAGTGGTGGCGCAGGGCTATCAATTGCCCCGGACTCTGGAAGAATGGGCTGATTTCGACTATGTCGGCGGATCGAGCGGCCCCTGGGTAAGCGAAGAGCGGTACCGCCTGGTGGAACGTTTCAAATTTTACAACAAAGCCGCATTTCGGCGCACGGGCTGGTGGCTTAGGCCCCTGCAAACAATCGCCCGGCTGCGCATGCGGCACGACTATTTTGGTTGGCCGGTAGAGAAGTATCTGGCCGAACGATTGTTGCCGCGCCAGCAGTTGTCCTGAGGGGGGGCGCTACGCGGCGTTATTGGTTTCACGCAGAGATGCAGAGAAATCCCGGTTTTTCCTTTGCGTGCTTTGCGCCTTTGAGTGAAAAATTAGTGTCACGCAAAGGCGCAAAGTGCGCAAAGAAGGGACTTCGGGTTAACTCTGTGTCTCTGCGTCTCTGCGTGCAATTACATGTCACGCAAAGTCGCAAAGTGTGCAAAGAGGGGGGGGCGCCGCTTCGCGGCATTTTTTTTATTTCACGCAGAGGCGTGGAGAAATCCCGGTTTTTCCTTCGCGCGCTTTGCGCCTTTGCGTGAAACAAAAAACAATACGGCCCCTCTGCGGCTCTGCCTGACATAAAAACGCTTCGGCTTTGCGTGCCCGGCATCACCTCCGGATCAACATCCGCATACGCGGGCCGCCCGGGCCTCCCGGACCTAAGCTGTTGAGCGCATAAGTAGCGCGCAGCATGACCGTTCGGCCGAGAGAAGCGACCCGTTCGTCTTCCACGTAGTTGAGATTGGCGCTGCGGTGCAGGCCCTGGTTGCGGTTCAGGAGGTCGCGTACGGAAAGGCCTACCTGCAGGCGTTTGCTTTTCAAAAAACTGTGTGAAAATTCCGCATTCCAGATCGGAATCGTGGTGTTGAAACCATCGGCCCGCCCGGTGTTGACCGCCACGTTGAGCGAGGTGTTGAAAGCAAAATCGGCCGGCAGGTCGAGGTTGAGTTCGCTGGTGTAGGTCTGGGTCAGGAACTCCTGATTGAACGATTGGTCGATGGAGTAGCGCGACTGGTTCCAGGTCAGCTCGGCGCCGGCGTTCAGGTTGAACCAGTCTGCCGGATTAAAATCAAGCGATATTCCCTGGGTAAGCGCAAGGCCGGTGGTGTAGTTGGTGACGTTGTTGACGAGGCCCTGACCGCGGTTCCAGCTGCCTTGCGTGTTGACATTGAGGCGGGTTTTAAGCGCTTTAAACCGCCATCCAAAAGAGGTCATGCCGAACAAACGGTAATCAGCGGCCGTGTTTTCAGGGCGGTAGTGCCGCACGAACTGGGAATCGATCGACTGTGCGTACACGATTTTATCCTGGGTATAATCGAAACTCAGGTTGGTAAAAAAACTGCGCATGTTTTCGGGATTAAACGACATGTAATTGGTCTGGATGCGGTGTGCGTACTCGGGATTCAGGTCCGGATTGCCGTCGCGGATATTGAGCGGGTCGCTGAGGTCGGGTACGGGCTGGAGTTGTTGCACGCTGGGGGGCGATACGCGGGTTTGATAGAATACCCGGAGGTTGCGCGTAGGGGCAAACTGGTAGTTGTAGTCGAGCCGAGGCAACACATGGCGGAACGTCTCGCGTACCGGCTGTCCCTGGCCCGAGGTTACGGCGCCGTCGAGCACGGCGTACTGGTAATCGAGCCCGACGCTGCCGTTCCAGCTTTTGCGATTGATGCGGAATCCGGCGCCGCCACGCTGGTAATCGAAGCGGTTTTCGTAGGCGTTGGAGAGCAGGGGATTGAAGGTGTTTTCTCCGCCGTCGAGGTCAAAAACATCCTTGTCGGCGTTGTTTTGTGTGAGCGAGTAGGTGTAGGAAAATTCGAGGTAGCGGCGTTTGCCCAGCGGTTCGGTATAGGTTCCCTTGGCGCTCAGGCTGGTTTCGTCGTTGGCGAAATATTGGTCCTGTGCAATGGTATCCCGCACGGTGGTATTGCCGCGGATGAACTGGTTGTCGGAAAAGCTGGTGCTCACCGACTCGCTGCGATTGAGGCCGCCGTCGAGGTTCACGGTGAAATTGCGGCCTTTTTTGGCGAATTTATGGCGCCAAAGCACGCTGCCGGTCCAGTTGGTGCCGGTGGCGTCGGACAGGTAGTGCCGGTCGCCGGTGTTTTGCAGCTCGCCTTCCGCACCGAAAGTGCGAGATTGGCTGAGGGTTTGGGCGCTGTTGTCGCCGTAGCTGATCGCCGAAGTGATCAAAACGGAATTGAAGGAATCGACTTTCTGATCGAGGCTGAGGTTGAGGCGGTGGTTTTGGAGCGAATTGTTTTCGGCCGAAGTACTGCTCGTCTGGTAATCGCCTTGAGGTAAAAAGTTGTTGCGCTGGATGGTACGATCGTAATTTTTATCGGCCTGTGTAAACATGTAGCTCGCATTCAGGTCGCCCTTGTATTTGCTGCCGTATTCCTGGTTAAAGTTGACGCCGCCGGCCCAGGTATTCAAAAAGCCTTCATTATTACCAAAATCAAGGGGCACGGTCATGTTGTCGGAATCGAACTGGAGAGTCACCCGGCCGCCCCCGCCGCCCATCATTTGGCGCATGGCGCCTGAAAAAGCCATATAGTCTTCGATACTGAAACCCGCCTGATTGATGTTGTTGCCCAGGCCGAGGAACGACAATTGTTGCTTTGGGGTAAAGCGATTGAGGCTCAGGCGGCCTTCATAACGCGCTTTTTCCTCGGCATCCAGTCCGCCGCCGCCGGTCAGGGTGCCAAACCAGCCGTTTTTGCGGTCCTCCTTCAGTTCGAGGTTGATGGTTTTTTCCCGCTGGCCGTCGTCGACGCCGCTAAACTGCGCCTGTTCGCTTTTTTTGTCGAACACCTGGACCTTGTCTACCGCGTCGGCAGGCAGGTTTTTGGTGGCGATTTTTGGGTCGTTGCTGAAGAATTTTTTGCCGTCGACGGTCACGTTTTGCACTGTTTCGCCCATTGCAGTGATGGTACCGTCGGATTTTACTTCCACGCCGGGGAGTTTTTTGAGCAGGTCTTCGACTACGGCGTTTTGTTTGACTTTGAACGAGCCGGCATTGTATTCGACTGTATCGCCTTTGATGGCGACCGGATTGGCCTCGGCCGTGATCTCGACGCCGTCGATGATGTTGAGTCCGCCGGTCAGGGCAAGCTGTCCGAGATCAACCGGGCGCGGATTGCCGTCGAGCTGCACGTTTTGCTGGTAATTGCGCAGCCCCGGATAGCTGGCCCGCAGCAGGTAGTTGCCGGCAATGAGGCTGCGAAATTCAAAAAGACCGCCTGCGCCCGAACGGGTAAAAGCCAGCAGGGAAGTGTCTTTGGGGCTCAGCAGCATAACTGTACTGCCTTCCAGCGGCACGGCGGCTGTGTCGACGAGTGTGCCGCGAAGCGAGAATTTTTGAGCGCTCAGGTAAAGCGGCGCACAGAAAAAAAAGAAGCAGAAAAATAGAAGAGTTGTTTTCATAGCCTGATGACTGTTGTTCAAA
>JAEUUU010000168.1 GCA_016787345.1 Saprospiraceae bacterium | reverse complement strand
ACAACGAGAAAGATAAGAACCAGTTCCGTTGTGCCGAGGTTGCCCAAGAATAAAAGCATTGACGTCATGATCATTGAAGATTTTTGTCGTGGAAAAATACGGCCGCTATGGGCCATTTTTGCGTTTTCTGTTTGACCGGGGAATTGCGGCAAAGTTACACCGGCCCAGGGGCAAAAAACACCCCGCCAGCCGAATTTAACCCTGCCAATCCCCCAAGTGCGTGTTAATGATATGAAAATAAAAGATGTTCTCGACCTGCTCGAAAAGGTCGCTCCGCCCCAACTTCAGGAATCCTACGATAATGCAGGGCTCATTACCGGCCATCCCGAGACGCCGGTGAGCGGTATCCTGTTCTGTCTCGACAGTACCGAGGCTGTGGTGGAAGAGGCGGTTCGAAAAAACTGCAACCTGGTTGTGGCGCATCACCCCATTGTGTTTCGGGGGCTGAAACGCTTCAACGGCAGCAATTACGTGGAGCGCACCGTCATCAGCGCCTTGCGGAACGACGTTGCGCTTTATGCCATCCATACCAACCTCGATAATGTCTATTTCAACGGTGTAAATGCCAAAATTGCCGAAAAACTCGGCTTGCTCGACACCCGTATTCTGGCGCCCAAACCCGGCTCATCGGATATTGGCGCTGGTCTCGTAGGCGAATTGGCGGCCCCTATGGATGAAATTGATTTCCTGCGTTTTGTGCAAAAAAACATGCATGCCGCCTGCGTACGCCACACCGCTTTGCGCGGCCGGCCGGTACAACGCGTGGCCGTATGCGGCGGGGCTGGTAGTTTCCTGCTGCCCGACGCATTGCGTGCCGGCGCCGATGTTTTTATCAGTGCCGACTTCAAATACCACGAATTTTTCGACGCGGAAGGCCGGCTCGTGATCGCCGATATCGGACATTTTGAAAGCGAGCAATTTACGATTGAACTGTTATATAGTTTAATTCGCGAAAAATTCCCTACCTTCGCGCTCCATTTGACGGAAACGACAACCAACCCCGTACATTATTTGTTTTAAGCCGTTTGAATCCCCGCTTTCTTCCCGAAAATTTTCCAAATCTCTGGTTTGTTCCGTCAACCCGTTATTTCATCACCGTAATTCACACACACAATAAGCATGGCCGTCGAAACATCTGTTGTCGAAAAACTGCAAAAGCTGTGGGATCTGCAGCAAATTGACTCTCAACTTGATGAAATCCAGATCCTCAAAGGCGAGCTTCCGATGGAAGTAGCCGACCTGGAAGACGAAATCGCCGGTTTGGATACCCGCATCAAAAAACTGAAAGCCAACGTCAAGGAGGCCGAGCAGGAAATTGCCCGCATTCAGACGAACGCCAAGGAAGCGGACGCCAACATCAAGCGCTACCAGAAGCAACTTGACGAGGTGAAAAACAACCGCGAATACGAAGCGCTTCAAAAAGAGATCGAACTGGCCAAGCTCGATATCCAGCTTGCCGAGAAAAAGGTCCGCGAAGCCAAAGTGCAGCTGGATGCCCGCAAGGAGAGCCTGACGGTTGCCGAGGCAAAATTCGATGCCAAACAAAAAGACCTTGACGGTAAAAAGGTAGAACTCCAGGGTATTATCGAAAAAACGGAAGCCGAGGAGAATCGCCTGCGTACGCAAAGCGAAAAGGCTCGTCATGGCATTGAAGAGCGCCTGTTGCGTGCCTACGACAAAACGCGCAAAACCTACCGCAACGGTCTGGCCGTGGTCACGGTAGAGCGCAACGCCTGCGGTGGCTGCTTCAACAACGTGCCGCCTCAAATCCAGTTGGAAATCGGGTTGCACAAAAAAATCATCGCCTGCGAACACTGCGGTCGTATCCTGGTCGATCACTCCATCGCCCACGTACAAGAGGTCAGCGAAGCCTGATAATTCGCTTTTAAAATATGATCAAGCCCGTCTGGTGCGTACACCAGACGGGCTTGTTTTTTATCCGGCCGAATATTCGTCGGAAATTATGCAAAAACAGCACAGCCAATTGCAAAATCTCCGTTTCTTGCATGGCATTTTTCCCTTACTTGTGTCTCATGCGTCTTAATCCTCGGTTATTCCTGCTTTCGTTGTTGTTTTCCTGGAGTGTGCCACAGATGGCTCATTCGCAAGAAATTATCGTGTACGATAGTATCGGCCAGCTCGAAGCCCGTATCCGGCAGGCTGGCGACACGACGCTGGTGATCAATTTCTGGGCGACCTGGTGCGGACCTTGCGTGGAGGAGTTGCCGATTTTTGAAGAATTGCACCGCCGTTACTCACCCTTTGGGCTTAAAGTAATTCTGATCAGCCTCGACTTTAAAAGTCAAAAAGCAAAACGCCTTATTCCTTTCCTGCAAACTCACCCCTTGTCTCCGGAAATCGGCCAACTGGTCGATCCCGATGCCGACAGCTGGATTCCGCGCGTCGATTCCCTTTGGGATGGCGCCATACCGGCTACCTGGGTTATTCAGAAAGACAAGCGCGGTTTTCACCCGACTTATTTCAAAGATTTTCAGGAGCTGGAAATGTTTATCCAGCCTTTTATCCGCATTTGCCCGCGCCCGGCACGGCGGTAATCCCCGGTAGTAGCACACCGGACTTTTAATCTGCCTGAATCTGTTTTAATCCATTTCCCGCTTAATTCTTAAATCTTTCATCATGAAAAGATTTTGCCCCCTTTCGGTTATTCTTCTCATGGGCCTGACCCTTGTTTTGGTGTCTTCCCGCCACTCCCAACACTACATCGTCGGCGAAAAAGCCGAAGATTTTTCCCTCAAAGACACGGAAGGTAAAATGGTAACCATGGCCGACTACAAAGACGCCAAGGGTTTTATCATTGTTTTTACCTGTAACCATTGCCCTTACGCCCAATTGTATGAAAAGCGGATTGCCGACCTGCACCGCAAGTTTGCACCCCTGGGTATGCCGGTGATTGCCATCAACCCGAATGATCCCGATATCGTTCCGGACGACAGCTACACCGCCATGCAAAAACGGGCCAAGGATAAAAAGTATCCCTATGCCTACCTGTTTGATGAGAAACAGCTGGTATATCCCAAATTCGGCGCGACCCGCACGCCTCACGTGTTTGTACTCGACAAAGACCGCATCGTGCGGTATATCGGCGCCATCGACGACAACCCCGAAACGCCGGAGGCGGTGAAGAAGCGCTATGTCGACGATGCCGCTACGGCCGTACTCCGCGGCCAGAAACCGGCGCCGGATTTTACGCGGGCCGTGGGTTGTACGATCAAGAAGAAGTAACGCTGTAGCGACCTGTAGCGCCGACCTCCAGGTCGGCGATGCTGAGAGAAGAAGCGTACCGCGATTATAAGCCCAAGCTCGTATCGGCGAATCAATCCGTCTCTTGTTCTCCGCATTCAGGAAAATCGCGGGTTATTGCTGCTCTCAACTTCGCCGACCTGGAGGTCGGCGCTACGGGTCGGCGCTACCGAACTACGCGTACCTTCACGTCAAAAATATGATCGGGGAACGGCAGATATTTTGTTATCCGGTTTTTATACTGCTCCTCCTCTTCTTATCGGGATGCGGGGCGCCGTCGTCGCCGCAAGGTTCCCAGGGAGCCTTCAGTCCCGAAATTTGCCATTCATTTTATCAAAAGACGGCTGGCGGATCGTTCCGGAAAGCCGACTCGCTGGCTTATATTCAGCATTTTCCAGCCGCGGCGAGCCTTTTTCAACAACAGTCAGATACCCTCTCTTCTCCGGAAGAAATGCGTTATGCCTGGCTGCGGTTGGCAGACCTGAACATCAGACTGTACCGCGATTCACAGGCGCAGTACTGGTTTGCCCGATTCGAACTGGATGCCCCCCATGTTGAACAATTCCCGTTTTGGCAGCAGGGCGACTACTGGTATTGCAAGGGGCGGCTGGCCTATCGGAATTTCAGGCCGCGGGAAGCGCTTCATTACCTGACACAGGCTTTAAAAACGTACCAGACTGCCTACGGCGACCGGCACCGTTGCGTGGCAGAAACAATGAATACCATCGGGTTGCTGCATTTTGACTTCACCCGGAAATCCGACTCGGCCAATACCTACATCCTGGCGGCTCGTGAAGTGTATTTGAGTACGCCCGGATTGCAAAAAATCCGGCGTGAAAACGAACTGGCGGCGGGGCTGGTGCGCCTGAGCGATCGCGACCACGAAATCGGGCAGGCATACGCGGAGGTTTGTCTCCTGCTGGCCGGCGAAGCACCCTGGAAGGATACGCTGTTCTATGCGCGATCACTTTGCCTTTTGGGTAATTTGCTGAAAAAACAAGGCCGGAGGGCGGATGCCGACGCTTATTTTCAACAGGCGGTGAACATGACGAACGGGATGCGTGATTTACGATGTCAGGAGTTTTATCGAGACTGGATCGTCAACCTGATCCGGCCGGACACGCTGAACCGGACGGATTTTGATCGCCGCATGGCAGCTTTGCAACAACTGCTCAGGCAACAAAAAGCAGATCGTTATGCCCATCCGGATCGCCTTCGCGGTTATTGGTATTACAGGAGCGGGCAGTACCGGAAGGCGGTCGATATTTACCGTACGTTCGTTGCCGGGGCTGATTCGCTGACCAACCCGTTTTTGCTTGAAGAGGCGAGTTATGTGCTGGCCAGTGCGTATTTGCAGCTCGCAGCGACGGAAAACTCGCCCCAACTGGTAGATTCAGCCCTCTCTTACGTGCGGTACAGTTTTCAGTTTGGCACGCCCAATGTTGAAAAAATGCCAGTGCTGGAAGCGCTTTTTTCGCCGGATGTTTACCGGCATGTCGATAACCCTTCCGTTTGGCTCGATTTTTTGGGGAAAGGGCTCGCTGCGCGGTATCGTTATCAGGGCCGTACCGACGATCTCTGGAGTGCCCTGGAGGTTTTTGCCCTGACGGATTCGCTGTTGCTGCCGGGTGTACGGGCAATGAATGAGGGCGCGCTGTTGACTTTTCAGTTCGATGTGGGTGACGATACCTACGCCGAGGCATTGGAGGTAGCATGGCAATGTCACCAATTGGCTCCCGGCGCCGCCCGTCCGCTTGATCTGGCCTTCCGGTTTTGCGAGCGCATGAAATCCTATATTTTATTCCGCGACCTTGGCGCAAGGGAACGTGACAGTATCGGCGGATTGAAAAAGGAAATAAAGGGTTTGCTGAAAACCGGCCGGGGCGTTTCCGACGGACGTATTGCGCAACGCCTGACGGCAGCGGCCGAGCAGTATGAGGCCATACTGAGCCGTTATCGCGACGAATCGGAGCGGTATTACCGCGATAAAGTGCTGCAAACCCTGCCGCCGCTCGACGTCGTTCGGGCGACGCTGGCCCCTCAGCAGGCAATTGTAGCGTACAGTGTGAATGAAAAACAGATTTACAGTATCCTGATTACGCGCGATACGGTCGGTTTGGCCCAAATGCCGGCGCCGCCCGTCCTTTTGCTGGCCTCGGCATTCCGCTCGTATCTGGCGGCCAAAGAATCCAATACGCCGGAGGAACAAAAACAGTTTGAATCCAATGCCCGGGAATTGTACCAAAAGTTACTCGCCGGTTTCGATCGGCACTTGTCGGGCAAAACCGAGCTGGTGCTCGTACCCGACAGGAGTCTGCACCAGATCCCGTTCGAAGCATTTCTGACAGAATTGCCTCGCCCCGGGGCGCCCGCGCCTTATTTGCTGACAAGGTTTGAAGTCAGTTATTCACCTTCCTGGAAGATATGGGCGCAACACCAAAACAGCGCCGGATTGCCGGCGCAACCGCGCGCATTGGTTTTTGCACATACCGACGGGCGTTCCGATCTGCCCTACTCCGCCGACGAAGTCGAGCAAATCCGGCGCTGTTTCGGCCAGCCGCACACCGTACTGGCGCTCAACGACGACTGCACCGAAAACAATTTTCTCCAGCAGCCCGGATTGAAAGGTTTCGACCTGATTCATTTTTCCCTGCATGCCCGGAGCGACCTGAGCGACCGGGGCGGGCATTACGTGCTGTTCGGCGCCCGCGACACCCTCTACGGCTATGAGTTGTCGGATTGCCGGCTCGGCGCCCGGCTCGTGGTCTTGTCGGCCTGCGAAACCGCGCTCGGCAATGCCGATGCCGGGGAGGGCGCGTTTTCCCTGTCGAGGGCTTTTCTGGAAGCCGGCGCCCTGCAGGTAGTGGCTACCCTCTGGCCCGTCGACAACGGCGCCAACGCCGCCCTGATGGAACATTTTTACCAGACGCTTCACGCCGGCGCAACGCCGGCCAGGGCCTTGCGCGAGGCGAAGCTGCGGATGATGCGGGGCAAAGTGGCGGATTGGGCAGGTGTGGTGGCGGTGGGGTGAGTGAGATTGAATGCGGGATTACGGTTTTCTATAATGAGGGGTACTAAAATCATTCTGGGGAGGCTTCGATTGAGGCGTCTGATTCAGGTGATTTCTGCGCATGTTGTTTTCGACCAGCCAAAGATCGACTCCTTCAGCCCAGAAGATTTCATCCGCATCATAACATTCCAGTTTATATTCAACCCCAACAGCCAGGGCCTCTCCGGAGGTGCGCATTTCTATGGTTTTGAACCAGTTGAACATGTGCGTTTTAAAATCCCCTTCTCCCTGACTCGTGATATGCGAATAAACAAAGGTGTCGGTGTGCAGGTCGTTGAGGACGTAAAAGCGCCCATTGACCAAAAAGCCCACTATACGGCTGGCAGTCGTCAAGCGCGCGCAGATTTTGCCGCCGACATACGCTATTCCCTCGGCGCAAAGGTGTTGAAGGTCTTTAATTAAGGGTAGAGCTGCGTCCCGGAGATGGAGTAATACGGCGCCGGTAAAACTATCCGTAAGGGCTGAATTGACCGACAATTGAATATCGTTGGGGGTATTCAGATTAGGGCCTCTACTGACGTCGATAAACTGGAAGTCTTTGGGAATATTGATGCTCGCGATGGAGAAGCGGTAGTCCGTGCCAGGGTCAACAGCGACTTCATTTTTAAAATACAGAAATTCGGTGTCGTTGCCTTTCAATTTGGCTACGCCGAACAGGTCCTGGAGTTGCGAGGGGATTTGCGTAGCAGGAGATTGTGGTATTTCGAGTTTGGAAATAAGATCAGCCATAAGGTAAGTGGGTTGAGGGTGAAAAAGTGTATTGGATATGGGTCGTTTAAGTCCCGCATATAGGCGATTTGTTTCAAGTTTTATCACCTATAAACGTGTGACCAAGAAGGATTTTTTAAACGAAAGGTTAAGGTTGAAAAATTTATTGATGGCTGAGGGGTCGATCAAAATTTATAGACGTATCCGATAGCGACAAACGCCTTGGCCGACAAACGCGATACCAGAATATCATCCGGTGGCGCATCAAAAACCTGCCGGGTATCGACGCTGCGGCTGAGCCGCTCGACGGGTCCGGCGATGAGGCCGGCATCGATGGAGAGCATGTGTTTTTTACCGAAAGAAATGCCGCCGCCCAGCAAGAAGCGAGGACGTATTTGACGGGTCATCGACAAACCCGGGCCGAAGGTAAAGTGAACGCCCACCGTTTGGGTTTTATTGAATTTTTTACCCATACGCAACAGCAGCGCCGTACCCAGTTCAACAGGAGGCGGTTCTTCGTCGGCCAGTTGGTACGTATAGCCGCCCGAGCCATTGCCGCTTGCGACGGTTGAATAAGCATCATCGAATAACCCGGATGCATAAAAAGACAAGCCGACGGCAGCGTAGTTTTGTTTCGGGAAGGGGAAAGTGTAGCGGGTTTTATACGTTGGGTATCCTTCCACTTTGGGCGTGAGCGTAATGTCAACATGGGTTTCATTTCCCTTGTACTGGAAGGGCATGGAGAGGTATTCGCCCGACGACAGATTTTGAATATGAACGAGCGGGGTGAGCAACTCGTTGGTTTTCTGGGCGTTTATGGATTCATATACCTCCATTACTTTAGCCAGCAGGGCTGTATAAGCCGCGGCAATGGCCTGTGCGACTTTTTGGGTATCGTCGTCCAGCTCGGCATTGGCAGCCATGAATTGGTCGAAGGTCGTTTTTGAGTTGCGGATACTGACGGATAATTGCACAAGCCCGGCCCGGATGGCCTCTACTTCTTTCAAAATGGAGCCATAGCTCGTGTCGGGGCTCGGAGATCTGGGATTTATGGCATTCAATTGCACAGTATCTGCCCGATGCCTGACCTGATCGATTCGGATTTTCAGTTGGTTAAGTTCGAAGAGGTGGTCTTCTGTCAACCTTTGGTGTTGCAGTAGTGTGTCTTCTACCGTTTTGGGAATTTGGACGAAGGTCAACATTTGGTATTCCAGTAGCCTGACATCGACTTGAGAAGGCTCAAAATTTTTCTCTTCACCCGCAGTTGGCAATTTTAGAAATGCTTCTCCTATTCCTGCGACGACTTTGGTCAGATCTTCCAGCCCGGTGGCTCCGAAAGAAAGCGGAGGCAGCGGCTTTTCAGTGACCGTGTCTGTCTGGTTGACGGACACCTTGTACAAGTTCAGATTAACGCCGGTTACCTTTACCCAGTACCAGTTGCTGTCACGAAGCGAACCCTTTTTAATTGGGGTGATACTTTTTTGTTGAAAGTCAAAAGTGATTGTTTTGGTGGCATCGGGGTTGTGGATTTTTTGAGCGTGGGCGAGGGAGGCCCAAAAGCAGAATAGCCCAACGTGTAGTAGGATGCGGATAGCGGTCATGGTGCGAATTTTGTTTACAGGTTGATTTTTTGATTTTTCTGGCTGCTCACCATCTTTTAAAGCGGCATGGTTTCGTTAGTTGGTCTTTTTATGAAAATTATTTTTCATCTTCAATTTGGACAGCGTATTGGTTATACAGGGTAACTGATTGGTTTTCGGTAAAAGGTAATGGCACGGAGTTCCATATCACGTTGCTTTGTATACCTGAGGCATAGGCCCGCACGTTGGTATTGGACCAGGCTTTGTAATAACCTATATTTGTAATTTGATTGTTATTGGAGATTGAAACATTGTCGAATGTTTCAGAAACCAACCCGTAATTGACATACAGGTTAGTCAGGTTGCCGGCTCCGTTATTTTGGATACGCAGAAAAAAGAGGTCAGAAGATACGTTGAGGTTGATTGTGTTGTTCCCGCTATTAGGGAATTGGTATGAAAGATTCCAGGTAATCAATAATCCGACCTGAACGCCGGTATTGGTTTTTCCGGAGGTTTCGGCGGTGCCATATCCTGATACTCCCGGTGTTCCGCTAAAAACAGCGCTACCGCCGGGGAGGGCAGTTTTAGTTGATCCATTAAAGGTGATACTGGCCGTTGTAGATGAGTTGTTAATAAAGGTTATGGTTGAACTCCCTGAAGCGCCACAGGCTGACTGACAGGCGCTCGAAGTGCTATATTGCGCATTATTATTGACGTAAATGCAATTTCCATTGACACAATTGTATCCCGGGGTGCTTCCGCCCCCACCCCCGCCGCCGGTATTGCAGGAGTATGTTGCTGACCAACCTTGATAAGTGAAAGAATCGTCGGAGGTGAATACAATATACATTTTACCGGAATAAGCCGTGACAGGCGCCGGTATGACCCCGCCGCTATACGTACCGATCAAGGGGCTGCTTGCGCTTGGGCCATCGTAAATTCTGACATAGTCATAGCCGGATTCCGTATCAAAACTGGAAAAATTCAGGGTCACGGATGTGGCATTGGCCGGACTAATGGACCAGGAACAATAGGCCCCGTTCGAATACGGACTATTTCCACTACCATCAGAAATCGTTCCGCTGCAGGATGTCAAAGCAGTATTGCCCGAACAACTGCTTCCCCCTCCGCCTCCTCCGCCGTTGCTGCACACAGACTGGCAATCGGAAAGCGTATTAAAATCAGCATCATCGGACACGTAGTTACAGTTGCCGTTGACACATTTGTAACCGGGCGTGGTTATTTGGGTTTCGCAATGTTCTCCGGTATAGCCAGTAGGGCATTTACAAGTACCATCGACGCAATCGCCCCCATTCAGACAGTATTGGTCTGCGCATTTGTCTTTTTTACAAGACAGGCTACCGGCTATAAACAAAACTGGAAGCAAGATGAAGAGCAGGGTGGTCCACTTTTTCATGGTTTAATGAATTTTAAGAGACTGTACGTTGTAATTCAAAACGGAGTTTAGTTTGAGTCACATCCGCTTTCGCCCTACTTCTTTTTCAGATGGTTTCGGGTTGTCCCACCGGCCGAAACAACCCAAGGAAATGTTGCATCAACCAGCCATGTATAGCCGGGAGACGTGCGGGGTAACCCAAAACCGGAAAAAATTTTTTAACGGGAAG
>JAEUUU010000159.1 GCA_016787345.1 Saprospiraceae bacterium | reverse complement strand
CATTTACCGCCGAAGATGAAGTTGCGGCGGTCGACTGGGCGCGCAACGGATCCTGGTTTATTCTCGGCTTGTTCAACGGCACGGTGCATCTGTTCGATCAGGACAAGTTGCTGATCGGCACCTTTACCGGCCTGCACGCATCTTCCATTATTTCTATTGCGTTTTCACCCGACGGCAAATATTTCATTACCGGCAGCCGCGACGGAACGGCTAAAGTGTGGGAACTACAGGGCAGCAACCAGCCCAGGCTTATCAGCAGCGTCAAACACAACCGTCCGGTCACCTCGGTCGCCTGGTCGCCCACCGGAGCATTCGTTGCATCCGGCTCTATCGAGGGCGTAAAAATTTGCCCCTGGAACAGCGCCAAACCCGTCAACAAACCCATCATTGCCCGCGGGGAGGTGTTGAATATCCGATTCTCCAACAGCGGAAAAGAAATTTTGGTTTGCGGTAAATACGGCTTCGTCCAACTTTTTACCCTCAAAGGAAAGCTCAGGGAAAAACTCGATTACAACACGCTGGAAGTAGACATCGCTGCCGGCGACTTTTCTTCTTACGACAATACACTGGCCCTGGGCACCAGCAAAGGAGCGCTCAGAATTATATCGATCGGGAAAACCCAGAGCACCAAAAAAGTCTCCGACAAAGTTCAATCCGGACGAGTGGTAAGCATCCGCTGGCTGCGCAACGAAAGCCGGTTCCTGTGTGCCGGCAGCGACGGGCGGGTGCGCCTCTTCAACGAAGAACTCAAACTGATACGGGTGTACCGCGGGCACGTCGGCGACCTGACTTTTGGCGTCACGCCGCCCAACAAGAACTTTTTCATGACTACCAGCTCGGAACAGGTGCAGGGATCAACGGATAAAACCACCACGATCAAGTACTGGAACGCACGCACCAACCGCGAGCTGATTGCACACGAAAACATCAACACGGTCACCGCTATCCGGCCTCATGTACCCAACGGTTCTGTTATCTTAAAAGGTGTCTACCCGATAAAAGGGAAAAAGACAACCGGGGGACTTTACAGGCAAGTATATGCGGCTAAAAACAAAAGTGTCACAGATACCCTGATCGCCACCTTCCCGGGCAAAATCACGGCGATCACCAGCATTTACAAGCCATCCGCCAAATACTACGCCGCCTGCGACGACCGAGGAAATCTCAAGATCTTCGACCATACCCATAGCCTGAAAAAAGACCGCAGGTTTGCCGAACCCCTGACCGCGCTGAACTTCTCCCCACTCACCGGCCAATACCTCGCCGCCTGCGGCACAACCTCGTCCAGCGATGTCGGGGTGAAAAATCCGGTGTACATCTGGGATTGGCAACGAGACCGCTTTATCGACACTCTGTACCACAACTGGGCCATCCGCTCGGTTGCCTTCTCTGCCGACGAAAAAATCATGGCGACCAGCGACGACGGCGGCGTCATCCGCTTTTGGAACCCTGCCAACGGAAAGCTGCTCAAAACCTGCGTCAACGACCAAAATCCGCTGATGGAGCAGGACACGACCTTCAACCTGAACTTCTCTCCCAACGGCAAATACCTGCTTAGCACCGACGCCGGCGGCTTCGTGCGGCTCTGGGACGCCACGGCCAACCCCGGCGCTGTCTTTTGCCTGCTCGAACTTTCCCTCGAAAACGACAAGATCGTGGCGGCCGATTTTATCTCCAACGACAGCATCGTCGTGTTCGGCAAACGCCGCGGGATCGTCATTTTGCCCAATCGCCTGAACCTGCTCGACCGGGAAAATGCCGTGATCGCCCCGCTCACCCTGAAACAACGGATTGATTACAACATCCCTCCTGAAATTGAAGATTGCCTTGATCCAAACAAGCCGGAGATGCTGATCGAATGCGTTGCATTTTACATCGAAAAATACAACGAAGACCAGGACCCTGCGGCCTTCGAACGCGCCGATTCCATTTTCACCAGGCTGACGCCGGAACAATTGAAAAATGACGCGCTGCTGAATAATTTTGCCAGCTTGTACGACGCCAAACGGCGCGAACTGGAAGAGGACAATCAGTATTTTAATCTGGTGTACGTCAGTCAACGCAGATTGCAAACCGCGGAGTACCTGTTTGCCCTCGATACCAATTCCAATACCAACAGGAGCAGACTGGTGGATTCATACTGGTATTTATCCTGGTACCAAATCGCAACCGGCGATTACGAAAACGCAAAGATTTCTGCCGAAAAAGGCCTGCAGGTACCCGGCAATTACCGCATGCAAAAGGGAATCGTATCCAACAAACTGCTGGCCGACCTGCTGATGGCCGATGACGAAAATGAATACGATACAGCCCGCAAGGCATATTTGTCTTATGCCGACAAGCCGCTGTCGGAAGACAAATCGTTCGGTGATTTTTTTGAAAAAGACTTTGACGATCTGGAAAAAATCAACCCCAACCTCCCCAAAACCCAGCGGGAAAACATCCGGAGAATCAGAAAGGATATTCGACGGAAATCAGATTGATCTTACAAACCTGCCATCACGCCAGCCTGAATCGACATCGTGTTGATGCGTGCCGGGCGTGGACCCAGCCCCTGCGACGACGATAACGAATGACGGTACACCGGTTCAATGAATACGGTAAAGCGATCATTCAATTGTTGTTCGACGCGCAGTCCCAGATCGGCGGAGGCGTAAAAATTGTCGTTCAAGCGGCCATTTTCAAATACGCCCCGTCCGACTTGCTGCAATTGCGGCTGAGCGCTGAGCGCATTCCCGCCTTGCGTAGAGGGTGGCGCCGAACCGGGGTAATGCACCGTTTCGTAACGATACGATTTCTGAACGGCCATGTTGGCGGTGGCGCCGGCTACGGCGCGCACGCTGGTTTTGCCAAATCCGGCGACTTTCCGACTGACGTGCACCGGCACGCTTACCAGGTCGGCATCGACTTCCGTAAGATAAGAGCCCAGGTAGCCGTTGGTCAGGTTGCCGCCATAAATTTCGACTTTTTTACCAGGCACATACTGGCGCCGGGCGTACGCAACGCCGGCTTCCACGCCCCATTTCCCTTTGCGGTAACCGATCGCCATGCCTGCGTTGTAGCCCGGAAAACGTTCGTTTTGGTCATCCACAGCGACGCGATTCCGATCGGAGCCAACGTAAGATGCAAAGTAAAAACGGTGGGCGCGTGGTTTGACGCCATGTGCAATCCGGGCATTATCGGGCAATTCGGGTCGCCCGGCAGACCAGTCGAACGGAAGTTGAAGAGTGCTCAACAAAGCCAGGGGACCCATGGCCGCGGCGAGTACTTGCTGCGTGATCGGGGTTGCGTCTGTATCACCGGATTGAGCGGGCAATACGAGCGGAAGTGCATCCTGAATGGGCAGCAGTTCCTCGGGCAACATACTGGCTACCGCGACGCTTGTTTCCTGCGAAGTCCAGGCAGCGGATAAAGAAGAAGGCTTACCAGCAGCGTTGCGGGACGTACCGGAAGCGGGCGCCGCCTCCTTGTTTAAACCGGCAACCGGCCCGTTGTATTTCAGTTTGGGCGCCGGAGCAGGGTTGTACGGCGCGACATTGTTTTGAAAATGCGATATCAACAGGAAAAACACGACCAGTTCGACGGCTTTGGACACCCAAATCCGGATACGCAAACGACGGAGCTGCTCCATCTTTTGCGCCAGCATATTCCAGTGTGCAGGCTGGTACGACGCCTCCAGTTGCTGAAGTTTGTGATAAACCGCTTTATCCACCTCGTCGACGGCCGCGGGCGACTCTTCCACCAGGCTGCTATTCAGGCGTTGCTCAAATGCGGACCAGGCAGACGGCGTATAGGGCTCCTCCAGGCGGTTGAGTTGATCGCGCAATAATTTGTCGAAGTCTTTCTCTTTCATATGGCAGTTACCTGCTTGAGTTCGGATACGATTTTTTGAAGTCGTTAGTCAAGGGGCGAATTGGCGCCATCGGTACGGATTTCAAATTCCATCCGCCGGTTGGCAAAAAACTCCTGGAGTTTGATTCGCGCTTTTACCAGGTTGCTGCGCGAGGTACTTTCGGTAATATCGAGCGCGTCGGCAATTTCTTTGTGGGAATAGCCTTCCACCACGTAGAGATTGAATACCGCCCGGTAAGCAGGGGAGAGTTCCTGCACGGCATCCAGAATTTCGCGTTCAGTGAGGTTGCTCAGCACATCGGGCACATCGTGCGCTACGTAGCGGGCCTCAGTGAGGTCTTCGGTGCGGCGCCGAACGGTTTTCCGGTAATAATCGATGCAAGTGTTGACCACGATTGTCCTGATCCACGCTGGCAAGGAAGTACCAGGTTTGTACTTGGCAATGTTTTGAAAAACTTTGATAAAGCCTTCGTGCAAAAGATCGAGCGCTTCATCCCGCGAACCAGCATAACGCATACAAACGCCCATCATCCGGCCGTAATGTTGTTCATACAGCTGTTGCTGGGCCCAACGCTCCTGTCGCGTCAGGGCAGTGATGAAATCTTGTTCGGCGCGTTCCAGATTTAAGGCGAAATCCATGTGTTGATTTCCGTTGGAAAGTTAACAAGTCGTTCAGGTTTTGACAAAAAAGGCTGCGCGGGTTAAACGCCGTCTTTTCCCTAACGAAAAGGTGCGCACATACGCTGCCACGTTTTTGGGTCAAATGTTGAACGTATTTTGTTTGGAATGGCGCGACAACAATGGTTTGGGATGCCTGAAAATGTCGCCTGAGTTTAAATTCGACAAAAACAAACATTTTGTTTTCCGCTTGCACTTGTTTTTAAAAAACATTTTGTTTTACATTTGCACAGGGTTTGACCCGCTTGTTTATTTATCCAGCCAATCAATCGCCTTGTCATGGGAAAAACAAAATGGTTTGACGACGACGAATTTTCTCGTTCGCGCAAAGACTATCGGCCGGGAACAGGCAACAGCAGCAACCGGCGCCGTAGTTCGGCGCCTGGTCAATTTACAGGACACCAACAGGGAGCCGAGCCGATCGGACAAATCTTCGGCCGCACCGTATTTCGAATACGGCGCAACTGGATCGCGCTGCGATACCGATTCAATCAGCTTACCCTGGGTGCATTTCAAAAACGGGCGGCATTCAAACTCCTGCTGCTCGCCCTCGCAGGTTACCTGCTGTTCGATGCCGACAGTCCGGTATCTGGCCTCGTGACACGTCAGGTCAAAACCGATTTTGTCAGTTATACAGATGAAACCACACTCGATGTCGGTCCGGGAGAGGATAAAATACCCGAAAACAAACCGCGTAAGAAACCGATTAAAGACGACGCTTCTCCGGTGGGTCCGGAGGGAGTGTTCGACACCCAGGCACGCGAATACATCCGCAAATACAAGGATATTGCCATTACAGAAATGCAGAAGTATGGCATCCCGGCAAGTATCAGCCTGGCGCAAGGGCTGGTGGAAAGCCGGGCCGGCACCAGTCGACTGGCAGTGCGCAACAACAACCATTTCGGGATGAAATGCTTCGCCCGTAATTGTAAAAAAGGGCATTGCTCCAATTTTACCGACGACAGCCACAAGGACTTTTTCCGCATCTACGCCTCACCCTGGGAAAGTTGGCGCGCGCACAGCGTCATGTTATCCACCGGGCGATACGCCAGTTTGAAAAAATATGGGCGGGATTACACCAAATGGGCCTATGGCCTCAAACGCCTGGGCTATGCGACCAACCGAACCTACGCCGAAAAGCTGATCGGCATGATCGAACGTTATGATCTGCACAAGTATGACAATTAATTGCTCAATCGCGGCACATCCTGCTCAACCTTGCACATACACCACGCTTTTTTCTTCAAAAAAGGGCTCTTCAAAAAACTTTGAAACCGGGAACACCTCCGTGTAATCGCTACCCCTGCCGGGCATTGCATTGATCTCTTCCCTCAAATTTCCCCCTTTCAGCGCGATCAATCCATTGGGATACGCGTGCGTATGTTTCTTTTTGAAAAAGCGGTGGCTCCACTGCATCAGCTGCAACAGCGGGGCCACCGCCCTCGATATAACAAAATCAAAAGCGCCATTCATCTTTAAATCCTCCACCCGGATATGAAGGGCTTTTACATTGGTCAGCCCCAAAGCCAGGGCAACCTCCTGCACGACGCGAATTTTTTTACCGGTCCCGTCTACCAGTGTAAAATTGACTTTCGGGAATAAAATCGCCATCGGTATACCGGGGAAACCACCGCCGGTACCCAGATCGAGCACCGTTGCGCCATCCTTGAACGCAATGACTTTGGCGATGGCCAGTGAATGCAGCACGTGACGTTCGACCAGATTGGCAATGTCTTGTCGCGAGATCACATTGATCTTCGAATTCCATTCTTCATAAAGGCCCGGCAGTCTGCCAAAGCGCTCCTTTTGCTCCGCATCGAGGTCGGGAAAGTATTTTTCCAGCAGCGCTATATCATTCATAAACAAGCGTTTGAATCGTTTAAGGCCTAATTTATCGCATTTGGCGCAGCATCTTTTCCGCGCTCGCCTTGCGGTCTTCCCGCTGGGAAGAGTACAGCACTCTTTCGACCGCCCGAATGGTTTTTTCCCGGATCGACGGCTCCTGTTTTTCCAGCATAACCATCGACAAAGCCATGTACCATGTGATGTCTTCGCTGAAATGTTCCAGGTCTTCGATCTTCGTCAGGCAGTCGATCGCCGTCACGGGATCATTCTGCTCCAGCCGCAGCAATGCCAGGTAGAACCAGGCGTCCGACTGGCAACTGGGGACGGTGTCGAGCACCAGTAGCAACAGCGGGTCCTGTGCCGCTTCGAAGCGGCCGGCCCGATACTGCTCGTCGGCCTCCTGAAGCAGCGACGCGCAAATTTCGCCAAAATCCGGCCGACCGGCGGAGTCGGCTGCTGCTTCATAGCGCAAGCGGTGATCGGCCCAAAGGCTCTCCGGAGGAGAAAAGTTGTCGTGGAACAAATCGGGCGGACGGCTGATGTACGTATACACGGCATACCCGCCGGTCAGTAAAAGCAACAAAATCAGCCCGATACGCCAGATTTTATTGGCAACCGGTTCGGCAGATTGTTGCGGTGCGGCGTTTTTTTGCCAGTTTCGTTCGATTTCCCCGGCGATACGCCATACCCTGTAACCATCGGGCTCGATCCGGTCGGTTTTTTGATATTCATACGGATTCGTGCGCCAATCGCGAATCAACCACAGCGTATGTTGACTGCCTTCGTCAACAGCAGGCGCGTCTTCGTCATCTCTTTCGGTTTTATCGAGCAGATAATACTCGCTGATTGCCCATTCACGGATAAGTTCATAGGGCGTTTTGCTGCTCTCCCACACACCGGACTGTATCTGTCGCGCCAAATTTACTACGGCGGCTTTGAACATCTCATTCGCATCCAGCGACAAGATGTCAAACATTTGGCAGAGCTCCGTTGTGATCGGCTCCTGGCAGGTTTTATACAGGTATCGAACCGTTTGTTCGTCCGAGCGGCGCAAGCCTTCGAATATGTCATGGGGTTCCATTGCCCCTTCTGATGATTCCATAAATTTCACGTATCGGGCAAAGGTAGGCATTTCGATGCGGGGCGGCTTACCCTGTTGATCAAACAAAAAGAGCCAGGACATTACTGCCCCGGCTCCATGAAAACACCTAAAACCCTATTAACTAACCTTATGAAAACAACTTTATAATCGCATTATTCAATCACGATGGTTTTGGTCACCGCCTTTGATTCGGCTTTTTTCGGAAGGGTGACCTGCAAAACACCGTTGTTATAAACAGCAACCACTTCATTCTGGTTCACGGAATCCGGCAAATTAAAGCTGCGCTGGAAACTTGTGAAGTGAAATTCGCGGCGCATGAATTTTTCCTGTTTGTCTTCGGTCGACGTTTCGCGCTTGCCACTTACCGTGAGGCGGTCCTTTTCGACGTTGACGGTAAAATCCTGTTTTTCAAAACCAGGCGCTGCAATTTCGAGGCGGAAGGCATCCGGCATTTCGAGCACATTCACGGCTGGTTGATTTACAACCGTGTCGGCGCCGACGAAATTGATCAGATTCTGATTGAAGAACTCGTCAAATAACCCTCCGAAAAAGGGTTTGGTTGCGGTTGCGGGATAAAATTTTGTGATGTTAGCCATGATATAACTGTTTTTGAAACTTTTTGACAAATCTGTGAAGAAATCGGAGGCAGGCTTACTCAACAGCAATACTTTTCGTAAGCGGTTGCGCTTCGGGTTTGTTGCTCAAATTGAGGAGCAGAATCCCGTTTTGATATGTGGCGCCGATCTGCGCCGGGTCGATGGTATCCGGCAACCTGAAACTGCGGCGAAATGAGCGGAAAGAGAACTCCCGGCGGCGAACCTGTTCGCTATTGTCGGCAGCCTGCGCCTCTTTTTGCGCCGATACGTGCAGCATACCGTCTTCAATACGAATGTTAAAATCGGATTTTTCAAGGCCTGGCGCCGCAATTTCGATACGGAAGCCCTGCGGCGTTTGTACGATATTTACGGCCGGTTGAGTGGCGGAAGGGTCAAATTGGGGCGACAGGAAGTCGAACAGGCCGCGGTAATGAGCCGGCTGAAATTTTACGAGTGTCATGGTGCAAAAAGGATTGCTTGTTAAAATCAATGTTTGATCGCTCCTTTTCAATTGCCATGCCATTGCCCCTACAGTGAACAATTTGACATTTAGCACAAAAGACCCAATGCCAAAATGTCACCTATTGCGCTATCTAGTGCCATTTTGGCATTTACAATATTCAAAAAACATCCCCTTATGTACGTTTCCGACCTTTTTGCGCAACAACATGTTCTGGTCACCGGTGGCGGCAGTGGAATCGGGCAGGCTATCGCCCGACAGTTTCTGCAACTGGGCGCCACGGTATTCATCGCCTCCCGAAAACCGGAGCGCCTTGAAAAAGCCCTACCCGAATTATCTGTTCTTGGACCTGTACACGCCCTGGCAACCGACATCCGCGAACCCGAGCAGGTCGAACAACTCGCCGATTTTATTGCCCAAAGAGGCAACGGCCGGCTCGATATACTCGTCAATAACGCCGGCGGACAGTTTCCAAGCCCCGCCGAAGACATCACACCCAAAGGATGGCAGGCCGTAATCAACACGAATCTCAACGGTACCTGGCTGGTGACGCAAACTATGGCCCGCCGCTTTTTTTTGCCGCAACAACAAGGAAACATCATCAATATCGTCGTCAATAATTACCGGGGTTTTGCCGGCATGTCGCACACGGCGGCTGCCCGGGCAGGGGTGATGAACCTCAGCCAGTCGCTGGCCGTAGAATGGGCGCGCCGTGGCCTGCGCATCAATTGCATCGCGCCAGGCATCATCCGAAGCAGCGGACTCGACAACTACCCGCCCGAACTGCTCGAGGGTATCGAGGCCACCATTCCGATGCGCCGGCTGGGCACCATGGACGAAGTAGCCGCGCTCGTTATGTACATGGCCAGCCCCGCCGCGGCCTATATGACCGGTGAAACCGTGTACCTCGACGGCGGCGCGCGCCTTTGGGGCGATATCTGGAAATACGAATAACAACCATGCACCCAGTGCTCAGACTCCTGATTTTCAGCCTCTTAGTTGCCAACTCCGCGCTGATGGCTCAACACGCCGACACCTTGAATGCCGGCCTTCTTATTCCCGTGCAGGCCAAATGGGCCACCAGCGACAATTTGGGACAGGTATACCTCGTCACGACGGGCAATGCCCTGGAAAAATACGCCCCCGACGGACGACTGCTGACCCGCTACACCAACAATCGGCTGGGCAAGATCCATTCGGTCGACGTGAGCAACCCCTTGAAAGTGCTCGTGTGGTTTGCCGATTTTCGCACGGTGGTTTTTCTCGACCGCAGCCTGACGCCTCTTGGCGAACTCAACCTCATATCCGCAGGCTTCCCCGAGGTGCGCACCGTGGCGGCCGCGGCCGACGGCAACATCTGGCTCTACGACGAAATTGCTTTTCAATTGCGAAAACTCAACTCCGACGGAACACAACTCTTTGAAAGTCAGCCGCTCAATCTGCTTCTACCCGGCCGACAGCAAATTACCTGCCTGCGCGACGACGGCCAGGACGTTTTTGCTTCCGACCCGGAGCAGGGCCTGTACCATTTCGACGCATACGCCCAACTGGTGCGAACGCTTCCGTTCAAAGGCGCCTATACCTTCCAATTGACCCGTGAAGGGCTGGTTTACCTCAACGACGACCGCTTGCTGGCGATCGTTTTCCCGGCCATGAACCAAACTGAAAAAATCATTGGCGGTGCGCAGGGGCTTCCCGCCTGGCTGGGCGCAGGCAATGTGTTGGTACAACAAAGCAAGGGCCTTGTGGTCGTTCCGTATTGATGTTCAGTAAACGCTTTCGGCGATCAATTGCTCCAGCGCATGATCGAGAAAATTGGGGATAATGGTTTCGAACGTGCGCTGGATTTTCTGCGGATTAGCCAAATCCCGGATCATTCGATCGTAACGCCCCTCGCCGTGCTCTTCCACAATCGCGATTTTCCGCTCTTCTTCCACAAAATAATTGAGCAAGCCGGCGGGGTCGGCTTCGGGGTGAAACTGGGTGCCGATCATTTCGGGACTAAATCGGATGGCCATGACAGCCCGCTCGTAATGAACGTGGGGGCGCAGTTTTTCCATACAGAGAATATGGGCGCCCAGGGCGCGAAAACGTTCGTGGTCGGGATGGGTGACCTGGTAGCGTCTGAAATCGGCGATGTAAAACGGATCGGGCAGGTTTTCAAAAAAAGGCTCTTCCTTGCCCCAGTGGGTTTTGTGTACCGGATAGGTACCGAACGACATTTTGTAGCGTTGCGAAACCGTTCCCAGGCCAAAGTGGTTGCAGGCCATCTGGAAAGAATGGCAAATAAAAAACACGTATTTCTTCGTCTCTTCCTCCCGGCGGTTCCATTGCCAAAGCGACTCGATCAGGTTGTAAAAGGGTTCGCACCAGGGTTTCCCTTCTTCCAGCGGATCACCTGGACCGCCTGAAAAAATATAAATATCGTACGAAAGATCGGGCACCTCGTTGCGGGCCCGCACGTCGAAATGATCAAAACTGAGCAACTGGTCGTAACGGCCGAGCATCCCCCGCAACATTGGGATGCCGCGGTTGGTTTCACCGTTGTACATATCGAGAAGAGCTGCGCGAAGCATGGGCAAAAATTCGGGTTGACCGCAACGAAAGTGTCGTGGTTGAATGAATAAAAACCTTGCCAACACTTCTCCGGGGAAATTCGGGAGAAGAAGACAAGCCGTATTTGTTCAGGAAAACAATCGGAGCGGGTCGTGCAAAGTTGGCTTTTCGACGTCGTATTCAGCTGACGTAACGCGGCTTTTTCGTCGAATGTTTTTTTGGCTATGCGCCCGTTAAGGCGTAGGTTTGCCTCGATTAATTAATTACAAATTGATTATCAATACCTTGCAACATGAAGATCGTTTCTGAAAATACCATCGACGCCATCATTGATGAACTGGAAAATCTTTCCGACGAACAATACGAACAACGTATGGAAGACTTCGCCGCCGCGCAACCTGTGTTGGTGGCTTACCTGTTCAACGACGAAAACTTCCACCTGCTCAACGATGAGGAGAAAGGCTTTTTGCAATACCTGGCGCTGATCGCCTGGTCGGCCATCGTCAAGACCAATGGCCCGGTAGCTCCGGTGGGTGAAGAAGCCATCGGGGAGGCCGAAGAGAAAAATTACGCAGTGCTGGAAGCCAGTACGGCCAAGAAATTCCGCGACCGGCTCACCCCGTTTTTTGAAGATTATCCGCAGGAAGAACTCCTGGCGTTTGCCGAAGAAGCTGTGCTGGAAGACGAAGACGACCCGGAAGCGCTGGTCACCAAAGAAGGCCGTGAGCCTATTTTCATTGCTCTGAAGACCATGATCGATGTGCTCACTGTGCCACAGTGATCCGGAAAGCCCTGACTAACAGCAAGTTGCAGTCTGACAAATAAAAACCGGCTTGCCGGAGACGCACTGAACGGTCGAAGCGAGCAATTGTCGCAATCGCCTGATTTTCAGTGCAATTTTCACCCTTGCTGAAATTTATTTTTAAAAAGCCGGTCAAAATTTTAGCTGATTATCAATCAGTTAGACCAATTAGCCTCGAAAATCTTTCGCGATTCCTTGTCTGCCGGAAAAACTCGCCTTACCTTTGCGTCCGCTTTTGAAAAAGCCCCCTTAGCGGGGCTTCATTTTTTACCATTTTCAACACACAACCGACGCGACAATGAATACGCTGAGTTACCGGACCAAATCGGTCAGCAGCCTGGAGATGCAGGGCAATCGCAAGTGGTACGTCATCGACGCCGAGAACAAGGTAGTCGGCCGTCTGTGCGCCCAGATCGCTGCCATTCTGATGGGCAAAAACAAGCCCTCTTTCACCCCGCACGACGACACTGGCGACTATGTGATCGTGATCAACGCCGACAAGGTGCGTTTCACGGGCAAAAAATTCGCCCAGAAGGAATACAAAAACTACTCGCTGCACCCCGGCGGTCTGAAACTGACCACGGCCGAAGAGATGCTGGAAAAGCACCCGATCCGCATTCTTGAGCGCGGTGTGAAGGGCATGTTGCCCAAGACCAAACTGGGCCGCCAGATGCACAAAAAACTGTTTGTGTATGCCGGCGCCGAGCACCCGCACGCTGCTCAAAAACCCGAAACCCTTGCGATCTGATCGCACATTCACTCATTCGCACAATCCGTCATAGTAAAATATGGAAATGATCAATGCCATCGGGCGCCGTAAAACTGCCGTCGCCCGCGTCTACCTGATGAAAGGGGAAGGCAATATCGTCGTCAACGGCAAAGACTACCGCGAGTACTTCCCGCAAGTGCACGTACAGCACAATGTGGTGGACCCCTTCGCCGTCGTCGGTACCGAAAATATCTACGACCTCAAAATCAACGTCCGCGGTGGCGGTTTCAAAGGTCAGGCCGAAGCCATCCGCATGGGTGTCAGCCGCGCCCTGGTGAAACTGAACGAAGAGTTCAAAAAACCGCTGAAAGACAAAAAATACCTTACGCGCGACAGCCGCGCCGTCGAACGCAAAAAGTACGGCAAGCCGAAAGCACGCAAGCGCTTCCAGTTCTCCAAACGTTAATGGAAATCCGGTTTCAGGTCTGTTTTTTCAGTTTTTACACCGCAAAAATCGCCTGACAATCTGTTTTCAGATTCATTTTTCAAATTTCAAACTCTGCTTTTGAACTATGCAAAAGCCCACGTATAAAGAACTTCTCGACGCCGGCTGCCACTTCGGACACCTGCGCAAAAAATGGAACCCCAAAATGACGCCCTATATCTTTATGGAGCACAAAGGGGTACACATCATCGACCTCAACCGCACGGCCGAATGCCTGGAGCGTTCTGCTGCCGCCATGAAAGCCATGGCCAAAAGCGGCAAGAAAATCCTCTTCGTCGCCACGAAAAAACAAGCCCGCGACATCGTGCAGAAAGCTGCCGAAAGCGTAGGCATGCCCTTTGTGACCGAACGCTGGCTGGGCGGCATGATGACCAACTTCATGACCATCCGCAAATCGGTCAAGAAGATGAATAACATCGAACGTATGCTGGCCGACACCACGCTCACCAGCATCACCAAAAAAGAACGCCTCACGCTGAGCCGCGAACACCACAAAATGGACAAGCAACTGGGCGGTATCGCCGACCTCAACCGCTTGCCCTCCGCCGTGTTCATCGTCGATATTCACCACGAGCACCTCGCACTCGCCGAAGCCCGCAAACTGAATATCAAAACCTTCGGCATGGTGGATACCAACTCGGACCCGACCCTGGTCGATTTTGCCATCCCGAGCAACGACGACGCATCCAAAGCCATCGCTTATATCACCAATTACCTCGTCGAAGCCATCCGCGAAGGCCTCGAAGAGCGCAAAGCGATCAAAGGCTCGGAGAAAGACGAAACGCCTGCTGCCGAAGCATAATTTATTCCAGTTCGCCGCCGGGCCATCGGAAGCTCCGGGCGAACGACCGGAGGGCAAAAGCGCAAGGTTTAATCATAACTTCACTTTTGCCCTCCATTCCAAACCGCTTGAAGACCCGACTTTCGCGTTTTCAAATTTGCAGTTTGACCCCTTCAAACTTCCGACACGTCGTGACAGTGCAAAAGCTGCCCGGCGATTTCCCTAAAGTCTAATTTTCATTCAACATGAGCGAAGTAAAAATTTCTACCGCCGATATTCAAAAACTGCGCGAAATGACCGGCGCAGGTATGATGGATTGCAAAAAAGCCCTCGAAGAAGCCACCGGCGACTTTGAAGGCGCCGTTGATGTGCTCCGCAAAAAAGGCATCGCCAAAGCGGCCAAACGCGAAGACCGCGAAGCGCGCGAAGGCGTCGTTATCGCCCAAACCAACGCCGACAACACCCGCGGTATCGTTGTGGCACTCAACTGCGAAACCGACTTCGTGGCCCGCAACGATAACTTCATCGCCATGACGCAGAAAATGGCCGACATCGCACTCGCCAACTTCCCCGAGTCGCTCGAAGCCCTGCTCGCCCTGCCCTTCGAACCGGGTGTGACCATCGCTGAAAAAGTAGGCGAACAAAACGGCGTAATCGGTGAAAAAATCGAACTCGGCCGCTACGAACACATCGAAGGCGCTTCGGTACTGACCTACAACCACTCCAATAACAAGCGTTCGGTACTGGTTGCCCTCAACCAGACCGGCCAGGACGAAGCCGGCCGCAACGTGGCCATGCAAATCGCCGCCATGAACCCGGTTTCGGTCTCCAAAGACGACGTCGATCCGAAAATCATCGAGAAAGAAATCGAAATCGGCAAAGAACTGGCCCGCAACGAAGGCAAAGCCGAAGACATGCTCGAGAAAATCGCGCTCGGCCGCCTCAACAAATTCTTCCAGGAGAGCACCCTCCTCAGCCAGAAATTTGTTAAAAACGGCGACCAAACCGTACAACAATACCTGCAAAGCCTGAACAAAGACCTGACGGTCACGGGCTTCAAACACGTCGCACTGTAAAAAACGGCCGTTTGTCCAGGGCCACGAAACACTGTGGATCGGGCAAATAAACGTTCGTTATTATAGATTAAGGTTCTTTATCCCCAACAGGAGCTTGGGGCTACAGACGGCTACAGCGCCACCCGGGAGCAAATTTCCCGGGTGGCGTTTACTTTTGCTACCGGCATACCCCGCTCGCAACCGTACCAATGAAAAACATACCTGCCTATTACGAACAACTTGCCAGCCAATACGATCAGTCCCGTTTCGGCAACAGTTACGGCCAGTTCCTGCATGCCCAGGAACGCCCGACATTACAACACTTCCTGCACAGATACCCGCCAGAACATACCCTCGACCTGGCCTGCGGTACAGGGCGAATGCTCGATCTGGCAGGTACAGGGCTCGACATCAGCCCCAATATGCTCGCAGAAGCCCGAAAAAAACACCCCGACAGGCATATTGTCCAGGGCGACGCTACCAGTATGCCTTTCCCCGATGCCAGTTTCGATGCTGTCTTCTCTCTCCACTTTATCATGCATCTCGACCCGGCCCAAACCATGGCTGTACTGAACGAAGCGCACCGCGTTTTACGTCCCGGAGGTTGTTTGATCCTCGATTTCCCTTCATTAAAAAGAAGAAAACTGACCGGCGGCCATCACGACGCCAACTGGCATGGCTCCAACGCATTTTCCCTCGACCAATGGCGGGCTATGGCTGGAGACGATTGGGAGATCGATGCCGCAAGCGGCCTTCTTTTTTTGCCCGTTCACCGACTGCCCGTCTGGCTGCGACCGGCGTTTTTGCCATTCGACCGCCTGTTTTGCCGCTCCTTTTGTAAGGAATGGGCATCGTACCTTTTGATCCGTCTGAACAAAAAATGAGCCTTTGGAAATCCATAAAACGCCACATCAGGCTTACCCAACGGAGACTGAACGACTCCTTCAACGGCCGTGTACGCAAAATGGCGCGCGTACCCAAAGGCCATTTACCCGAATGGCCGGTGCGCATGTCGATCACCCAACCCATACTGCCAGGTCCAACACTGCATAACAAACGACACAACATCCACCTGGCCTGCGAAGGCATTTCTCGCGTGGTCGTGCAGCCCGGACAGATATTTTCCTACTGGAAAGCAGTGGGGCCTCCAACGGCAAAACGCGGCTTTTTGCCCTCCCGCAACATCATCGGCGGGCAGCTGAGTGAAGACGTCGGCGGCGGACTGTGCCAGGTGTCCGGGCTGCTGTACCAATTGTCGCTCCGTGCCGGATTGCAGGTGCTCGAACGCCACGCGCATTCTATCGACATCTACCGCGAAGAAGAGCGGTATGCCCCGCTGGGCGCCGATGCCACGGTGGTGTATGGTTATAAAGACTATCGTTTTCTGAATCCTTTTCAACACCCCGTGATATTCAGCTTTTCCTTTACCGAACACACGGTCACGGCTCATCTGTCGAGCCCTTTTGAGATCACCGAACAGGACATCGTATTTGAACGACAGACGTCTGGCAACGCTGAAATGGTCATTACCAAGATGATAACAGCCGATGGCGAACGTATCCTCGGCGCATCGCAATACCGTAAGCTTCATGTCGCTGATTAAATGCTGAACATTCTGTCGAAAGCTGACAATAATCACTGCCACTTACTTAGGAGTACTTCGTAACTTTGGGTTTGATTATGAAACGGCTATTCGCCATATTCTTGATGTTCGCCATGCTGGGCCAGGCTTTTGTCCGGACCGCTTGGGTTGTTCATTATCAATGGAATAAGGCCGTTTACATGAAACATTGCGAGAATAAAAACCGGCCGAAGCTCCACTGCGACGGCAAGTGCCAACTCAAAAAAAAGGTACAGGCTTCCGAATCGGACACTGACAAAAGTGCCCCGATCCTGCCCGACGGCTTTCGCAACGGCAAAGATCTGCAAGTGTTCTGGGAGGCTCCCATGCCATTGCTGATTAATGGCGCCGTACAAATCGAGAAAGCCGAATTCCACCCTTACACGGCGTACTGCGCCCCTGCTCACCTGTTCGGCGTTTTCCGGCCGCCGGCTGTTTGAATCCACTGCACCGTCAAGATTCGTGTAGCATCAATGTTTGTATTGTCGCCCTCTTTCGGGGAGCCGACCGATACAGCCGTTCATGCATTTGAGATTCAATCAAAACAGCCATTTCTATCATGAAAAAATATCTCTTCGCAGCTTATGCTGCCCTGTTTTTTGCGGCCCTTTCCATGCCTGCCTGCAAAGACGAACACAGCCACGATGATGATCAGGATACCGAAGCGCCGGTATTGACGATTACCAGCCCCGCGGAAGGCGCCAGCTATACCGGTACACTGGACATTCATCTGGAAGTGACCGATGAAAGCCTGCACGAAATGTCGGTCAAAGTAACCCGCGATTCCGACGGCTCCGTGGTTTTTGAAGAAGAACCGACGGTGCACGACGAAATCGAGTTTCACTTCGAGCACTTGCACACTTTCACCGGTTTGTCGGGCGACACCCCGATGACGCTTACGGTTGTGGTGGAAGATCACAGTGCGCACACGACGACCAAGACAGTGCATTTCATCGCCAAGCCCTGATCAGCATCGGGCAAAGGAGCGCGATCTCCGAAAGCACATTTCATTGCTGACGATCCTGTTGTCTGTACGACAACGTGGAGGGTCATTGCTATCCATTCAAGACTAACAATTCAATTGTATGCGAACACTGTTTATCGCAGTGGCCTTGTTGGCATTTATGCCTTCAATGTCGGCCTGCGACGTTTGCGGGTGTTCAATCGGGGGCAACTATTTTGGCATTCTCCCGCAGTTTCACCGGCATTTTATCGGTTTGCGCTGGTCGGAGCAACAGTTCAATTCTTCACACACCCGCGCGGCTTTGCAGGCCGGCGACGATGTGACGGATGAACATTTCCGCACAATCGACCTGCTGGCCCGTTTTTATCCCTGGCAACGCGTGCAAATACTGGCACTGGCGCCGTACCACGATTTTCAACGCACGGAACACGGTCTCCCGATCCATACGCAAGGTATAGGCGACGTCTCCGTGCTCGCCAACTATATTGTTTTCGACAGCGGCGACAGCCTGCACAGGTCGTGGCGCCATACGCTCACCCTGGGCGGCGGACTCAAATTACCCACCGGCAAACATACCCTGTACAACACCGAAGGCGAATTGATACACCCCAATATGCAGCCCGGTACGGGCAGCACCGACTTTATGATTTCGGCGGCATACACCCTGCGCAGAGGCGCCTGGGGCTTGAGCACCGACGGTATTGCCCGCCTTAATACCGCCAACAGCGACGAATACCGCTTTGGCAACCGCCTGAGCGGCTCGGCCAAAATCTTCTACTGGAACAAAATCGGCCGCTTTACCCTGCTACCCAATCTGGGTGTATTCAGCGATTATGCGCAACCCAATCGCGATAAAGGCGAAATGGTAGACAACACCGGCGGACTCGTAACGCTCGCAACCAGCGGCCTGGAAGTCTATACCGGTCGTTTCTCCATTGGATTCACTTATCAAATACCTGTTTACGAAAACCTCGGCGACGGCGCCATCGACGCCCGAAACCGCTGGATGGCAACGATTAACTACATTTTTTAACCATTTCTATTATTTATCATGCAAAAACTTCTTTTCCCCCTGCTGGCCCTCTTCCTGCTCACGACCCTGCCTGCCTGTAAAGACGACACTAAACCCGATCCCACTCCGACCGGATTCGGCGACGTGGTGATCGAATTTGAAAACCGCGCCGGCGACGAAACACTGGTATTCGGCAAAGACTATGTCAATGCCGCCGGCGAAACCGTCAATTTCAGCACGTTCAACTATTTCGTCAGCAACTTTGTGCTCGTCTCCACCGATGGCACGGAATACGTGGTGCCCAAAGATGACTGCTATTTCCTCTGCAACGGCGACGACGCGGACTCCCGCGAAATCACGCTGACCAACATCCCCGCCGGCGACTACTCGCACATTCACTTTATGATTGGTGTCGACAGCGCCAAAAGCGTCAGCCCAGTGAGCGAGCGCACCGGCGACCTGGACCCCGCCGGCGCGGCCAGCGGCATGTACTGGAGCTGGAATGCCGGCTACATTTTTGTCAAAGTAGAAGGTACCTCGCCGCAGGCGCCGGTTGAGCCGAGCACCGGCCAGCGTATCTTCCAATACCACACCGGCTTGTTCGGCGGCTTCAACAGCCCGACGCTCAACAACCTCAAAGAGGTACACCTCGACGCACCGCACGAAGCAGCAGAGGTACGGGAGAACAGCGAAGCGCCGCACGTTCACATGTATGTGGATGTACTGGAAATGTTCACCAACCCGACCAACATCAGCGTAGCCGCCAACCCGACCTCGCACGCCGGTCCGTATTCCAAAACGGTGGCCGACAACTACGCCGACATGTTCTCCATCGACCATGTCCACAACCATTGAAGTTGAATTTTTTATTTGATAAGTTGGCCGGGCGGCGCAATGCTGCCCGCGCCTTTTATCCACGCTGTGGCGTATTCCTTTTTTGATACGCTGCCCTCCAGTTTGACCGGATATGCAGTATTGACGATTTTTGCAGTATTTTACACCAAAACAACCCACCCGACAATCCTGCATCTGCGTCATTTTTATTGTTCTTATTAAATACAGTTGTTATGAAATTTCGTGTTTTTCTGAGCCTGTTTGCCCTTGTCTTCGCTCTTGCCTCCTGCCAGCAACCGTCACAGCCCCAATCGGGCTCAACTCCCAAAGCCGAAGCCGTGGCGCTGGCCTCCGACACCGACCCAGTGTGCGGCATGAAGGTTGATGCCAGCGTGACCGACACCGCCCATTATCAGGGAAAAATTTATGGCTTCTGCAATCCTTCCTGCAAAGAAGAATTTGCCGCCAATCCGCAAGAATTTCTCAGCTCTTCATCCGGTCAATAATGAAATCCACACTGCTCCTCTGGGCCCTGCTCGCATTTCCGCTGAGCTTGGAAGCCCAGGTTTCCGACCCGCTCGACCCCATCGTCGAATCTGAAAAAACGCATTGGCTGCGCCACCATGCCCAGCCCCGCAGCGGCCTGAACAGCGCCGACAACCGAAGCGACATCCGCTATTGTCGCGTTCACTGGACGGTCGATCCGGCCGTGCGGTATATCCAGGGTGAAATCACCACCATTTTCGAACCGGCGGAAACGCTGAGCAGTCTGGACTTCGATTTTTCAGAAGCCCTGACCATGGACAGCATCATGTATCACGGGGCTCCGCTATCGTTCGCCCACAATGGCGATCTGCTCACCGTCGAGTTCAATCAGGCGCTGCCGGCGTTATTGCCCGATTCCATCACCTTTTTCTATCAGGGCGAACCGACCTCCACCGGGTTCGGTTCGTTCGAGGTGAATCAACACAGCGGCACACCCGTCCTTTGGACGCTCTCTGAACCTTACGGCGCCATGGAATGGTGGCCCTGCAAACAATCGCTGACCGACAAGATCGACTCCATCGATATTTTCATCACCGTACCGGAAGGCAACCACCCGGCCAGCAACGGCCTTTTGCAAGGCGAAGTGACTGCCGGCGGCTTTACCACGGCGCACTGGAAACACCGCTATCCCATCGCGGCCTACCTCGTTTGTATGGCGGTGACGGATTATGCCACCTTCAATATCGAGGTGCCTTACGGCAACGATACCACCTTGATGGTCAACTACATCTACCCCGAAAACCTGGCCGTGGCACAGTCTATGATTCCGGCGAATGCCGCCCACATGCAGTTGTACAACGAACTGTTCGGCCTCTATCCTTTTCAGGATGAAAAATACGGCCACGCCCAGTTCGGCTGGGGCGGCGGCATGGAACACCAGACCATGACCTTTGTGGGCAATTTCGGGTACGAATTACTGGCCCACGAACTCGCCCACCACTGGTTTGGCGATAAAGTCACCTGCGGTTCCTGGGAAGACATCTGGCTCAATGAGGGCTTCGCTACCTACCTCAGCGGCCTTTGTTACGAAAACCTGGCGCCCCAGCAATGGTATAATTTCAAATCGGCGCGGATCAGCTCGGCCACCAGCCAGCCCGACGGCTCGGTGTGGGTCAATGATACCACCAGCGTCGGGCGTATTTTCAGCGGCCGCCTCTCCTATGCCAAAGGCGCCATGCTGCTCCACATGCTTCGCTGGGTAAGTGGCGACAGCGCTTTCTTTGCCGGCGTGCGCAACTACGTCGACGACCCGGCCCTGGCTTACCGCTACGCCCGCACCGCCGATCTGAAAGCGCATCTGGAAGCCAGCTCGGGTAAAAATCTCGATGAATTTTTTGCCGACTGGTTCTACGGCCAGGGTTACCCCTCCTACGACGTCAGCTGGTCCAAATCGCCCGCGGCGCTGGTCACCATCAAACTGGAGCAAACGCCCTCGCACCCCTCCGTTTCTTTCTTCGAAATGCCGGTGCCGGTCCGGCTGACCGACGGCGTGCACGACACCACCCTGGTACTGCCGCATACGTACAGTGGCCAGGTGTTTACGGCACAACTCGATTTTAGCCCCACCGAACTTGTATTTGACCCGGATCTCTGGCTCGTGAGCCGTAACAACCTGGTGCAGGAGGTCTCGGATACGGGCGGCCCCTTGCCGCAATTTACCCTCGACGTCGCCCCCAACCCGACGGCCGACGATCTGCACTTGCGCCTGCGCACCTTGTACGGCGAGCAGGCCCGGATCAGTCTTTGGTCGGCCGACGGTAAACTCGTGCTGCAACAGGACGAGCACCTGTCGCCCGGCGTCAATCTGATCACATTGAGCACTGCCCATTTTTCCGCCGGCAACTATGTCGTCCGCATCGAAGGCAAAGACTGGCACGGCGAGCGTAAGGTGGTGATTCATTAAAACAACGACCATGAAAAAGATATTGATCACAGGCGTCCTGTTGACGCTCCTGCTTTCATCTTGTGAAAAAGAAGACAAAAAAGAGCCGTTTATCGGCCCCAAACTACCTTCCAACTTCCCGCAGCCGGCGTACGACCTGTCGGCTAATCCGGTGACGGAGGCCGGTTTTGCATTGGGGAAAAAACTGTTTTACGACCCGATTCTTTCCCGCGACAACACCATTGCCTGCGCCGATTGCCATATTTCGTTCGCGGCATTCACCCATCCCGACCACCCCACCAGCCACGGGATCGACAACCTTTTTGGCAAACGCAACGCGCTGCCGGTGCAAAACATGCTCTGGCGGACGAGCTTTTTCTGGGATGGCGGCGTGCCCAATCTCGATCTGGTGCCGCTGAATCCGATCCAGAATCCGGTGGAAATGGATGAAAGTCCGGCCGTCGTGCTTGAAAAACTCCGCAACCACCCGGAATACCCGGGGTTGTTTCGCGAGGCCTTCGGCTCGGAGGAAGTGAATACCGCGCGTTTTTTGCAAGCCATGTCGCAATTTATGGCCATGCTGGTGAGCGCCGACAGCCGCTACGACCACTACGTCAGGAAAGAGCCGGGCGGTGAAATGAGCGTGGAAGAACTGGCAGGGCTGGCAGTTTTTCAGCAAAAATGCGCTGCTTGCCACGCCACCGATTTGTTCACCGACCAGTCGTTCCGCAACAACGGCGTCATCGACGATTTCAGTCTCGACAAAGGGCGGGCCGAGGTGAGTACGTTCAGTGAAGATATCGGCAAGTTTGCCGTGCCTTCGTTGCGCAACGTCGCGGCCACGGCCCCCTACATGCACAACGGCAAATTCAAAACCCTGGAAAGCGTACTGGACCACTATGCCGGCGGCGGCGTAAAAGATTCGCCCACACTCGACCCGCTCCTGCGGCAGTCGGACGGCACGCTCGGCATTCCGCTCAGCACGGCAGAAAAAGCGCAATTGATCGCGTTTTTAAATACCCTGACCGACGAAACGTTTTTGCGCGATGCGCGCTTTGCGCAATAATCAGGGCGAAAAAAAATTTGTCCCCTGAAATGCGGCGGCCCGACAAAGGCTTGCCGCATTTTTTTTAGACCTTTGCCAGGCTAATCGCCCGCCCGTTCCTTTTCCAGCCAAAAGTTCTTGTTTCCAATGAGCAAACTACGCTATCGTCGCATCCTGCTTAAACTTTCGGGCGAAAGCCTCATGGGTCGCCAAAAATTCGGCATCGAAGCCGACATGCTCCAGCATTATGCCCGCCAGATCAAAGAGTTACACGAAATGGGTGTGCAAATTGCCGTGGTTATCGGCGGCGGCAATATCTTCCGGGGCATCCAGTCGGAAGGGGCCGGAATCGAAAGCGTCACGGGCGATTACATGGGTATGCTGGCCACCGTCATCAATGGTCTGGCGCTGCAAAGCGCGCTTGAAAGCATCGGCGTGTACACCCGCCTGATGACCGCTCTTAAAATGGAAAACGTGGCCGAACCCTACATCCGCCGCCGTGCCATCCGCCACCTGGAAAAAGGCCGCGTCGTGATCGCCGCCGCCGGCACCGGCAACCCCTACTTCACCACCGACTCCGCCGCCGCGCTCCGCGCCAACGAAATCGGCGCCGACGTGATCCTCAAAGGCACCCGCGTCGACGGTATCTATACCGCCGACCCCGAAAAAGACCCCCACGCCGTCAAATTCGACAAACTGACCTTCGCCAAAGTCATCAGCCTCGGCCTCGAAGTGATGGATATGACTGCCTTTACGCTCTGCCAGGAAAACAACATGCCCATCATCGTCTTCGACATCAATTCGCCCGACAACCTGAAACGGATCGTGGCCGGCGAAGCAGTGGGGACGCTGGTGGAAGGATGAGCGATTGAGCGATTGAACGATTGAACGATTGGCCTCCCCCGGCCCCTCCAAAGGAGGGGAACGGATCGGAAGGCATTATAGATTGGTTTTCAGTATTTTGCAGGGAATCTAAAGTAGATTGATGCTACGTTTTAAATTTTAATATATCAAATCAGTGACAACTCGTTCCAGTTTTCACATAAAGTACTGAAAATCAATTGTCAACTCCTCCATAATCTGCTCCCCTCCTTTGGAGGGGCCGGGGGAGGCCAATCGTTCAATCATCCAATCGTTCAATCGAATGCTTCGCATCATCTCTTACAACGTCAACGGCATACGTTCTGCCATTTCAAAGGGATTTATTGAATGGCTGGCTGCCGAGCAGCCCGACGTCGTGTGTCTTCAGGAGACCAAAGCAATGCCCGAAGACGTGCCGATGCTCGAACTGGAAGCCCTCGGCTACGTGCACCACTGGCATTCGGCGGAGAAAAAAGGGTACAGCGGAGTGGCGACGTTTAGTAAAAAACGGCCGGACAAGGTATCGACAGGTTGCGGAATAGCGGCCTACGACCGCGAAGGGCGCATCCTGCGCACCGATTTCGGCGACTGGACGCTGCTCAATTGCTACTTCCCCTCGGGCACCACGGGCGATGTGCGGCAAAATTTCAAAATGCAGTTTCTCGACGACTTTTTTGCCTGGGCCGGCGAGTTAAAAAGAGAGCGCCCCCGGCTCATCATTGTAGGCGACTACAATATCGCGCACCAGGAGATCGATATTCACGACCCCAAGGGCAACAAAAAAAGCAGCGGATTCCTGCCAGAGGAGCGCGCCTGGATGAGCAAGTGGTTTGAAAGCGGTTTTATCGACGCGTTTCGCTATGCCAACCCCGAAAAAGTGGAATACAGCTGGTGGAGTTTCCGTGCCGGATCGCGCGGCAAAAACAAAGGCTGGCGCATCGATTACCAGTCGGTAACCGACAATCTGGCGCCGCATATCGTCAGCGCCCGCCAACTGAACGAGGTCGTACATTCCGACCACTGCCCGGTGCTGTTGGAAATTGACCTGTAACAGGCAACCCGAAGCATTTGCTGGCTACCTTTACGGCATGAAGATCACAGCCGCCGAACTTGCCCAGCTGCTCAACGCCACCCTTGAAGGCGACCCGCAAGCCACCGTCAGCCGTCCGGCCCGCATCGAAGAAGCGGGCGAAGGCGATTTCAGTTTTTTCGACAACCCCAAATACGAAGCCCAGGTGTACACCACCCAGGCTTCTGTTTTATTGGTCAACAAGGAATTTCAACCCAGCAAGCCCGTCAAGCCCACACTACTGCGGGTAGCCGACGTGCGCGGAAGTCTGGCCTTTTTGCTCAGCCAGTTTCAGGCGGTGCAAAGCAGCAACTCGGGCGCCGTATCGGACCGGGCGGCCATCGATGCTTCGGCTACGCTCGGCGCCGGCGTCTCCATCGGCGATTTTGCCGTGGTGGAAGCGGGTGTCGACATCGGGGAAGGCTGCGTGATCGGGGCACAGGTGTTTATCGGGAAAAATACCCGGATCGGGCGCAATTGCCGGATTTTTCCGGGGGCAAAAATTCACCACGAGTGCGTCATCGGCGACAACTGCGTATTGCACGCCAATGCCGTGATCGGCGCCGACGGTTTCGGTTTTGCACCGCAACCCGACCGCAGCTGGAAAAAAGTACCGCAGGTGGGCAACGTCGTACTGGAAAACGACGTGGAAATCGGCGCCAATACCTGCATCGACCGCGCGGCCATCGGCAGCACCGTAATCCGGGCAGGCGCCAAAATCGACAACCTCGTGCATGTCGCTCACAACGTAGAAGTAGGCCGCAATACCGTCATGGCGGCCCAGGTAGGTATCGCCGGCAGTACCAAAGTGGGTGAAAACGTGGTGTTGGGCGGCCAGGTGGGGCTGGCCGGCCACCTGCACATCGCCGACGGCACCCAGTTGCAGGCGCAAAGCGGTGTGGGCTCTTCGATCAAAACGCCGGGACAGGCGCTGTTCGGCTCGCCGGCCATCCCGTACAACGACTACGTGCGGGCTTACGTGGTGTTCAAACAATTGCCGGAATTGCAGAAGAAAGTGCGGGAACTGGAAAAGCGACTGGAACAATTGGGCAGCCGGCAGGATTGATTTGCGCCGGAGCGCTTATTGATTTCGATCCAGGCGTTACAGGCCCGATCCAATATTTATCTCAACTTTTACCATCCAAAAAATGACCCGCACCGACGTCAACGAATACGGCGAATTCGGCCTTATCGAGCACCTCACACGCGACTTCCCCCTGCGCCAGCCCTCTACCCTGCGCGGCGTGGGCGACGATGCCGCCGTGGTGCTCAATGGCCCCCTGGCCACCGTGGTAAGCACCGATATGCTCGTCGAAGGCATCCATTTCGACCTGGCTTACACGCCGCTCAAACACCTGGGTTACAAATCCGTGGTGGTCAATCTCTCAGACATCTGTGCGATGAATGCCATCCCGCGCCAGATCACTGTCTCCATCGCGCTCAGCAACCGGTTTTCGGTGGAAGCCCTTGACGAACTCTACGACGGCATCCGCACTGCTTGCCGACACTACGGCGTCGATCTGGTGGGCGGCGACACGACCTCCTCGCCCCGCGGACTCATCATCAGCGTCACAGCCATCGGCGCCGTGGAGCCCGACCGCCTGGTGTACCGCTCGGGCGCCAGGGCGGGCGACCTGATCTGCATCACAGGCGACCTGGGTGGGGCCTACCTCGGCCTCCAGTTGCTCGAACGCGAAAAACGCATCTGGCAGGAAAACCCCGACGTGCAACCCGAATTCGACAACCAGCAATACATCATCGGCCGCCAACTCAAACCCGAAGCCCGCACCGATATGATCGAGGCCTTCCGGAAAGCCGATCTGCAACCCACGGCCATGATCGACATTTCCGACGGACTGGCCTCTGAAATCTTCCACATCTGCAAACAAAGCCGGGTGGGCGCCCTCATCGAGGAAAGCGGCGTACCGATCCACCCCGATTCGCAGATGCAGGCCCTGCATTTCAAACTAGACCCGATCACCTGCGCCCTGAGCGGCGGGGAAGACTACGAACTGCTGTTCACCATCGACCCCAAAGACGTGGACAAGGTCAAATACCTGCCCGATATTTATATCGCGGGGGAAATTCTGGATGCCAAAGACGGTGTAAAACTGAATACCAAGGGCGGGAACCTGCACGAGCTGAAAGCGCAGGGGTGGAAGCATTTTTAAAATACGAAATTATAAATCAGATGTTTAGCACATTTATGCTCCCGCAACTCGCCGTTTCCCTTTTTATGGCCATCCTTTTTCTCCAGTCGGGCCTCGACAAGGTGTTTCACTACCGGGGCAACCTGGCCTATTTCAGCGCGCATTTCAAAAAAAGTCCGCTGGCCGGAATGGTGTCGCTGATGATGCCGGTCATTACCCTGCTGGAAGTAAGCGCCGGGGCATTGTCGGCGGCAGGAGCAGTGCAACTGTTGCTTAGCGGCACGGCCACGCTGGCGTTTTATGGCCAGGCGGTGGCTGCCGCGGCACTGTTGTGCCTGTTCTTCGGGCAGCGACTGGCGCAGGACTACGGCGGAGCAGCCGCTCTGGTGCCGTATTTCCTGACCGCGCTGGCCGGCATGTGGCTGACGAAGGGAGCATAACCCCGCGTTCTTCAAGCGGATCAAGGAACTCGGCAGAATTCCAATTTACAGCGAAAACACCTTATCTTTGAGGAGGCACTTAGCCATATCACCCTTCTCAATTTTTTTTCAATGTACACTGGAACAGTAAAATTTTTCAATGAAACCAAAGGCTTTGGCTTCATTCAGGAGGACGGTTCGGGCAAAGAAATCTTTGTACACGTAAGCGGCCTCGTCAACAAAATCAGGGAAAACGACAAGGTCACCTTTGAAATCCAGGACGGCCGAAAAGGTCCGAACGCAGTAAATGTCAAGCTTGCCTGATCGCAGACACGGTATCTTTTTGATAGCAACACTAAAGAGGTTGTCTCATTAACCTGGTGACCCGGGAACCCCGGCGAATCAAGTTTCACGCAAAGCCGCAGAACGATTTATGTTTCACGCGGGATTTTTATTGCACGCAGAGACGCAGAGACACAGAGGGAGGCGTATTTCACGCGAAGGCCGCAAAGGAGCAAAGCGCGCAAAGGGGCATGCTCCTTTGCGGCTTTGCGTGAAATAATCTCACAAAGGTTTTATCCGGCCGGGCTTGTGAGACAGCCACTTTTTTACTTGTTAAGGCCCCTTTTTGCAAAAAAAATTGAAAATCAGTTTTTTATAAAAAATACCCCTACCTTTGCAGCGGCACATTGCCACATCATCATTTACAATTTTTTTTCAATGTACAGTGGAACAGTAAAGTTCTTCAATGAAACCAAAGGCTTTGGCTTCATTGTTGACAACAACTCGGGCGAAGAAATCTTCGTTCACATCAGCGGCCTCATCGATAACATTCGTGAAGGCGACAAAGTCAGCTACCGCACCGAACGCGGTAAAAAAGGAATGAATGCAGTAGATGTCAAGATCGTTTAATCGCGACAAGACATTTTTTGGATAAAATTTCTGGGCCTCCGGCGAACACGCCGGGGGCTTTTTATTTGCCCTTTTAGCCGAATCACCCAAAAATCCCGCCGCCCGCCGTACAAAAGCGGCGATCTCCCTACTTTCGCCCCCGCCAAACCGTGTAAAGCCCAAAACCCTTCGTCCCAGACATGCAACTCGACACTTTCGAAGTCATCGGCGGCCAGCCGCTGCATGGCGAACTCCTGCCCCAGGGCGCCAAAAACGAAGCGCTTCAGGTCATCAGCGCCGTACTGCTCACCGACGACGCCGTCACCATATCCAATGTCCCGAACATTCTCGACGTCAACAAACTGATCGAGCTGCTGCACGGCCTCGGCGTCACCGTCGAGCAACAATCGGCCGATACCTGGCGCTTTTGTGCGGGCACCATCGACATCAGCTACCTGCGCTCCGAAGCCTTTATGAAAGACGCCCAGCGCCTGCGCGGTTCGGTCATGCTCATTGGTCCGCTACTGGCCCGCTTCGGGCGCGCTACCCTGCCCAAACCCGGCGGCGACAAAATCGGCCGCCGCCGCCTCGATACCCACTTCCTGGGTTTTCAGAAACTGGGCGCCGAGTTCAAATACGACGACGAAAAGGATATTTACTACGTACAGCAACCCAAAGAAGGACTGCAAGGCACGTACCTGCACATGGACGAAATCTCCGTCACCGGTACCGCCAACGTCGTCATGGCTGCCGTGCTATCCAAAGGCAAAACCACCATTTACAACGCCGCCTGCGAGCCCTACGTGCAGCAACTCTGCCGCATGCTCAACCGCATGGGCGCCCGCATCAGCGGCATCGGCTCCAACCTGCTCGAAATCGAAGGCGTGGAACACCTCGGCGGCACCGAACACCGCTGTCTGCCCGACATGATCGAAATCGGCTCCTTTATCGGACTGGCCGCCATGACGCAGTCGGACATAACGATCAAAAACGCGGGCATCCCGCACCTGGGCATCATCCCGCACACGTTCGAACGACTGGGTATCCGGATCGATCAGAAAGGCGACGACCTGCACATCCCGGCACAGGAACGCTACGAAATCAGCACCTTTATCGACGGCTCCATCCTGACCATCTACGACGCACCCTGGCCGGGTTTCACCCCCGACCTCATGTCGATCGTGCTCGTAGTGGCCACACAGGCCCGGGGCAGCGTACTAATCCACCAAAAAATGTTTGAAAGCCGCCTGTTTTTCGTGGACAAACTGATCGACATGGGCGCCCAGATCATCCTCTGCGACCCGCACCGCGCCACGGTGATCGGCCTTGACCGCCGCTATCCGCTGCGGGGCATCGACATGACCTCGCCCGACATCCGCGCGGGCCAGGCCCTGCTGATCGCCGCCTTGTCGGCCAAAGGCACCAGCCGCATCCACAACGTGCACCAGATCGATCGCGGGTATCAGTACATCGATCAGCGTTTGAATGCGATCGGGGCGAAGATTACGAGGGTGTGAGTGGTTTGCTTTCTGGTCAAAAACTACTATTTTTGCTTCAATCATGGCGCAATTCCACCCATATTTTGCTCAAAAAATGCCTGACCTGATTCGTTTGTTAAAAACGCACAAGGTGGTCAGCGCATATGCTTTTGGATCGGTTTTGACCCATAATTTTAACGAGGATAGCGATATAGACCTTCTGATCACATTCGAAGATAATCTGGATCCCGTCGAAAACGGGGAACTGTGGTGGTCACTTTGGTATGCAATTCAAGAATTGTATAGCAGGAAAGTGGATTTAGTGATTGAACGATCTGTCAAAAACCCATACTTCAAAGCTGAACTCGCTGAAAAAAGCAAACTGGTGTATGCTTAGAGAAGAACTCATGTTGCTGTCTCATATCCAGGAAGCCATACGCGGCATTGACCATCATTTGTCTTCCTGTGTATCGTATAATGATTACGAACGTAATTACACGGTTAAAAGAGCAGTTGAAAGGGAATTTGAAATTATTGGAGAGCGCTCACCCGCCTAACCAAATTACAATCAGAAGTTCAAATTTCGTCAAAGCGCAGAATCATCGATTTTCGCAACCTTCTTATACACGGATATGACGGCATTGATGACGTACAGGTTTGGGCAGTCATCAAAAACCATTTACCGATCCTCAAAAATGAGGTAGCGAGCCTGTTATCTGAGAGGTAACAACCTTTCTCAAAACAACCGCATCTGCCCCGTCTTGAACTGCTCATGCAGTTCGCAATTCAGTTTCGGCATTTTCCGGTCCTTGAAATAACGCTCCCGCGCCAGTTTGAACTGCGCCGACACGATCTCGGCGATTTTGCCTTCGCCGCGCATCCGCAGACCGGGGCGGTGATCGAACAGTTCGCCGTTGTGGGTGGAGCGGATCTTGTTGAGCACCTTGTCGGCGCGGTCGGGCATGGTTTTTCGAATCCAGTCTTCAAAAATGAGGCCCACGTCGCCGTTGAGCCGCACCATGCCGTGACCGATACCCGAGGCGCCCAGTTCGGCTGCTTTTTTGGCGAGCGGCAGTATTTCGTGGTCGTTGAGACCGGGGATAATGGGCGCCATCATGACGAACACCGGGATACCGCGCCCCACCAGCGTTTCGAGGGTGCGCAGACGCTGCCGGGGTGTGGCGGTGCGGGGTTCGAGGAAACGGCAGAGCTCGTCGCTCAGGGTCGTGATACTGAGGGCTACGCTGACCAGGTTTTCGGACGCCAGCCGGGTGAGCAGATCGAGATCACGCAGCACGAGGCTGTTTTTGGTGATAATGCCCACGGGATGGCGGTATTTCCAGAATACTTCGAGACAGGCGCGGGTGATGCCGAATTTGCGCTCGGCGGGCTGATACACGTCAGTATTGCCGGCAAACATGACCGGTGAGGCTTTCCAGGTCTTTTTTTTCAATTCCTTTTCGAGCAACTCGGCGGCATTGCGTTTGATCAGGATCTTGCGCTCAAAATCGAGGCCGGCCGAAAAGCCCCAGTAAGGATGTGTGTTGCGGGCGTAGCAATAAATGCAGCCGTGTTCGCAGCCCTGGTAAGGATTCAGGCTCCACTCCATCGGAATATCGCTACTTTCGACCTTGTTGAGGATGGTTTTCGGATGCGTTTCGAGGTATTCGGTGGGCAGGTCGGGCGTCTCCCAATCGGCTTCCACCAAAGCCCAGTCGACCGGCTGACCGTCGTGCAAGTGCTGATCGAAGCGGGTACCCGGATTAATCTGCGCCCCCCGGCCTTTGAGGTAGGGCGTCGCCGGGGAATGGGTATCCTGTTGTTTTTTTGCCACGTGGGTGTTTATTTTGGATGCAAATTAAACAAATTGATTTAATTTTTAAAAACAAAAAATTTATAAATGCCGCCTGTCTGGCTCGTCCGCCTGTATCAAGTGCTGTTTGCCATGCTTCCCTGGTCGGTGGAATATTCGTTCGGGAATTGGGCAATTGAACTGCCTGCCGAACCGCTTTTGGCCATTTCGGGTATAGGGCTGTTACTGGCCTGGCGGCAGGCAGGTTTTCCCCTGCCCAAACTCAGGGTATTTCACACCGCTATTTTGATTTGGTCGGTATGGTTGTGTGCAACGGCGTTCAGCTCTTCCATGCCCATTGTGTCGTGGAAATATGTACTGGTGAGCATCGGACACTTGTGGGTGTTCGGGGTCGGAGTGACCCTTTTTCCGGGTCTTTGGCGCAAAGTATGGCCCGGTTTCTTTTGGTCGATGGCGGGAGTGGCGCTGTATACGATTATTCACCACGGCTTTTTTTATCAATTTCGAAGCGTCCAGGCCAATCTGGCGCCCATGCCTTTTTTTGCCGACCACACAGTGTTTGGCGCCGTGACGGTGATGGCGATTTGGGGGGCGACAAGCACTGTAGAAAAATTGACCCGCTACAAAGGCCTCGCAATCGCGTTGCTTGTTGCCGCGCTTCTGCTTACCGCTTCACGGGCGGCGGCATTGAGTCTTTTCACCACTGCTTACCTGGCTTGCTGGTTTTTGTTGAAACGGCACTGGCAAAAAAAAGTCCTGCTGGCTTTCACCGTGACTTGCCTGGCGGCGCTGGCCTACTGGCAGCCGTATTTATCCGGCAAACTGGCTGGCGACGTCTCCTCCCGCGAACGCCTCAACCGCTGGTCGTGTGCCTGGCGCATGTCGTTCGACCGGCCCTGGACGGGTTTCGGACCCGGCACATTCGCCTTCCAATATTTGCCGTATCAAAAGCCGGAAGAAATGACCCGCATCAGCGTCGTGGAGCCGATTACCCGGCGCCACCCGAGCAATTACGGCCGGGGCGGCGGCGCGCATTCGGAATACGCCCAGGCGCTGGCGGAAACGGGTTGGCCCGGACTGGCGTTGTGGCTGCTGGTCGTTGTGGCTGCCCTGAGACAAGGCGCTCAAAACTATTTCCGGGCAGCTACTCCCGGGCAACGCCGGCTGGCTTTATTCCTGCTGCTGGGTTTGAGTAGTTTTTTCCTGCATGGCCTGGTCAATAATTTCCTGCACGATGCCCGCATGGCAGCGCTGGTATGGAGCATGGCGATGGCGGGTTGGGTCGGCGGATTGGAAGGCCACAATTGATCAAACCTTTGCCGTCAGCACCACCCGGACGCCCTGGCCGGGGGCGGTTTCCAGACTAAGTTTACCGCCGATTTCAGCGGCGCGTTGCCGGAGATTGGGCAAACCATTGCCGCCTTGAGATGAGACGGCCTCGGGGTCGAAGCCTCGGCCATTGTCGCTTATTTCGAGGGTGAGAAACTGTCGGCGCATTCGCAGGCGAAGTTGTATTTCAGTACAATCGGCGTATTTGGCGGCGTTATTGACGGCTTCTTTGAAAATCAGGTAAATATTGCGCAACTGATCGGGGCGCAAGGTGCGCTGCGGCATCGGATCGGGCAGATCGGTTTTGAAACTGATATTTTTTGCTTCGCAAATACGCAGTCCGAACTCCCGCATACGGGTCACGAGGTCGTCGAGTTGGTCATTTTTCCCGCCGATGGCCCACACGATCTCGCGAACGGCGTCCGACAAGGTTCCGGCGCTATCGGCGATGCGGTGGAGCAGGGAGCGGGCATCGGTGTGTTCGGCGCCGGCCAGCCGGTTTTGGGCTACTTCGCTAAAAAAACGGATACTGCTCAGGGTGCTGCCCATGTCGTCGTGCAGGTCGCGGGCAATACGCCGACGGATGGCATCGAGCCGGCGCTGCTGCTGTTCGCGATACCAGAACGCCAGCGATACCAGTCCCACGATCGCCAGCGAGATGAGCATCCGGAACCAGCCGGTTTTGTAATAGGGCGGAATGACCTCGATGCGCAATTCGTACGGCCAGGCGCTTTCCATGCCGTCGCCGTTGATCGCCTTGACTTGCAGGACGTATTCTCCGCCGTCGAGATTGGTGTAGGTAATCGGCACGCCGGGATGCGAGGTATCCCACTCTTCCGAGAACCCGATCAGGCGGTACGACAGGATGGTTGCTTCGGGTTGGGTAAAATTCAACACCGAAAAATCAAAACTCACCACATTTTCGCCCGGATTCAGCACCAGCATTTGTTCGGGGCCGGGCCAACGCGGTCTGTTCAACACTTTTAACCCCGAGAGTACGACTTTGGGAGCAATGGTATTTTGAGGCAGGTATTCCGGATCAAACAGGTTGAAACTGTACATGTGCCCCACGCACACTTCGCCCGTAGGAAGGGTCACCAGCATGTTTTCGATGGAGTTGCTGAACAAGCCGTCTTTTTTGGTAAAGGAGGAGGTTACCACCCGTTTTTGCGGGTCGTAGCGAAACAGGCCGTTGCCGGTGCCCACCCACAGTTGCCCCTGGCGGTCGGTGGTGAGGTAAAAGACGAGGCGGTTGGGTAGCCCGTTTCGGGAGTTGAGGCTGTCGACCAGCACGCCATTTTCGTTAAAACACAAGGCGCCGTCGCGCGTGGCGGCCCACAGACGGCCCAGGCTGTCGAAGGTCATATCGCCAAAGCCAAGTTGCCATTCCGGCTTTCTCCAGATCAGTTCGGCCCGGGTTTCATTTTCGCTGCAGCGGTAGAGGCCGTCGTCGGAACCGATGTACACATGATGGCGGCTGTCTTTGAGCAAACTGTTGATTCTTTGCGTTTTGGAGCGATCTAGAATGCCCGGAAGTTCGATCTTCACCACCCGGTTAGTGGTCGGGTTGAGGCGGAACAAGCCTTCATAGTTTGCACCGATCCAGATACTGCCGTCGGCGCCTTCCTCTATGCTCAGTATTTTGTGGTTGATGCGCGGCGTTTTCAGGAAACCGGGACCCAGCACCCGGAGCGAGCGTCCGGTCCGCGTATCCACTTCCTGCACGCCGTTGACCTGGGCCAGCCATAAGGTACCGTTTCGGCTCAGCACCATACCGAAGGGCTCCAGGTCATGCAAACCCGCAGCGGTACCGTAGTATTTGTAGCGGTTTTCTTTTCGATGCCACTCAAAAAGGCCGCTCCCCCACACGGCGATCCAGTACCGGTCCTGGTCGAGCGGGTCTTGAAGCATTTGTGAAAAAGCCACAAACTGCCCCGACGACTCCGCTTCGGGCAAATAGTTTCGGCTGCATTTCAGATCTCTGGGGTCGTATTTTTCCAAACCGCCTTCTGTGCCGAGCCATACGATGCCGGTCGTTGAATCGCGCACCATGGCCATTACCCGCGTTCTGTTGTGAGAATACGGCTCCAGATGCCTGTTTGGAAACTCATGGGCAACCGTATCGCGCAAGGTCAGGATGTAAATGCCGTAGACGCCGCCGCCAACCCAGATAGAAGGACCATAACCGGGCAGGTCGTCGAAAAGAAAACAGGAAGCGATCGCATGCCGGTCGGGAAAGTCGACAAAACGATCGGCTGCCGCGTCGTAATGGTAAAAACCGTTGCCCCAGCTGCTCGACCAGACCCTGCCCTGCGAATCTTCACCGAACCCGCCGGTGGATGGATGGCCGTCGATATGGCCGAGGTAATATTTGAACTGGCCGGTTTCGCGGTAAAAGCGATACGTACGCCCCATAATATTGAGCCAGATGCGCTGATCGCTGTCTTCAAAAAAGGTGCTGGCGCCGTTCAGGTTGTCGGGATACGGGTAATAGAGTGTGTCCAGTGTGTTCAGATCGATGCGCAGGAGAAAATTGCTCGCCGCAATCCAGCCATACCCGTCGCTGCCCACCGAGAGGTTGGAAAGCCAGCCTAAATGAGGGTCATTTTCGGCGCCGAGTTTGTGCAGCGGAAACTGGCGAAAGGCGCGGTTGTAAGCGTCGTACCAGCAAAGCCCTCTTTCGGTCGACACCCAGATACGCCCCCTGTCATCGGCGCCCAACCCGTAAATGATGTTGTTCGGGATGGTTTTCGGATCGTTATCGGTATGCCGGAACACTTCAAAACGCCGCCCGTCGAAACGCGCCAGTCCGTCGGTTGTACCCACCCACAGAAACCCCTCGCGATCGAGCGTCAGCGCGCTGATATTGTCGTTGGGCAACCCGTCTTCAGAATTGTAATGGAAAAAAGCGATACCCGGCAACTGGGCGAATACCAGATGACTATGCGCCAAAATTGACAGGCACAACCAAAGAAACCTTTTCGTCAGGGAGTGAACGATCAGCACGACAGGGAGTAGTAGAGCGCTGCAAGTTGCAAAAAAACGGACGAAATACGGCACTCACATTTTTATGCGACAAATGCCGCACATTACCGCCGACTTTCCTCCTTTTATGCGATTGGGAATACCTGGACAAGGCCGGACCTTTGTTTCGCCGGAAAGAAATATACTTGCAGCCTTGCAACCCGGTGCGAAAGGAACCCTGTCTAACGCCAATTCATTCAATTTTATCACTAGCTTATCAAAGATGAAAACTACCCTATCGTTCTCTGTCTTCCTGTCCCTGATCCTGTTGTTTTTTGCCGCGGCTTGCGATCAGGCCGCTTCTCCCAAACCCGAAGCCAACGCCACGCCCGCTGCCAGTTTTGGCGGCTATGCCTCGCAAGTGGAATGGGGCAAACACCTGGCGACCATCTCCGGCTGCGACGACTGCCACACCCCAAAAATCATGACGGCACAGGGCCCCGCGCCCGACATGTCGCGCCGCCTCTCGGGGCACCCGGCCGACGGTTCGTTGCCCTCTTTCAAACCCGCATCGCCTCAGCAAATGGGCTGGACGATCACCAACGAACACCTCTCTGCCTGGCAAGGCGCATGGGGCACCTCCTTCTCCTCCAACCTGACGCCCGACGATACCGGCCTGGGCGCCTGGACGGAAGAACAGTTCATGACCGCCATCCGCAAAGGCAAGTACAAAGGCATGGAAAGCTCCCGCCCTCTGCTTCCGCCTATGCCCTGGCCCAATTATGCCCAGATGACCGACGACGAACTGAAAGCCCTGTTCGCTTTCCTGAAAAGCCTGCCGCCGGTGAAAAACATCGTGCCGGCGCCCATCCCGCCCGACGCCGCTAAAAGTTAAGCACGCTTCAATCTTTCTGAAAACATGGAGGCCTGACCGATATTTTGTCGGTTCAGGTCTCTTTTTTTTGGAAAAATGCGCGGCGTCGCCCAACTTGCCGGGACAAATCCAAATGTCCTTCAAATATGCTCTTTCTGGTGATTGCCCCATTTGTCATTCCCCTCGTGTTTCTTTTCGCCGCGGGCGCCTTTGCCGCCGGCCGGCTTTACCACCGCCGCGAAACGGACCGCAAACGCCGCATACAGTTGTCCGCCATGGCCCAAAGACTGGGTCTTCAGTTTCGGGAAAAAGACGACTTCGGACTGCTTCAGCAGTTGAAATCCTTCGACCTCTTCCATCGCATGCGGCGCTGGTGGCACAGCGGCAAAATCACCAACGTACTCTCCGGTAAAATCGGCGATACCGAAGTGCACCTCTTCGATTACACCTACTACGTCTCATCCAACAACAGCCGGCGCCGGATCGTACAAACCGTTTTTTTCGCCAACGACAAAGACTGGTTTTTGCCCAATTTTAAACTCAAGCCCGAAACCTGGTACCACAAAGTGCTCGACCGCCTGGGGCTCTCCAGCGATATCAATTTCGAGGAACACCCCGAGTTTTCCGAACGCTTCCGCCTCAACGGCGAATTGAGCGAGCTGGTGCGCGACAAGTTTTCGGGCGCCGTGCGCGAGTTCCTCACCGAACGCCCGCCGTCGCACCTCGAAGGCAACAATTACTATTTTCTCGCCTACAAACCCCGCAAAAAACTCAACCCCGACGAGGCGGAAGTCTTTTTTGAAAACTGCCGCCACCTCGTCGAACTGTTGAAAAAAGAGGGCAAAACCGAGCTGTTCAACCTGGCCGAACTGCGGCCGGTCGAAATACCGGAGAAACTGAAAAACAGCGATTGATTACAACTCTTTCAAATTGTCCTCCGGGTTGCGATCCACCAGTAAAGAGAAGGGATCGACACCGGCTTTGTCCGGTTTTTCATCCACAGTGAAGGTGAAGTACGAGGTCGGCTGCGTGATTTTCACCCGTTGCCGGTAAAGGGTTTTGCCGTACTTCCTGTCGCCTTCTGGCTTGGCAAAGGCGCCGATCTCGATGTAGTCGTTCAGCGCGGCCTCGGTTTCCTTGCCCAGGTCGTCGGCTTTCAGTTTTTGGCAATCGACCCGGATGGTAACTTCCCATTTGCCGTTCCCGAGGTCTTTGGCCGTGCCTTCCTTGCAGCGGTTTTCAAACAAGGTGATGTCTTCAAACAGGTCTTTGACCACGTAATCGAGCGAATCGGGTGTGTGGGCGTAAAACTCGTCGATGGCATCGAGGCTGACCGGGTAGGGCGGCGGGGCATAGCGATATTTTTCAAGAAAAGCGCGCAGGGCGGCATTGACCTGGTCTTCACCGATCATTTCCTTCAAATAATACATCGAGGCGCTGCCCTTGTTGTAGTGAATGTAGCCCTGGCCTTCGCAGCGGGCCAGCGGCAGTTCGCGCTGGGTTTCGCGGCCGCGGGCGCGCAGGTAGCGGTCCATCTCGTAGCGCAGGAATTTGCGCATCTGGTCGCGGCCATATTCGTGCTCCATCACCATGAGGGCGCTCCATTGGGCGAAGGTTTCGACCAGCATTTCGCCGCCCTGCATCTGGGCGCCGCATTCCTGGTGGCCCCAGTACTGGTGCCCGATCTCGTGGGCCGCGACGTAGAACATCAGGTCGATATCGTCGTCTTCGGGCCGGAAATCCTGGATAAAACCCACGCCTTCCGAATAGGGCATGGTGCCGGGGAACGACTGCGCAAAGTCGGAGAAGCGCGGAAACTCGATGATTCGGCACTGCTTGTGGTAGTACGGACCGAAGTTTTTGGTAAAATAATCGAGCGATTTCTCCATGGCGCCGAGCATGCGTTCGACGTTGAAATCGTGGCCCGGCTGGTAATACACTTCCAGTTTGACGCCGTTCCAGTCGCGGCGGGCCACTTCGTAGCGGGCCGAGAGGAAGGAGTAAAAGTTGAAAGAAGCGTGGTCGAGTTTGTACTGGAAGCAGCGGCGGCCGTTTTCCTCCCATTCGCGCAGGAGCGAGCCCGGACCGATGGCGATCTGGTCGGGCGCCGTTCGGATGACGGTTTCCACGTTCACCCAGTCGCTGTTGAGCCCGATGTAGGCGTCCATGCGGTGCAGGGTATCCTGGTGATTGAGGGCCGGGCGGCGCGACTTTTCGGGCAGGCCGTAGTGCTGGCGGCGGTTTTTGTCGCCCATTTCGTTGCCTTCCTGATACCCGAAAATGGGCATGATGTCGGTGTTGTCAAAGAACGAACCGTTTTGTACGATGCGGCTCCAGGTCACTTCGTTTTCAAAACCTTTAGGCTCGAAACGAGTGGTAAATTCGAGCGTCAGCGAATCGCCGGGTTGCAGAGCGGGCTCGAATTTGTACATGCGCCAGTGCAGGGCAGAGTCGTTGTGCAGGAGGGAAAGCCGCTCGTTTTTGATGTCGAATTTGCCGTACTGCGGGGTGTTGACGTACAGGGTGTCGATACTTTTCCCCGAAATATTGCGCGCTTTGAATTGTCCGGTTACAAACAGCGAACGCGTCTCTGGGCGCAGGTCGATGTCGTATTTCACGTCGTACACCCGGGGCTGAGGCCGCCCCTCGAATTTTTTGTATTTAATCTCGTAATCAAACTGGTAGCGCTCCTGTTTGCCCGAATTCACGTATTTGTTCAGTATCTGGGTGTTGTAATACGTCCAGCCGCCGGTAAGCAAAAACAGGACGATGGCGCTGTACCCGAATACGCGGTATTGCGCCCACTCCATGCGGGCGATCTTGAAACGTTTTTTCCAGCCGCTTTCCTTGCCGCGCGGCCACATCAGGATGGCCGCCAGCGCCAGCAGGGCACAAAACAAGCCCCAGTAGGCATTGAACCAGAACAATCCTTTACCGAAAGGCTGATACCCGTAAAAGTCGGACAGGATATAACTCGGCGTAGCGGCAAATTCCACCATGTTCGATTCGATTTTGACCGTCGACCACACGAAACTGTTCACAATGATGAACATGATCGTGATAAAAAAGCCGAGGTACATGTTGGGCGACAAAGCCTGTACGAAGAAGGCCAGGGCCAGCATAAAAGCGAAGCCGAGCATGTCGACGATCAGCATCTCGCGGATGTACACCCAGAGATTCAGGTCGTTGAAACCCAGCATTTTTTGCGCCAGCATGGCCGCCAGCATGACCAATATCTGCAAAACGAGCATGACGCCGAGCACCGCCTTGAATTTGCCCGCCCAGGCCGTCCAGTTTTTGGTCGGCAGGGCGTCGGTGATCTCGCTGATGCGGTTGCTGCGCTCTTTCCAGATCACCATGCCGCTGAAATAGACCATGATGATGATGGAGAACATGTAAAACGAGCCGCGGATCAGGTTGACCATGGTATAGGTCACCGGCAGTTCGTGGGTACCGTAGCCGTCGTTGGCGCTGAACAGGTTGGGCACGCAGTTGAGCAGTCCGAGAATGGCTAACAGGATAAACGCCGTGCTGCGCACGATGCCGAGCCATTCGGTTTTAAACTGGCTCCACAACTGACTGAATATGGTGCCTGTACTGCCCGATACAGCCACGCGCGGCAAGTCACCCAGCGATTTGAGGGCTATTCCTTCTTCGCCCTCGTCGGCCTTTGCCGCCTTTTTGCCGCCCGATTTTTTTTCAGAAAAATCAAACAGCCGGTAACCCAAAAAGAGGATGGCCAGGCCCACCGCCGACCAAAGCAGGCGATTGAGCAACAGGCCGCCGGCAAGCCCCAGGGCCTGGTGGTTCTTTTCATCCACCGTCCAGTATTTGGTTTCGATGCTGAATGCCCGGAACCCAAAGGGATCGAGCAGCATGGCCAGTTGCTCGTTGTCGAGGTCGCGCAGCAGGTTGCCGGCCACGATGTAGCCAACGAGCAGGGCAGTCGCCGCTACGAAGGAATAAAGCGTGGAGCGGGTATTGATCGCCACGGCGTACAACACACCGCCGACGAAAAGACTGTTGGGCAAGGCAAAAATCAGGATGCCCATGAGGTGGCCGTTGGCTTCGAAGGGGCCGAAACGGTTGGGCTCGAGCCAGTTGAACACGCTGTTGAGACCAGCGCCCGTCCACATGCCCAGGCTAACCCCCAGCATGGGAATGATCGACACCAGCAAGGCGGCGGCGAAGTGGCCGAAGTAATAACCCGCTTTGCCGATGGGTTTGGAAAAGATGATCTGGCTCGTCTGGCGCTCGAAATCGCGGATAGCCGCCGAATTGAGGAAAGCCGTGGTGAGCAGGATGCACAGAAGGGAAAAGACCCCATACCAGTTTTGCGCAACGAAAGGCGCGTTTTTCCACACGTTGCCGAAGCTGCCCCCGATGGTCACTTCGTCGGAGATGGTGCCGAAAAACGACAACAAGGCAATGATGAAGAGGAAAATCCAGGGCATGGGCGAACGCAGCCAGGAGCGGAGTTCGAATTGAAAGAATGTTTTGAACATGGTATGGGTAAGTAGAATTCTTCGAATGTTGTAGTGATCAGAATAGTTCGTTGGGGCGTATGCGCAGAAACTCCGGCCAGGGCAGGCCGCCGTCGCCGACCAGCAAAACCCGGTCGGGCCGGAAGTTTTTTTGAAAAGCGGCCATACCGGAAGTTTTGGCCGGGCCGGGGCCGCTTTTGACTTCGAGGCCGATGATTTTGCCGCGTTTTTCCAGTACAAAATCAATTTCATGGCCTCCCTCACGCCAGTATAACACCCGGAAGTCGTCGGCGAGGCCTTCATTGATGAGGTAGGCGCCCACTGTCGATTCAACCAGCCGCCCCCATTTGTCGGGTTGAAGCCGGATGGTCGAAAAACTGTCGGCGCTTTGGGCGCTCAGCAAAGCGGTATTGTGCACCTGAAATTTAGGGCTCGATCCGCGCTGTGTAATCCGGTTGCCGGTGTACTTATCCAGACCCGAGAGCAAGCCCGCCTGGCCCAGCAAACCCAGGTAAGTGGCCAGCGTGGTGGTGTTCCCTGCGTCCTGCAACTGACCAAGTATTTTATTGTACGACAACAACTGGCCGGAATAGGCGCAGCCCAGCTCAAACAAATTCCGCATCAGCGCCGGCTTGTCGACCCGGGTGAGCATGAGTATGTCTTTAGAAATGCTGGTTTCAATCAACGCATCGGTGACGTATTGCTTCCAGCGCGGCTCGTCGGCAATCAGATCGGCAGCGCCCGGAAAGCCGCCAAACCAGGCAAATTGCTCGGGCGTCCAGCCAAAAGCTTCCTGCATTTCCGACAGCGACCAGTGCCCGACGTAGCTCAGTTCAAAGCGCCCTGCGAGCGACTCCGTAAGCCCCTGTTGCAGCAGCAGTCGGGAGGAGCCCAGCAGAACGACCTTGATCGGCCGTGCCAGTCGGGTGTCTTCGTCCCACAGGCGTTTGACGATTTCGCTCCAGTTGGCGATTTTTTGCACCTCGTCGATCACCAGCACCAATTCCGGTGCACCCGATTGTTGCAGAGTCAGTCGCGCGGTTTCCCATTGTTGCTCGATCCAGGTTATTCCGGCGTTGGCCACGGCGTCGGCAGCGGTATAGTAGGTCGGGATGTCGCCCAATTGCTGCATCAGTTGTTGCGCAAGCGTCGTTTTACCGACCTGCCGCGGACCGGCAAGTACCTGTATAAAGCGGCGCTTTTCACGCATCCGGCTTTCTAATCGCTGCAAATGGGTTCGCTGAAATGTCATTTACTCAAAATTTTTACAAATTTACTCAATATGCTGAGTAAATTCACTCAACACACTGAGTAAAATCAAGCCACCCCGTTGATCCTGGCAAAAAACACGTCTTCCAGCCCCGCTTCTGCGCGTTTGAAGCCTTCGGCCGGGTCGTTTTCGCTGAAAATATGGATAATCGGCTTGCCGGCCACCAGTTTGCTGGAGATGATCTGGTAGCGCTGCTGGTACGCTTCCATCTCGGTTTTCTGGATGGCTTTTTCCCAGATTTTGCCCTGCAGCTGCAGCAAAGCCGCCTCGGGGGCGCCGGCGTAGAGTACGCGGCCGTCGTTGATAACGGCCATGTTAGAGCAGAGTTCCTTTACGTCTTCCACGATGTGGGTGGAGAGGATAACGATCACGTTTTCACCAATTTCGGAGAGCAGGTTGTAAAAACGGTTGCGCTCGCCGGGGTCGAGGCCGGCCGTCGGTTCGTCGACGATGATGAGTTTGGGGTCGCCGAGCAGGGCCTGGGCGATGCCGAAGCGCTGGCGCATACCGCCGGAGTAGGAGGACACCGATTTTTTGCGGTGCTCCCAGAGGTTGACGCGCTGAAGCAGGGCGTTGACCACCTCTTTGCGCTGGCCCGAAGGGATGCCTTTGAGTACGGCAAGGTGATCGAGCATTTCTACGGCTTTGATGCGCGGGTATACGCCGAATTCCTGCGGCAGGTAGCCCAGGGTGCGGCGCACGGCGTCTTTGTCTTTCAACACGTCGATCTCGCCCAGGGTCGCGGTACCCGCGTCGGCGTCCTGCAAAGTCGCGAGGGTGCGCATCAAGGTACTTTTACCCGCGCCGTTGGGCCCCAGGAGGCCGTACATACCGGTGGGGATATCGAGCGATACGTCCTGCAGGGCTTTTACGCCGTTGGAATAGGTTTTGGAGAGGTTGCGGATGGTTAGCTGCATGTTTCCGTTTTTTATTAGATTGTTTTTTGCCCTTTTGGGAAAATATGGACAGGCTAATATGACCCCTCAAAGACAATGTGTGTTACAGACAATAGAGGAACTGCCCTTACTTGCAGATGAAGGAGGGATTTTAGGCCGACGAAAAATCGGGAACAGCTTATTTACCCAGCAATGCGAGGGTGTATTCGGACTCGAAGGACACGTTTCCGCCGCTTACCACAACGGTTTGTCCTGAATAATAGTCCTTCAAAACAGCGCCTTCGGGAAAAGCGTTGCCGACCGGGAGAGATTTGCGCCCCTTGGGCAAATCAAGCCCGACGACCACGGCGTCCTGATAAACACCGCTTTTGAAACTCCGCTTGAACACGTAAGGCTTTTCGCTCAGCATTTGGTGCACTCCCATGCCCACGGCGGGGTGTTTGCTGCGAAACACGCCGAGCTGGCGCCAGTGCAGCAGGACGTCCTGAATATAATGTCCGCCACGCGCCTGGTTGCCGGCGAGTTCGTCCCAATTCATAAATGCCCGCAGGTTGGCATCGCCCTGTGCGTCGGGGAACGTGAGTGTGCGCGCTGTTTCGTCGCCGTAATAGATCTGGGCCTGCCCGGGGCAAAGCAGCAGGCGGGTACCGGCTTCGAGGGCCATTTCGCGGGTGGGATCGTAGGGGCTGCCGTCGTCGTGCGAAGCGAGGTAGTTGAGCACGGTAAAGCCTTTGAGCGGTCCGCGGAGCAGGGTATCGTAGCGGGCGAACATTTGCTCGTAAGGCAGTTTGGCATCGTATTTCGCGCCGAAATTGATCAGGCTCGTGAAGCCGTTGGCAAAGTAGTCCACCTTGCGGTCGCCGAAGTCGTAATCACGGCCGCCGGCGATATTGTAGCCGTACACCTCTGCCACCATGTAGAAGGGCTGGTCGTCGAGTTTTTTTGTGGGGTTGGCGCGTTTCCAGTCGGCAAAGGCGAGATCGGCTTCCTTGCGAAGTTCGGCCCACACGCCCTCTTCGAGGTGTTTGGCCGTATCGCAGCGGAACCCGTCGATGCCGTATTTGCGGATAAAATCGGTCAGCCACTTGATGATGTAGCGGTGGGGCGTGCGCGGATAGCCGGTGCGGGCAAAAAAGGCGTCGAGTTCGGCGGTTTCGCGTTCGAGGCGGCCCTCCGAGCGCCATTTTTCCGTGAGTTGCGGCGGCAGCCCGACGGCCGTCGTGCTTTCGGTTTTGATGTCGGGCAGGTTGTCGACCAGGGTGCAGGCCGTTGTGGTCGCATAGTCTGTGTACGTGCATTTGGGCCCGCTGCGCACCCAGTCGGCGGGCCAGAGCGGGTCTTTCTCCGTGGCCGGACCGGTGTGGTTGATCACCACGTCGAGCACGACGCGGATGCCCCGGCTGTGGGCGGCTTCGACCATGTCGGCGAAGTCTTTTTCCGAACCGAAATTGGGATCGAGGGCGGTCCAGTCTTTGGCCCAATACCCGTGAAAGCCGTAGGTTTTGCCGGAACCTTCGTCGACCTGATCGTGAATTTGCTCCACCACCGGCGTGAGCCAGATGGCATTGACGCCCAGACTGTCGAAATAACCCGATCGGATGTATTGGGTGATCCCCGCAATGTCGCCGCCCATGAATCCGCGGGCAGGGGCGCTGGGTTGGTTCCGTCCAAAATTGACGTCGTTGCCCGGATTGCCGTTTTGGAACCGGTCGGTGAGCAGAAAATAGACCGTCGCATTGCCCCAGTAAAACGGCGCGGGTGTGGCAGGAACGCTCGTAACGGCTTTGGGGCCTTTACACGCAGTGATCAGGCCCAAAAACAGGGCAAAAAAGAGAAAAAAACGCTTCATACACGGAGATTTTGAGCGGGAAAGATAGAAAATGCCGCGTCAAGCCTCCTGTGTCGTCTGAAAGAGTTTTTTATCCGCCCAAAAGGTGCCGAAAGGAATGATGGAAGCCAGCAGCGCCCAAAAGGTTTTTTTCGCCGGCCAGTCCTGCTCCACCTTGATTTGCATCACTGCCAACACGTAGAGCACAAAAAGCAGGCCGTGCACCAGCCCGAAGAATTTGTTCGGGTCGGGCATATGGTACAGGTATTTGAGGGGCATGGTGACAAACAGGATCACCAAAAACGACACGCCCTCGGCAAAAGCCAGGACGCGGAGCCGGCCGATCTGGGTTTGTAATAGTTCGAACATAAGCGTAGCGGCTGCTTTATGGCAGCGGCAAATCTGAACAGGGGAGCGTTGTATTTGTTCGCCGGGCGCTTGTTAAAAGCGCGTAAACCGCTCCGTAAACTCGTCCTTTTTGATCCTTGAGACGGGGATATTCACCTTGTTGGGCATGACGACGTACCCGCCGTCGCCCCGGATGTAGTTCCGGATATGGCGCATGTTGACCAGATACTGTTTGTGGATACGGAAAAAATCGCCGCCTTGCAGCATATCCTCCACATCGCCCAGGGTTTTGGTAATCAGGTACATTTCGCCGGTGCTCAGGTAGAATTTGGTGTAACTGCTGTCCGATTCGCAATACATCAGATCGGCCAGTTCGACGAAGGTGTAGCCGTGGGCGTACGGCAGGGCAATTTTGTCGAAGCGACGCGTATCAGGATGGTACAACTGCTGGCGCAACAGTTCGATCTGCGCCTTTTCCACCCGGTGTTTTTCCACCACTTTGTCGACCGCCTTGCGCAACTCTTCCGGATTGACGGGTTTGAGTAAATAATCGATGGCGCTGTATCGGAATGCTTTGACGGCAAAGCGGTCGTAGGCCGTGGAAAAGATGAGCGAAAAGGGCAATTCTCCCAGTTCTTCGAGCAATTGAAAGCCATTCATAACCGGCATTTCGATGTCGAGAAACACCAGATCGGGCTTCAATGTCCGGATAGCGGCAAGGCCCTTGACCGGATCGGCGAATTTGCCCGCCACGGCTACTTCCGGACAAGTTTCCAGCAGGCTCAGGTGCAGGGCTTCCAGGGCGTCGGTTTCGTCGTCGATGAGCAGGGCTTTCATGTTTTCCGAAGTTTTTTATAAAGGAATATCGAGTATTACCCGGGTGCCGGCCGGGTTGCCCTGCGCATCGCTCAGGTCGATGGTATCGCAATGCGCCAGTTTGCCCAGGGCGAGCAGGCGTTCGGTCGTGATCTTCTGGCCCAGGCTTTTTTTATGGAGGGCGCTTCGGCTGGCGAGTTCTCCGGCGGCCCGCCGCCCAATGCCCTCGTCTTCGACCTCGACGCGCAACAATGTTTCCGTTGGTTGCGTGATGCGCACCGCCAGCCGGCCGCCTTCGGGGCGGTGCAGCAGGCCGTGCCAAATCGCGTTTTCGACGTGCGGCTGTATCAGCATACCGGGTATTTGCACAAAACCGGGATCGATCTCCGGATCGAGGTGAAGGGTGAATTGCAATTTGTCCTTAAAGCGCAGACTTTCGATATCGACATACAATTGAAGCGCTTCGAGGTCGCGGGCGAGGGTAATCTTCTCAACCCGGCTGTTTTCGAGTACCAGGCGGAGCAGGCTGCTGAATTTTTGCAGGTATTTGCCGGCGGTATCCGTGTCGCGTTCTTTGGTGTATCGGTAAATGGAATTGAGGCAATTGAATATAAAATGCGGGTTGATCTGGGCGCGCAGGCTGGCCAGTTCGAGTTCGCTGCGCCGGCGTTCCTGGCGTTGCCGGTAGGTATAAAAACCCAGTGCGCCGCCGCCCAAAAGGCCGAGTGTGACGAGCAGAAAAATCAGGTTGTTTTGCCGGGAACGGGCGTCGCGCAGGGCCAGTTCGCTGGATTGTTGCGCCGCCAGCGCGCTCTGCTTCCGTTCAAAATCATGGGTCATCTGAATACGGGTGATGCGGCGCGCATTGTCGAGGCTTTGAACGCTGTCGCGGGCGGCAATGTGCATTTTGTAAAAACGCAGCGCATCGGCCGGCCGGTTTTGCGCTTCCGCCAGGCGACCGAGGTGTTCGTACAGGCGGTCGCGGTAGGTCGGGTCGGAGATGCCGCCGATCAGCCGGTTCTGCACCTCGGTCAACAAGGGCGCGGCTTTGCCGGTATCGCCCTGGCGCAGGTAGGCGTCGGCCAGGTGCAGTTTGTGATTGGCCAATTGGTCGGGCTGCAACTGAATCTGTCCTTGTTGAAGCAAGGCATCGGCTTTCAGCAGCCATTCGAGTTCGCGGGCCGGGTTTTGCCGCCGTGCTTCTACCCGGGCCAGGCTCAGGTAAAGGGAGTGGAGGCCGTAGGGGTCGGGTGTTTTTTCCAGCAGGGTCAGGCTTTTTTGTAAAAAAAAGACGCTGCTGTCGGGCTGCCCGAGCTTGTCGTAAACATCGCCGACCAGGTGCGCGCAGGCGCATACCCCGTGCCAGCGCCGGGCTTGTTCGGCCAGTTGGAGGCACAGCCGGGCGTACTCGAGTTCATTGCGGGTCTGGCCGGGTATTTCCGCGTAAATATTGGAGATGCTGACGGCAGTATTGGACATTTTCCCTGTATCCGGCACGGTTTCCCAATGGCGGTAGGCGAGCAAAAAGGTATCCAGCGCCTCGGCAAAACGGCCTTCCACCTGATAGGTATACGCGATGTTCGACAAACCCTGGGCGATGCCGCGCGGGCTGTTCAGCCGCTCTTCGCTGCGGAGCCCTTCGCGGTAGTAGCGGCGGCTTTCGGGGTATTGTTTTTGCTTGTAATACTGGCTGCCAATCTTGAACTGGAGCGCCGAGCGGGCGTTGAGGCGGGCGGTGTCGCTGTTTTCCGGGAGCGCGTTCAGGGCCGTCAGCAAGGAGTCGAGACGGCTTGTTTGCGCCCAGAGGCGGGGCAGCGGGGCACAGTAGAGGAAAAGGAGAAAAAGGAGCAGCCGCATGGAGAGGAAATATGCCGTGAAATTAACAGTCGCCCGTTTACGCCCCCTGTTTTTCTAATGAATGGTTGAAAAAAGCGCCTGTCCGGGGCATTCTGTCCTTTGTCCAATTGAACAACCGGTATTTTCCTCCATTCACCAGCCATTTTTCGCCATTGGTTAAAATCAGCGCCACCCCCCGCCGCCGCGGTATCACCTTGCAGGAGATCAGCGTGCCTCCAGCGCCATTTTTCATCCACACAAACAATAAACAAACATGCCCTACATCGACGAGCTCGACAAAAAACTCAGGGAAAGCTCCCCCAATGGCCACCTGGCCGTTCACATTTTTGCCGACGATTACATCAGCAAGGCAAAGGAATACGAACGGACTGGCCGCGAGATTATCACCGGCGCCGAACAAGCGGTGCACGGGAAAGCCGGCGAAACCTACTCGGAGGGCGTCCACCGGGGCGCCGACTGGGGCGGAAAAGCCGTCGGAGCAGCCACCGGGGGCCTGATCCTGGCGGCCGGTGCAGCGCTGGGCGGCCTGATCGGCGGACCAATCGGGGCGGCCCTGGGCGCCTGGGTCGTCAGCGGCCTGGCCGGCGCAGTGGGCGGCGCAATCGGCAATTTCGTTACAGGAGCAATCGAGTCGGCAGGCCGGGCACTGGCCAAAATGCTGGGCATCGACTTCCACACGCACGGTACGACACCGGGCGGCGGCACCTGGAACCGGACCGACCACCCCAACGGCGACTGGGAACGCGTGGAGCACGGGCGCGATTTCGACGTATTCGAATCGATGACGGGCGGCGCATTTACCCAAACGATCGTCGGGAAAGGCGCGCATGCGGGCTATCGTTCTCATTTTCACGACGATGGCAAAGGCAATAGCCATTTCGAAGCCGTCGATCGCGCAGGGGTGTATCACAATTACAATAGCGACGACAGCGGCGCCGCCTGGGGCGCCGCCAGCAACCACGATACCGATAAAAGCAACGGCAAAGACGGCAAACACGTCAGCACCCAGGGCTCCAACGGCGCTAAAAGCGACATTTGGTTTTACAGCGACGGCAGCAGCAAGGAAACCCATACCAGCCCCCCGCAGCGCAACGACAACGGAACAACCACCACCCATACCACTACCACCGAAAAAGACAAGGACGGCAACACGACAAGCCAAAATTCCAGCTCGACCACTACCGACGACAAAGGAAATACCACCACCGTCACCACCACAACCGACAGCAAAGGCCATTCGGAAACAAAAACCGAAAGCCACGACAGCAAGGGCCATCCCAACCAACCGCCCGAACCGCCGCCCGGCGACGGCAGCAGTCGCGACAACCCCGAGGGACAAGGCTCGGAGCGGCCGCCCTTCCGACCCGGTGAAATGGGCAAAGGCCGCCCCGGACACCCCTTCGACGAAATCGCGGCGCCCGGCAGCTGGAAAAAAGACAACGGCGAGTGGCAGGGCGAACAAGCGCCCGACTACCGCGACGTGCTGGCCGGCATGATCCTCGTACTCGACCCCTTCGCCCAAACCGGCCACGGTGATGCCGCCGACGAACAAGCCGCCATGGAAGATCTCCGCCGCAAACTCCGGGGTATGGAAGTGGAATCCAAAGCCAGCGGCGAAGATTTTATCCACCCGAAAGCCAAATCCGAACTGCTCAATAACATGATGCGCAGCACCATCTGATCCATGAACACTTTTTTCAGCACCGCGCTACTCCTGCTGCTGGCCGCCCAGGCGCCGGCCAACACCTGGTACGTCGCCACCAATGGCAACGACAACAACGCCGGCACCCTCGCCAGCCCGTTCAAAACCCTGCCCGCGGCCATCGATGCCGCCAACCCCGGCGACGAAATCCTGCTGCGCGGCGGCAATTACGTCAGTCAGGAAATCCGCATCGGTAAAAACAACCTGCACATCAAGTCCTACCCCGGCGAATGGGCCGTCATCAGCGCCCCGACCAACGTGGAAGACGTCAGCGCCTGCATCTGGTACAACGACCCCGAAACCAGCGGCGGCACGCTCGAACGCCTCGAAATCGTGGGCGGCTACTATTACGCGGTCAAGTTCGAAACCAACTGGGATTGGGACAATTCTGTGCCGTTCAACCAGCGACGGGGCGTCAGCAACGTCAGCATCCGGAATTGCAACATCCACCACAGCGGCCGTGATGCCGTCAAACTTACCCCAGCCTGCGCCAATATTTCGATTCTCGACTGCGAAATTCACCATACCGGAACGGGCCCCGGCGCCCTGCTCGATTTCAACGCCGAAGGCATCGACAACGTCAATGCACCCGGCCTGACCGTGCGCGGCTGCCATTTTCACGACATTGCCACCACCGGCATCTACGTCAAAGGCGGCGGCCGCGACTGCGTGATCGAAGCCAATCGCATCGAAAACTGCGGCGAAGGCGGCATTTACCTCGGCTTTTATACCGACGCCGAATGGTTCGACACCGATTTCAACCCGCAGTATTTTGAAAACATCGACGGCCTCGTGTTGAACAATATCGTGCTGAATACCCAGCATGCCGGGATCGGTCTTTGGGGGGCGAAAAATGCCCGCGTATTCAACAATACGGTGATCAACGGGGGTATGACCGAACACGCCGCCCTGTTTTTCAACGTCACCGACGTGTGGGTCAGCGACAATTTCTCCGCCCAAACCGGCAGCCAAAACATTCGTATCCAGAACAACCTGTTCGTGCAGGCCAATTTCCTGACCAATGCCATGGTCCGGGTGCGCGAAAATGCCCTGATCGGCAACAACAACCTCCTCGACAACAACCTGTACTACGACCCCAACAGCGCGGTATTTCTCGACGACAACCTTGACTGGCAGGAATGGTCTTTGTCGCAATGGACCGCCCAAACCGCCCGCGACGCACACAGTTTAACTGCCGATCCGTTGCTCGACGAAACCTTTCACCTGCTCGCCGGCAGCCCCTGCATCGGCGCCGGCGCCAATCTGCCCGAAGTCGTCCGCGATGCCGACGGCCACCCGCGCAGCGACGGGGGGACCGATATCGGCGCCGACGAATTCGGGTCGGTTTCCGGTGCGTTTACAGCCCCGCCGGCAAGCAACCTTTCCGTGCAGATACTGGGCAATCCCGTCAGCGACGAATTGCGGCTAAACATCCATGCCAACCAAACGATTGAAACAGATCTCCTGATCCTGGGCGCCGGCGGCCAAATGTATTACCACGAACGGCTGCGCCTGCCGGCGGGCATGTCGGCCATCACCCTGCCCGTATCGACCTTTCCGGCAGGTGTATTTTTTATTCAAATAGCCGAACAAATGCTGACGTGGGTAAAAACAAACGGGTAACCCAATTCGCTACGACGCTACGAACCGGTACCACAGCCAACCCAACACAGCCCAGGGAATCAGCAGCAGAAGCAGCTGCGCCGCGACAAAACCCGTATAACTTTTGAGCCGCGCTACGTCGGCAATCATTCGCCGCGACCACCAGATGAGGGCGGCGAGCAGAAAAACCAGTGAGGCAAAAGCGATGGAAAGCGCATCATCCAGACTTCCCCAGGCGCTCCCTTCGGAGGAGTAGGATGGAAAATGCTCGTAGTACAATTATAGAACATATGCCGACTCCGCCGGAGTTTAGAGACTATAATACCTCTACAAGTATATATATTACTCGCAGAGGCTTCCTGAGTATCATTCACTATCCTTTATAAGAAAGTCATAAGAACAGTGTTTGAATTTAATTGACCCCTCTTTTAAGTATATAAAAAAAATCTCGACTCCAGTTTTTCCTGGCCCCCAATACACAAAAGAGATTTTATCATTTCGAGAAAGGTGACCTTGGTTCCTGGAAAATATTTTTTTGTATTTATCAATTGATTCATAATCACGAACACCCAGTGTATCCATAATTTCAACTAAATCCTCCAAGTTATCAATTTTAAACGGGGTAATTTCTTCATACTCGGTTTGGTATCTTAAACTTAAGTAAAGCGTAAAAAGCGTATTTAAATCCTCGCTAGATAAAATATCAATGTTTATATTTTTGTTCACCAATAATTTTGAGAGGTTTTCGAAAGCAGTATCTGGATAAAAACCAAATTCCCTGTCCATTAATAGTAGATCTTCGGGACTAAAAGAACACTTTGCCGGGGGTAATATTTGCACTTGCGTTACATTGTTATTGTTACTATCTACCAAAAGAATCATATCGCTCCTCTCTCTGCAAAAAGATTTTACAGTCCAAAGGCTTAGGTTAAACGCTTGTTTATCTTTTACTTTTTGAAGGTAATATTTCCTATATTCTGTTTCTGAGGAATCTTTTGGATGAGGATTCAAGCACCAATACCAGTCTATATTTAGGGAGTCTAAAAATTGCACTACCAAATCATTCTCGCTCTTTTGCGTCGCAATAGGAGTACAATTCAGGCTCAAACAAAATGATAAAAACAACAACCAGAGAATGCTATTATCTTTCATATTTTAGTTGACGCAAATGAATATCGTTATAATTTATTAGCCTCTTAGAAAACTTTTATTCTGCACTGCTTGTCCTGCCGAGGTAGAGGGCGATAAGACTTACTCCGGGAGACCTTAATTGTTTGGATAATTTTATTAATATTAATAAGTGGCGCTTTTGAGCCAGGTTTACTTATAGAATTCACGAAAACACCAATGGCATTCGTGTTATGATTATAATTATATCCACTATATTGTATAACATTAAACCTAGGGTCAGACCCGACAGTGAGTATTCCATCAAAATAATATTTCTCTCTGGAGTATGAAGATACCTCACAAGAATATATTGATGTAAACTTGTCTTTTACTTCCTTCTTTAAACGATCACTTAACAAAGTATCTACTTGTGAATTTGCGCCTAATGGCTCCAAGTATATTCCTATGGATATTGTATCAAAATCATTGAAAAAATTATAAGATTTTATGGACCCCGAAGTAAACCCCAAGGACTGATCGATTCTTGTATATGTGCTATCAATTTCAAAATTTATACAATAATTAACCTTATGAAACGAGAAACAATCTTCAAATAAGGAAAATTTAATAACAGAAAGGTCTCTCGATATGCATGAAGTAAAACAAACAAGCGTTATTGCAACCAATGAATTTTTCATATACTAATATTATTCAGATACTTAGAAGTCATCTCAAAATGGCCTTTTGAGATTGCCCTGACCTCTCAATCGCGATACCAGAAATAAGTAGAGAAAATCCCTCACCGTAACTTTTATACTTTAAACGAAGTACCCATGCGGAAAAGTACTATTAGCCAAAGCGAGCGTCAATCCATAATTGACAGTTTGCAAAAAGGCGGTAGCAGGAGTGATCAGACCGGGTATAAGGGCAAGACACTCAAAATGGTGTAACATCCGGATAAAACCCCTGCCCGTATCGACCTTCCCGGCAGGTGTATTTTTTATTCAAATAGCCGGACAAATGCTGCCGTGGGTAAAAACAAACGGGTAACCCAATTCGCTACGACGCCACGAACCTGTACCACAGCCAACCCAGCACAGCCCAGGGAATCAGCAGCATAAGCAGCTGCGCCGCGACAAAACCCGTATAACTTTTGAGCCGCGCTACGTCGGCAATCATTCGCCGCGACCACCAGATGAGGGCTGCGAGTAGAAAAACCAATACGGCAAAAGCGATGGAAAGCGCATCATCCAGACTTCCCCAGGCGCTCCCTTCGGAGGAGTAGGATGGAAAATGCTCGTAGTACAATACAACCAGCCAACTGGCCAGCGCCGCGCCGCCGAGGGCAAGCAGCAGGTACAGCAGGTTGCGCAGCAGGCGAAAGGTGAGGTCGGCTGTTTTCATGCGGGGAAATTATAACACATATACCGAACCCCAAAAATATCAAAGAACATAAACAAGCGTTGGAATCTCTCCTGACGCTCAATTTTCATATTGTCGGATTATAGGGGCATTTCACAAACCACTTTCCGTTGGGTATATTTCAGTAGGCTTGTATCTTAAACATAATAGGTTGAATATTCTCATTGCTAAGAGGGATGTTATAAAATGAAATCATGTAGAGACCTGTTTCTGGCATCCTATCCGGGTGTATAAATAACCTATTCTTCGAAGTGGAAGTCTTTATTTTCTCGTCTGTACATTTGTTAAATAAATCCAAATCTCGTATTATATAAAAAGAAAAATTCATAAATTTATAATCTGCATCTTCCGTAAATGGTAAAATAATGTGCTGCTCTCTAAATATCCTCTCAAGTACAATGATTTCGTGTAGATTGAAGTCGGGGAAAATAATACAGTTAATACTACTGTCTCTTGTGTTGCAGTTTAATGAAGTAATCCCCATATAAATTGGAAATTTATAACTATTTGTTATTTTTACATGTATCGATCTACTATCCTTTTCATGTCTTTTCGATATATCAAACGTGATATTTTTTAAATATACATTATATCTAGAATCTTGACTAGTACATAAAAAAGTTGTATCAGGCAAATTCAAGAAGGGAGGAGTTGATAGTTCTCTTTTAGCTGATTTGCAAAAAGCCATGAGGGCAAAAAAACTCAAAATAAGATATCTCATATTTTATAAGTACGGTAAAATCGCCGGTTGCATCATTCTTAATCACTGTTTTTCAGACACACCATAATAACTGACCATAAACTCTTATTTTTCAATAAATAAAAACGGTATTCCATCTTGCGTATTACCATTTTTATAAAGAACAATAACATTATAGAATTTTACGACATCACCTTTTTGCAAGGTGGTAAAATATTTTCTTAAGTTGATGTCAAACAATGGCCCATTATTCTCATGACAAAAAATTATATTTCCATCTCTTATTACATCAACATCAAAGTTGATTACTTTTAGATCAGTAGCATAGCCCGAATTAGAGGCGGCATAAACTCCGGTAGCCTCTGTTACACTTTTTATATTCCTGTTGTGCTTACTAAGCACTAAGCCAGCCTCCGGGTTTTGAGGCTGTTGAACATTGAAAATATAATGAAGTGTATATTTTCGATTGATAACAATGCTTAATGTACATAACCCGACTCTGTCGGGTTCTATAAAGTAACGATCTTCAATTTGGTAAACCTTACCGTTATCTACAGACAAAGTGAAGTTTGGTTTTTTTAAGCCAGTTATTCCAATTAATATTGAGTTGGTTAAATTGTTATATAATATATTGAATTGCGCAGGTGCCACCGCAACGTAATACTTTTGATAGCAAGAAGTTGAACAAATTAAAACCAGCACCAATGCAATGATTTTCATTTTCGTATTTTTTCAATTAATTTTTGAGTTTCTTTACTTAAATTATTTATTATAACGGGCTATTTTGTTTGCGATACATGAATTACGTTCTAATATTCATCATCGTAAACTTTAAAACCGCTTAATTAATTCTCATTTTCATCAAAGTTTGTATTTACAGCCGCGCTTGCTTAATCTTCGTTAAGTAACAAAAACGATATTTTTTAAACTATCTATTTTTATTAAATTCATAAATTACATTTGAAAGTGTCTTCGAAATAGGTGTATTACATCTGGTCAGTGAATCGATGAAACAGGGTTGATAATTTTCAGAAAAAAAAAAGAATCAATTTCCGTAAACATAAGTGTGCCGCTAATCAATGATGCCTTGCCATTATTTTTATATGCGATGCAATTAATTAATGAAACATTGAAATATCGTTCTGTTTCCAAACAGTTTGACACAGGTATAAGAAAGGAATAATTTACACCTTCACCATTTAAAGATGAGTCAATGCTGATTTCTGTCAACAAAAAAGGGATAGTGTCTTTTGTTTGGCAGTTAATTATGTATTTATCCCTGTTTATATAGTAAAAATCCAACAAGGCAATATCTTTTTTCGAGATTGTGGCTTCGGGAGTAGAAGTACATGACGTAAGTGTAAAAAGTATAAGTATTAATTTTTTCATTTTGAGCAAATACCGCTATTCCGATTTATCCCCGATGATAAGCGGATTAAGAAAACCCACTTTCAATTGAGGATAGTTAAGAATAACAAGACGCAAAACCGGTAAAAAAATTGCCCCGACACGCCAACAGACGCGCCGGGGCAATCACCGGTTCACTCAAAAACTCACACGCTTCTTTTCTCGTCGAACTGCTCGAGATAATCCGCTACCCGGCGCAGGAAAGAGCCGCCCAGGCTGCCGTCGACGACGCGGTGGTCGTACGAAAGCGAGAGGAACATCATTTGCCGCACGGCAATCACGTCGCCGTATTCGGTTTCGAGCACGGCCGGCTTTTTGCGGATGGCGCCCGTGGCCATGATGGCGACCTGCGGCTGGTTGATGATGGGCGTGCCCATCACGTTGCCGAAGGTGCCCACGTTGGTCAGCGTAAAGGTGCCGCCCTGGATTTCTTCGGGTTTGAGCTGGTTCTGACGGGCGCGGCTGGCCAGGTCGTTCACCTGTTTGGTGAGGCCGACGAGGTTGAGGAAGTCGGCGTTGCGGATCACCGGCACGATGAGGTTGCCGCTGGGCAGGGCGGCGGCCATACCCACGTTGATGTCTTTTTTGACAATGAGTCGGGTGCCGTCGACCGACACGTTGATCATCGGGTAATCGCGGATGGCGCGGGCCACCGCTTCGATGAAGATGGGCGTAAACGTGATGTTTTCGCCGTATTTTTTCTTGAATTCGTCTTTGATGCGGTTGCGCCAGTTGACCAGGTTGGTCACGTCGGCTTCCACGAAGGAGGTGACGTGCGGGCTGGTTTGTTTGCTCATCACCATGTGGTCGGCGATGAGTTTGCGCATACGGTCCATCTCCACGATTTCAACGTTGCCGGAGATCGAAACGGCGGGCGCAGGGGCAGGGGCGGCAGCCGGGGCCGACACCGGGGCCGACGCCGGAGCGACGGGAGCCGGGGCGGTGCGGTTGGCGACGTAGGCCAGGATGTCCTTTTTGGTCACGCGGCCGTCTTGTCCGCTGCCCGGCAGCGTGTCAAGTTCGGCCTGACTGATGCCTTCCTGTTTGGCGATGGTACGCACCAGCGGGGAGTAGAAGCGGTCGGAGGCGACCGGCGCAGCGGCAGCGGTGGCGGCAGGCACGTAGGGCACGGCGGCGGCTTCCTGGCGGCCATTGGTGGCAGGCGCCGAGGGCTGCTGGACGGCAGGAGACGCGGCGGGCTGGGCAGCGCCGGCCTCGGTTTCGATAATCGCGATGGGTTTGTTGATCGCCACCACGTCGTTTTCCTGATACAGGATTTCAACGATGGTGCCGGCCACGGGTGAGGGCACTTCGGAATCGACCTTGTCGGTGGCGATGTCGAGCACGGGTTCGTCGAGTTCGACGCTGTCGCCTGGTTTTTTACGCCACTTCAAAATGGTGGCTTCCATGATGCTTTCGCCCATTTTGGGCATGACGAGTTCTACGCGAGCCATACAGAATTTATAATAAATTTGGTTAGAGCGCCACAAAGGTACGAGCCTGCGAATGAAAAGGCGCGAAAAAGCACCGGATTTAGAATTTCATTTTGCCAACTTCTTCTCAACTTGCAGCCTGCTGCACCGGCTTTTTTATGAAAAATATCATCTTCGACTTCGGCAACGTCCTTTTCGATCTCGACCTCTCCCAAATCCCCCGCCATTTTCAACGCTACTGGGGCGATCAGGCTGCCGCCGCCCGCGACCGCCTGATGGCACAGCAAATTTTCACGCTTTACGAAACCGGCGGACTGAGCACCGCCGAATTTGTCGACGCCCTCCGCTTCGCCGCCACGCCGGTACTGAGCGAAGAACAGGTCGTCGCGGCCTGGAATTCCATTTTCCTGGGTATGCCCCGCGCACGCTTCGACTTGCTCAGCCACCTGCGCGAGCGCTACAACGTCTTTCTGCTCAGCAACATCAACGACCTGCATGCGCGCTGGATCGACGACTATATGCTGCGCGAACACGGCTTCTCCGATTTCCAGACGCAGTTTTTCGACGCGGTGTACTACTCTCACCTCATCCGCCTGCGCAAACCGGATCGCGAGATTTATGAATACGTGCTCGCCGACGCCGAACTGGCGCCCGAAGAGACGATCTTCTTCGACGATATGGAGGAAAACGTGGCCGCCGCCCGGGCGCTAGGCATCAAAGGGGTGCTGAAACCGGCGGAAACGGACATTTTGAAGGCACTGGAAGCGGAAGGTTTGATTATTTGAACGGCCTTTCCCTGTCGCCTGCAAGCTCCGAAGCGCCTTCCAGCCGCAGCACCCCGCGCGGGCACACTGCCGAACAAATGCCGCAGCCCACACACGACGCGCGAACGATATCCTGCCCCTTTTGTGCATAGGCACGGACATCGATGCCCATTTCACAAAAAGTGGAACAATTGCCGCAGGAAATACACTGCCCGCCATTTGTCGTGATGCGAAATTTTGAGCGTTTTTTTTGCCAGATGCCAAGCCAGGCTGCCATCGGACACCCGAAACGGCACCACACGCGGCTGCCCAGTATCGGATAAAAACCCACGCCGACCACGCCGGAAAACGCCGAGCCGATCAGAAAGGAATAAGTTTTATAAAACGGCTCGGAAATACCTTGCAGCATGCTGCGCCCGGTCGCCACGTTGGCCCAAAGCAACAGCGTCATCAATACAACCAAAATCAGGATGCTGTAAATCAGCCATCGCTCTACCTTCCAGGCAATCAGGCGTTTATCCGAAAGATGGCGAAACGGATCGCCGGCGGTCTCGGCCAGTCCGCCACAACCGCAAACCCAGGAGCAGTACCATCTTTTTCCAAAAAACCAGGTCAGAACAGGCGTTCCGACAAAAAACATCGCCAGCCCGAAAAAGAAAAAAAACGTACCGAGCCCCGAACCCGCATACCCTTCATAAGCCATCGGGGTACCCTGGTAATACGACAGCGGCCAGAAATAGGTAAAATAGATTTCGGGTTGCTGCAAACGCATTAAAAGTCCGGGAATCAGCCAGGCAAAACCCAATTGGAAAAACACGACCGACAGGGTGCGCAGGCGCTGGTACGGGTTGTGGCGGTACTTGTACGCAAATTTAATCCCCATCAGCAGCACTGCCGCCGTGTACAAACTGCCGTACACAAACCACTGGTCGGCCGCCTGGCCGCGCAAGGCCTGGCTCACAGGGTCGAATAACTGGATCAAACCCGCCAGGTACTGCGGAAACCAGTACAAACAAACATAAAACCCGGTGATCAAAACGCCGGCGAGCCAGCCCCAAACGCCGCGCGCCGTCAGGCTGCGAAACCATACGCCGTTGTTTTTGATGCCTTCGGGGCGCTGCAGATATTCTTCCCGGACAAACAACAGAATGCCCGCCGCAACCAGTATAAGGGCAGCCCCAAAAGTCGGAAGCGGCGCAATGGCGCGGCCGGCAGCCCAAACGACGAGCAACAGCAAAATGCCGACGCCCGCTACGACGAGCGCCAGTTTTTGCCGCACAGTGGTCATCATCGGGGCCGGATTGGCGATGGAAACGGAAGCGTCGCGCATGGTTTATCGTTGAGAAGAGGTGGACAAATGTTGTAAAAAACGCAAAACGCCAGGCAGCCCGCGCCTTTGCCGGAGCGACAGGCTTTTACCTGTTTGCCGGTTATACACCTTTACGACTTCGGATTCGTATTGATCCGAAAACTCGGGATCGAAATTGGCCAAACCCAGGTTGGAGAGTACCGTTTCGATATGCGCGCCTTCGCGCAGCCATTTTTCACACACCTCGTGGCGGTAGCGCACCCCCATGAGATTAAAACCGGCTATCGCGCCCGAGGCTTTGTCGTAATTCAGGCGGATGCTTTTTTTGCCCCCGGGATGCTCCCAGTACACCGTGGCCTGGTTTTCGGGCAATTTGGCTCGTATGTCGCCGTACACCTGGTATTCGATGTCCAGAAATTTGGCGGAATTGAACCAGATACCCGGATCATAAGCCGTCTTTTTTCCGCAAATATTTTGCGCGACAAGCTCGCCCATCATACGGCCGGTGTACCAAACGGCCTCGATAGGACGGCGGCCGGCGCGCGCCTGGCGCATTTCGGTGCAGTCGCCGATGGCGTACACGCCGGGCTGGTTGGTTTCCAAAAACTCGTTGACCAAAATGCCCCGGTTGGTTTCCAGCGCCGTGTTTTTCAAAAAACCAATGTTCGGACTGACGCCAACGGTCAGTCCGACAAATCCGCAGGCTATTTCTTCGCCCGAATGGGTCCGTACGGCCCGGCACGTCCCCTTGTCATCGGGCAAAATTTCTTTCAATTCGGTTTCAAGCCGCAGATCGATGCCATGCTCGTGCAAGTGACGGTTGACCATCTGCGATTCTTCGGGGGGCAACACGGTGTCCCAAAAACTCTTTTCGCGCACCAGAAAGCTCACCGGAATGTGCCGCGCGTGAAACATCTCCGCCATCTCGATACCGATGAGTCCGCCGCCCACAACGACAGCCCGTTGCAATCCGGCACTGTGCCGCTCCATCGCTTCCAGGTCTTGCCAGTGGTACAAGCCGTGAACGCCGTTGAGGGTCTCTCCGGGCCATCCGAATTTGTTGGATCGTGAGCCGGTGGCCAGCACGAGGCGGTCGTATGGAATGACCCGGCGATCCGACGTATGCAAAGTTTTAGCGTCAAAATCAACACTTTGGACCTGCGCGCGGACAAGTTCGATGCGGTTTTTAGCCCAAAACCAGTTTTCGTAAGGCTGCACGTCCTGCTGTCGCATGTGCCCCATGTAGACATACATCAATGCCGTACGGCTAAAAAAATAGTCGGATTCTTCGGAGATGACCGTGATGGCGTGATCGCTCCGTTTGCGGATGTGACGGGCTGCCGTAATTCCGCTGATACCGTTGCCGAGAATGACTATTTTCATTTCACATCGTTAAGGCTCCATTGGTATTCCAGATAGGAAATGCGCCCGTTTGCGTCCAGTTTTTGGTCGGCATAGCGGTTGAGCCAGGCGCGCAGCGATCCCGTTTCGCGCACGAAGTCGCCCCGGTACCATTTGAAAATTTCCGACACTTCTGCCCGCTTCGCGCCCACGCGATTGCGCAGCGGGTCGTTGACAAACCGGCGCATGGCGTCGCTGAGCTGCGCATCCAGGCGTTCGGCCACGTAAGCCTCTTCGCGCAGCGGCGGACAGGAATAAGAGGCGCAATTGACGGCCGCATGAATACGCGCATCCTTGAACACCGGGCGCAAAATGCCATGCTCGATGTTGTTTAAATCGTAGGTCTCGCCGCCGATACGAATGAATTTTATATCCCAAACGGTATTGACGAAAGGAATGCCCCGCTTGATGTCCTTGATGCTTTCCACAGGATAATGATCTACAATCAACTGGACGGTAAATGCATTGTACGCATTGATCCAGAAGGCCATTTTCTCTTCCCTCGACCAGTTTTCGGCCTTCGGATCAGCAGCGGAGAGCAGCGAGAGGTACTGCCCGAGCTCGGCACTGTCGCGAACCATGCCTTTGTAGTCGACAAATCCGTTTTGTTTGACGTGGCGGTGCAAAAGGCGGTCCCATATCTCATGGCTGACGGGCGGAGAAAAACCGGCAACAGGGGCCGGCTTCGGGAGCGCCCAAAGGCTGTAAAACAACAGCGTGAGGAGCAGGATTGGCAGGATTTTGAATTTCATAGCCTGTGATTTTGGACCGTTGCACGATGTGCGCTACAAGCAATCCCAATCATACAACACCTTCGAAAAATCGCCATTCAGCAGGTCCTTTTCCCTGATAAAAAAGTGTCCGACGCCCATATCGCCCCACATGAGGTCCATTTGTTCGTCCGAATCGAGTTGAAAGAGCAACAGCATGGGGTCGTCGGCGCGGCGCGGATCGTCCTGGGTGAAATAGGCATAACCGCCCACTTTATGGCCGTCGGCGCGCACGGTTTTGTTGAAGGTATCGGTCAGCGACCACTCCTGCGCGCCGAATTGCTGGAAAAAATCGGCCCCGAAGCGCTGCCAGAACTGGTAGTCGGTGGAAGGCATATATTCTTCTTCCAGCCTGAAACGCAGCGGGTGCGATACATCAGGATGGTGCGGCAGCAGGTCGTAGTCGCGCAGCGGCGGAAAATTGGTTTGCAGTTCCGCCTCGTTCTCAATTACGTCGGGGAAATACAACACGCGAAACGTATCGGGGTTTTCGCCCTCGTCGAAGTCCATGCCGTACAGGTCGTCGTCGTAAATATAGAACTGGACGATGCCTTTTTCAGGGAATGGCGCCAGCCGGGGCATTTCTCCAAAGTTGAGTTGCGCCAGGAAAAACAGGTTGCGGCCGTCGGGCGCAGTGGGCCAAACGGCGCCTTTGGGCAAGTATGGCAATCCGCCCACTTTGCTCTCCCATTGTTTCGTGGCGCCGGAGGGTAGCGCCTCGACGCGGATAAAAGCGCTGCGGGTGGCAAGCAGTTGCTCGCGATAGGATTCGAGTTCGGGCGGAAGCGAAAGTGAATGTGACATGGGACAAAAATAAGGGTGTAGAATCAGCGGGGCAGTTGCTGCAAATAAAAATCCTCTTTTTGCCGCATCAGGGTTTCTTCTTCTGGCGCTTTGTCGCCATAGCCGGCCAGGTGCAACACGCCGTGCGCCATTACCCGGCAGAGTTCCTGTAAAAAAGGTACGCCCAGGGTTTGGGCATTCTCGGCCACACGTTCACTGCTGATAAAGAGATCGCCGTGGATGTCACCTGGTTCGCCGTAGGGAAACGTGATGATATCGGTGTAATAATCGTGGTCGAGGTATTCGACATTGACTTTCCGGAGGTATTCGTCGGAGCAAAAAATATAATTGACTTCGAAAAAGGGTTTGCCTTCGTTGCGGGCAATGCCCAACAGCCAGGCGGTCAGGCCTTCGGTATCGGGCAGATCGAATTCAACGTCTTCAAAATGGAAATGGACGGCCTGTTCGGGCGTTTCCTGGGCATCGGGCGGAAGAGGAGGAAATTGCATGGGGCAAAAATAACGACGGGGCGGTTTTAAAACCGCCCCGTCGTTGCTGCCGGCTGCGCCGGGAAAGAAAAAAACATGTTAATCAACCTAATTTGAACCGCATTTCGACCGTACTTCCGCCGCGGGTGAAGCGGCAATCATCGCTGAGCTGTCGCATCAGGTAAAGACCGCGTCCGCCGCATTTGTCCAGACATTCCGGTGTGGTAGGGTCTGGCACTTCGCAGGGGTTGAAACCGGGGCCTTCGTCAGAGACGGAGATCGAGAGCGCGTCTTTCTGGCGGCGGAGCGAAATATTGACGACTTTGCTCCGGTCGCAGCTGTTGCCATGCAAAATGGCGTTGGTGACGGCTTCTGTCAGGCTGACGAGGATGCTGCCATGGAGATCGGGCGAAAGCCCGTACCGGGTAACTACCTCGTCGACAAACGGCTCAACTCTTTCAACGTTTTTAGGGTCGGATGGTAATGTCAGGTTGGTGTGTAAATCACTCATTCGCAAAGTGTAATTAGACATCTGACTGCAAATTGTTCAAGTTCGTACCTTCTGTAATCTGGGAATTTCGGGAGCAATCGAAGGATTAAAACCTGGTGTGGAGCATCAGTTGTATGGCACAATAACCGGCGACAGGTCAGGATAAATTTAGTCGCGGGCGAATGTTCATGGTTGGATTAAAACGTTGGAAAAACAACGCAATTTAAGATTTTCTTAACCCTGTGCGCAAGGGGGTAGGCCAAAAAAGTTTTGTTCACTTCCTTAAAAGGACCCTTTTTGACGCATTTCGGGTTGTTTTAGTCACTTTTTCGGCAAAAAAAATTTCACCCTTCGTGTCATCCAAACGTCATCTTCGTAGGAACTGCCCGATTTGAACATCAAAACTCGGCGTTGCCCGGGTAACGCGGGAAGGCGATCACGTCGCGGATATTGGTCATACCGGTGACGAACAGCACGAGTCGTTCGAAGCCGAGGCCAAAGCCGGCGTGGGGACAGCTGCCGAAACGGCGGGTATCGAGGTACCAGTAGAGTTCGGCTTCGGGGATGTGCATGTCGCGCATGCGCTGTACGAGGCGTTCGAGGCGCTCCTCGCGCTGCGAGCCGCCCACGATTTCACCGATGCCCGGGAAGAGGATGTCCATAGCCGAAACGGTGGGTCCGGGCACGCCTTCCTTCGGTTCATCCTGCCGCATATAGAAGGCTTTGATGGCCGCCGGGTAGTTGGTCAGGATAACCGGTTTTTTGAAGTGTTTTTCCACAAGGTAGCGCTCGTGTTCGCTTTGCAGATCAGTGCCCCAGCCTTCTACGGGGAACTGGAATTTGCCCTTTTTGTTGGGGTTGGAGTTTTTCAGAATATCGATGGCCTCGGTGTACGTGAGGCGTTCGAAGCGGTTGTCGATCACGAAACGCAGTTTGTCGGTCAGCGCCATTTCGGAGCGTTGGTCCTGCGGTTTGCTTTTTTCTTCTTCGACGAGGCGCTCTTCCAGGATTTTCAGGTCGTCGGCGCAGTGTTCGAGGGCATAGCCGATGACGTAGCGGAGCATGTCTTCGGCGAGATCCATGTTGTCGACGAGGTCGTTGAACGCGACTTCCGGCTCGATCATCCAGAACTCGGCCAGGTGGCGGGTCGTATTGGAGTTTTCGGCGCGGAAGGTCGGGCCGAAAGTGTATACCTCGCCGAGGGCCATGGCGCCCAGTTCGGCTTCCAGCTGGCCGGATACGGTGAGGTTGGTGGGGCGGCGGAAAAAGTCCTGGTCGAAATCGATTTCTCCGCCTTCGGTGCGGGGCAGTTTGTCGAGGTCGAGCGTGGTCACGCGGAACATTTCTCCGGCGCCCTCGGCGTCGCTGGCCGTGATAACGGGCGTATGGAGATAGTAAAATCCTCTGTCGTTGAAGAACTTGTGAATGGCGTAAGCCAGCGCGTGTCGCACGCGAAACACCGCTCCGAAAGTATTGGTACGGAAACGCAGGTGGGCGATTTCGCGCAGGTATTCCAGCGTCTGTTTTTTGGGCTGGAGCGGGTATTCTTCCGGGTTGCAGTCGCCGTAGATGATGATCTCCGAGGCTTTTATTTCCACTTTTTGCCCCTTGCCCTGCGATTCGATGAGCGCGCCGCGCGCGCCGATGGCCGCGCCGAACTTGATACGGTCGAGCAGGGCGGGATCGGTATTTTCATGGTCGACGACCACCTGGATATTGGCGGCGCAGGAGCCGTCGTTGAGGGCGATGAACTGGTTGTTGCGGAAGGCTTTTACCCAGCCTTTAACGAGCACCTCGGTTCCCGTAGGTTCGGTGCGGAGCAATTCGGCGATTTTCGTGCGCGACATGTGTATTTTTGGATGCGAGGGGTGAGGAGGCGAGGATTTGGGTTTTGGGTTTTAGGTTTTGGGTGTTGGGTGTTGGCAAAAGGGCCATTGCTGCTCTCTAGCAACTTATTGGACAGGAACAATCCCTGAATAGGAAGTAGTACCCGAGAGCAGCAATGACCCTTTTACCAAAACCCAAAACCCAACTCCCAAAACCCAACTCCTCGCCTCCTCACTTTTAAAAAAATGAGGGCGCAAAATTACGCCAATTCTGCGAGGTAGAAAAGTTTTGGGTGTTGGGTTTTGGGTTTTGGGAGTTAGGTTTTGGGTTTTGGTAAAAGGGTCATTGCTGCTCTCTAGCAACTTATTGGGCAGGAACAATCCCTGAGTATGAAACATTACCCGAGAGCAGCAATGACCCTTTTGCCAAAACCCAACACCCAACTCCTAAAACCCAAAACCCAACTCCTAAAACCCAAAACCTACTCCACTTTCAGCGTTTTCACCTCCCCGGTCGGCGTGACCATGATAAATTCCTTTTTAACGGTAGTCCTTTCCACCGGGCGGCGTTCGGGCAGGGTGAAGCGTACGACCAGGTTGTAGGAAAACTGCACGGCCGGTTCGAGGATTTCCGGGTTGATGACAATGTCGTAGTCGTTGGCCGGCACGGCATTGTAAAAGCGCGACACGGGTTTGTCGGCAGAATTGATGATGGAACTCATTTTGTCGTCGGCGTCGAGTTTTTGAGCACTGAACGCCTGATAACTCTCGTAGCGGTTGATCGGATAGGCCACCCAGGCATTTTCGGCGGTAAGGGTGTAGGCAGAATCGAGGCGAACGCCGATGGTTTTGTACTGATTTTCAATTTGTTTGAGGTACAGAAATGTCGTTTCGCGCAGATCGGCGTACACCTGCTGCGGGTCGTCGATAAAGTAGTCGACCTTGACGATGTCATAAATTTCCTGCCGGGCGGCGGCCGTCACGATACGGTCGAGCAAACCAGGGTTGGTGTAGCGGATGTGCACGTTTTTCTGCATTTCAAATCCTTTGGGGATTTCCGTAAAGGTTTTTTTGGAAAAAAGTTTTTTGCTCACGTCGTACTCATACTTGGGCAAAAAATTGACCATATCCACATAAACGTCCTTCGCCGGGATGCCCAGGGTTTTCAATTCGGCCAGGAACGGGTCGAGTCGGGCATTGAGCAGGGAGTTGGTTTCGTCGGCCGTTTTGCCGGTCTGCACGATATTAAAAATGGCGGTGTAGGAGCTGGCTTTTTGGTTGGACAGTGCATTGATATTGATTTCCAGCACATTGTCGCCAATAAAGGTCGCAGAACGGGGTACGGCGCGAAAACGGGCGTCTACCTTCACATTTTGATACGTATTTTGCTGAACGCCATAGTTGCCCATCACCTGGGCGATCAGGGCGACGTGAAGACAGAGTAGAAGAGCAATGGAAAACAGTTTTTTCATGACGGTTGTAATTGGTGAAAAAGGAATGGCCAATTAACGAAGCAGACCGTCCAAAATTGCCGATTGCAACTTTCCTTTGGCCGGCTCCTGCAAGCAGCCTACTTTTGCAACCCGCTATGACTTTCGGCTGTTTTATTCGTATATATTTGCCCAGGGTCTCTTATCACTATCATGCTGATCGAAGTTTTTAAAAGCAAAATACACCGCGTCCGCGTCACGCAGGCCGATCTCAATTATATCGGAAGCATCACCATCGACGAGGAACTGCTGGAAGCCGCCAATATTCTGGAAGGGGAAAAAGTACAGATCGTCAACAACAACAACGGCGCCCGGCTCGAAACCTATGCCATTCGCGGAGAGCGGGGCAGCGGGGTCATTTGCCTCAACGGCGCGGCAGCCCGGATGGTGCAGGTGGGCGATATCGTGATTATTATCTCCTACGCCCTGATGACGCCCGACGAAGCCCGCGCACACAAACCCATCGCGGTTTTCCCCGACGAAAACAACCGCCTCGTGCGCACGCCCGGCGCCTGATCCTCAAAACAAGGCCAACTGCTCCCCGGCCGGGAGCAACTGAAACGAACGCCGGTGATACGGCGTGACACCCAACTGCCGTATTGCTTCGCGATGCGCCAGCGTGGGGTAACCCTTGTTGGTGCGCCAGTCGTAGCCGGGGCATTCGGCATCCAGCGCCAGCATGTAGGCGTCGCGGTGGGTCTTGGCCAAAATTGAAGCCGCGGCGATCGAAGCGTATTTGCCGTCGCCCTTCACCACACAGCTGTGCGGCGTCTGGCCATAAGGGTAAAACCGGTTGCCGTCGACGAGGATAAATTCCGGCCGCAAAGGCAAGGCATCCAGCGCCCTGTGCATGGCAGCGATCGAGGCTTTCAGGATATTAATCCGGTCGATCTCGCCGGCATCCAGCTGCGCTACCGCCCAGGCCAGCGCCTCCCGTTCAATCACTTCACGGAGCGTATCCCGTTGTTTTTCCGTGAGTTGTTTCGAGTCGTTGAGCCAGGGATGTGAAAACCCCTCGGGCAAAATCACCGCGGCGGCATACACCGGTCCGGCCAGACAGCCCCGCCCGGCTTCGTCGCAGCCGGCTTCCATTCGCCCGGGTTGTAGACAGGAAAGCAACATGGATGTTGAAATTGTGCGCCGAAGATGCGGTGATTTGGGCAATTTCGATGCGGGGAGAAGACAGGTGTTTTGTTAGACAGGTGTTTTGTTAGACACCTGTTTCAAAAAACGCCATGCTCCTTCACACTTCCTCAAAACCGCATCATCTTTGTCGCATGAACACACGAATAAGGCTCCACGACCTCGAATTTGTCCCCTACCTCTCCGAAGACGCCATTCAAACCCGTGTACGCGAACTGGGCGCCGTTTTGTCGGCCCAATACGCCGGCCAGACGCCCTTGTTCATCAGCATCCTGAGCGGCGCATTTATGTTTGCTTCCGATCTCATCCGGCATTTCAGCGGCGATTGCGAGATCGCTTTCGTCAAACTCCGCTCGTACAGCGGCACGCAGTCGACCGGACAGGTGCAATCGGTCATCGGACTGGAAATGGAACTGGCCGGCCGGCCGATCGTCATCGTGGAAGACATTGTGGACACGGGGCGTACCCTGCATTATTTCATGGAACAACTCCGGCTGGAACACCCCGCTTCGGTCAGCGTGGTCGCCCTCCTGCACAAACCCGATGCCGCCGAATACCAGGTGCCGATCGACCATCTGGGGTTCAGCATTGAAAACAAATTCGTCGTGGGATACGGGCTCGACTACGAGGGCCTGGGGCGCAATCTGTCGGCTATTTATCAGTTGGCTTCCGACTGACGAGGCGGCAACACCCGGTCTTTTTGCAACAATTCGAGGTAAGCAATCGCCCCGTTTTTATTCGGGTGCATAAAATCGCCAAACAGGGCGGGATCGTTGAGCGCCGCCCGGTAATCGTGTACCGGCAACCCGGTAGCCTGCCCGGCGGCGTTTTTCAAGGCATCGAGGCCGATGATCTGAAAGCCGGGGAAATAGGGCCCGATAACCAGTTCCACCTGCACGCCTTTGGCACGGGCGGCAGCCACGGTTTCGGCGAGTGCCCGGATGCGTTTTTCCTCCACTTCTATTTCAAACCGGTTTTGCGCTGCGGCGGCAGCCAGTTCGGGCGCAATAACCCGGTCGAGCAGCCAGTCGGCATCGCTGCGCTGCCGGTAGTAAAGGGCGCGCTGGAATACCTCATTGTTGAAGCGGAACAGGGCCGACACCCGGGCGCCGTACCAGGCAGTCGTATCGGCGTGATGAATGAGCAGGTCGAGGCGCTGCGACTGAGGGGCGTAGGGCAAAAAACCGGCAATCAACTGGCGGTTGTCGCGGTCGCAGAGGGTAATGTCGATCAAAAGTTTCTGCGGCGCGGGGTAGCGGTCGAGATAGTCTTGCAGCAGCGCCCCGGCCAGGTCCATGGGCAATCCGTTGTAACTCAGGTTGATGCTGCGCAGGCCGGTCATTTCCTCAATGGCAGGCTGGTAAAACGTCAGTCCGCGCGAATTGCCCAACAACACGATATCCGCCTCCCCCCTGCCATTGTACAAGCGGGAATAACGAAACTGGCTGGCGTCGGTTTGGCGTTGCATCACCCGGCCGCCGAGGCGGTCGCCGGCCAGCACCAGCAGCACAAAAGCGAGGAACCAGAGCGCGTGTTTCATAAGACTTTAAAATTGAAAATAAATAAAGGCGCTGCCGCCGAAAGTGCCGAAAAAAGCGATCATCCAGAGCAACACGGCAAAAGCCGCCAATCGAAACACCGGTTGCCCGACCTGCGCCGCATTCCACCGCCAGCGGAAATTGCTCGCTTCCACCGTGAGCAGAATAGCGATCAACAATAGCCCTTTCAGCGCCTGAAACTTGTTGATCACGGCGCCCCACGACAAGCCTTCGCCGCTGAAAATACCCCGAAGCACCTGATTGGCCGTTCCGAAACTATCGCCCCCGGCCAGTCCGATACTGCCGCTGCGGAAATACACCCAGGCCAGCAGGGTGAATGCGTACACTACGACCATACTGACCATCGCATCGAACCAGCGCGGCAGCCGGAAGGTGTGCACCACGCCGCGCCACAGGGGCGATACGGCCCGCTGCACGATCAGGTATAAGCCGTGCAGAAAACCCCAGAATACAAACGCCAGATTGGCGCCGTGCCAAAGGCCGCCGAGCAGCATGGTGAGCATGTTGTTGCGGTAGGTATTCCATTTGCCGTGCCGGTTGCCGCCCAGCGGGATGTAGAGGTAGTCGCGCAGCCACGACGACAGGGAGATGTGCCAGCGCGACCAGAATTCCGAAAAACTGCGTGAGAAATAGGGTGTGTTGAAATTTTCAGGAAAATGATAACCCATGATGCGCGCCAGCCCGATGGCAATGTCGGAATAGCCTGAAAAGTCGCAGTAGATCTGAAAAGAATAAAACACCACCCCGATCAGCAAATGCGCCGAACCGAAGGTCTCCGGGGCGTTGAATACCTGATCGACAAAGGGCGCCAGCGAGTCGGCAACGGCTACTTTTTTGAAAAAACCCCAGAGGATACGCCCCAGACCGGAGTACAGGCGCGTCCAGTCGAAACGTTTGTCTTCCTCCATCTGATACAGGAGGTCGCGTGCGCGGATGATCGGGCCGGCCACCAGTTGGGGAAAAAGGGCAATAAATGCGGCGAATTTTAACAAATTCCGCTCCACGGGTATCTCCCGGCGGTATACGTCGATGGTGTACGACATGCTTTGGAACGTGTAGAACGAAATACCCACGGGCAGGATGATTTCCAGCGAACTCATCGACACGCTCAGCCCGAACCCGTGCAGCAGCGCGGCAAAAGAGTCGATAAAAAAGTTGAGGTATTTGAAAACGCCCAGAAAACCCAGATTCATCACCATACTGAACGCCAGAAACTGCCGCCGCTGCCGCGCATCGTCGGTGCGCCCGATCACCGCCCCGAAATAAAAATCCATCACCGTCGACAGCGCGATCAGACTCAAAAAACGCCAGTCCCACCACCCGTAAAACAGGTAACTCATACCCAGAATCCACCACAGCCGCGGCCGGCCCTTCAACGCGAAATAGAGCGGGAAAAAGACCAGCGAAAAAACGAGAAAGGTGATCGAGTTGAATACCATCGGTTGGGTCGGGATGCGTGGATTAATCGAGTTTTACGGCGTTCCAGTAGTATTGGTTGCCTTCGACAGACAGCCAGGCAAAAGTATTTTCGGCGCGCAGGTAGTAAAATCGAACCCTGTCGCCAGGGCACTCGAAGCGCTTGCCGTCGATGTAGCAAAACGGTGTACCTGCCGCGTATTTTAAAAAATGGCCTTGATCGGCGCTGAACACGATACCGCCGCCATAGCGCGCAAAGCTGTGGGGCGGCATGGCGCCGCAAACGATTTGCCGGCCGTCCAGTTCGACGACCACCCGGTCTCGTTCATCGCGAAAAACGATGTAATACCGCCCCGATTCAAATACACCCGCGTTTTCCACCTCGGCGTATTTGCGGTGAAAAACACCATCGTGGTACACACTGCCATCACTCAACACTATCACGGTATGATTGCCGGCGCCCTGTACGGAATAGACCGTCACGCCCTGGGGCAATTCAACCAACACTTGTTCGTCTTTCGCCAAAAAACGTTTTCCGGCAGCCTCGTAGTAGTACGTGTCGGCGCCGGGAAATACTTCCAGCGAGTCGTACGGACCCGAAACCTTGCCGTTCAGGTACAGGTGCCGTTTGCGGCCGCTGTCGTCCATCGCATGGTATTCCATGACCACGCCGTACGGACCGGTCGAGGAGTGCACGGTACGCATACTCTTGATCGGGCCGAATCGCTGCTCGTTGACCATCACGTACTCCTTTCCATCTTTCTCATGCGGCAGGATAAAATTGTCGTAGGCATCGATCTGCGGGACCCAGTAGCCATCGATCCGATCGTTCTTGCGACCGTCGTGCAAGAAATACCAGTGTGCCTTGTCTTTTCGATGTTGGTACAATACAAAAGAATGCTTTCCTGCCGCGCGATTGTAACCGATTCCACAGCCGTTACACATCAACGAATCATTGAAATAGATCGTTGAAGAACCCAAAATAAACTCATCTCCAATCTCCCGAATGATATTGCCGGCTTCATCGACCCGAACGAAGACTGTCCCGGGTTGCTCCGGCGAGGATCGCCACACGTTCACGCTGTCGATGTCCACGAAATTAATGCCGGATTGAGTATCTTTATACTTGATCACCACATGGCCGTTCCGCAGATCGGCCGCATTCAGGCGCTCAAACGGGCCGTACAGTTTGTCGTTGAATTCCACCCAGTCCTTCCCGTCTTTTTTGACATACATCATCCAGTTACCCGCTGCATCGACCGCCGGGTAGATGTAATTTTTGTGTTTGGGATAAAGCCCCTTTTCCCGTCCGTTCAGAAAAACCCGGTATCCGCCGGGCTCTTCGAGGTAAAAACAATTGACCGGGTAAGCGTCGAAAGCGACCATTTGACCGAATTCGAGAAAAGAAGGCTGCTCCCCCTTGGGCGGCAGGGTATAAAACAGCCTGCGTTCCACTTTTTGAGCGGAAAGCGGGCCAATAAACATTGCGCTGATGTAAGCGGTCAAACAAAGTGCAGACAGGATTCGCATGAATAGATGATCCGGTTATTTGTTAAAATATGACGCCAAATTATGCTTCCAGACGCCATATCCCAAACCATTTAAATGCACCCCGTCGGCCGTAAATTTGGCCGCCAGGCGCCCATCGGCATCGGCCAGCGGACCGTAAAGGTCGAGGTACGACACGGCCCATTCGCCGGCAATCTGCCGGATGGCGGCGTTCAGTTCGCGCACCCGCGCATTATCGAGGCCGGTATTGCGGACCTGGTTATTGACCGGCAATACGCTCACCAGCAAGAGATCGGCCTGCGGGGCGCCCTGGCGCAGCCCTTGTACCAGGCGGCGATAAAGCGCGGCGACTTCGTCGGGCTTTTTTCCAAAAAACAGATCGTTGATGCCCACGCAAAGCACAATTTTTGAAGGTTTTTGCCGCAAAACATCGGTATCAAGCCGGGCCAAAACGCCTTCCGTCCCATCGCCCGTGATGCCCCGGTTGAGCACGGGCGGCTGGTCGCCCAGCCATTCGTGCCATTCGCCCTGCTCGATCTGGCTGTCGCCCACGAATACGATGGCGCCAGGTTGTTCGGGCAGCCGGGCCAGTTGGTCCTGCCGGTTGGCGTACAGGCCCGATTCGCCGTATTGCAGGCGTTGAAGCAAATAGCGCCAGCCACCGCCCCGCCGGATTCCGGCCAGTATGCCGGCCAGCAGCACGGCGTTGAGCAAAAGGGATAAAATCAGCCAGCGTTTCATGTCGTTCGAGTTGGGTCGGCAACGTCGGTTTGGGCGCCGGGACGCGGTTGGTTGTCGTTTTTTTTAGAAAAAAGCCCGATCAGGCGGCTGCTCCCCTGCTCGAACAACCAGGCTGCCGCCAGCGCCAGCAGAGGATAGGGCAACAAGGTAATCGGGTTGATCTTCAAACCGCCTCCATCCAGCGCCAGCAGGTAAAAATCGAGCACCAGCACATGTATCAGGTAAAGGGAATAGGAGATGCCGCCTACCCATTCGAAAAACTGCCGGAGCGGAGGCAAGTACTTTGCCCCGAGTTGAAAAACGGCGATACAAAACGCCGTGTACCCGATCAGCGCCGGTATATCGTTGAAAATCCGCCCGACCGGCCCCATTTTCAGCACCAGCAGCACCATGAAGCCCGTAAAAACAAGGCCGGCCAGCAGGTTCAGACTGAGCGGAAAACGCCAGAACGCCCGCGCCTCGCCCCTTTGCCGATACTGGGCGGCCAGGATCATACCCAAGCCGAATTCCCATAAAAACTGCAGAAAAAAGCTGTTCCAGACGCGCGAGTGCCCTTTTTCAAGAAAAAAAACCAGCCCCCACCAGGCGACCGACACGGCCAGACAACATCCGAAAAACAGGCGATCGTCCGGCAAACGGGCGCGCAACCACACCAACAGGGGCCAGGCCAGGTAAAATTGTACAATGGCGCTGATAAACCAGAAATGTCCGCCGAAGCTCAAAATAAAGGGTTCGAAAAACATCTGGTACAAGCCCACCCCTGCCAGCCAGGCCGCCCAGCCGTCGGGGAATAGCCCCCAGACCAGCGCGGCAAAAAGGCTCAGGGTCAGTGCCAGCGCGTAGGGCAGCCAAACTTTCACCAGCCGCCGCCGGTAAAAACTGCCGGCCGTACCGCTGTGCCGCGACAAGGCCAGGCCGAAACCCGACAACAGGAAAAAAAGATGCACGCCCGTTCCGCCGAAACCCGCCGCCTGCGCCGCCCAGCCGGGCAGCACCGTCTTTTGAAGGGCGTGGTAGAGCACGATGGTGAAAATCGCGTAGCCCCTGGCGAAGTCGAGGAAGGGTATATTTTGCATGATCTACGACTCCGGTTCCTCCATACCCCGCGCCCGCAACTCGTCGAGGGTGAGGGCGTGCCGATGTTCGGAGTGTTTGAAATTTTTATTCGGGTTGGCCATACCAAACAATCCCGTAAACTGCCTCCAGACGAATTTGGGCACCGCGCCCAGAGCCCGCCATACCTGTGCCGGCGCGCCGGAAAGACGAAGTACCCAAAGCACGTTGGCGGCAAAAACAGCCAGGGCCGCCAGCAGCAGCCAGCCCATCGTCGGGGTGATCAGGAAACCCGCGGCAGCCAGCACGACGGCCAGACCGACCTGGATGAACATGGGCAGGGCAAGCGTCGTCAGACCGAAAAAAAACTGGTTGGCGCTGCCCCGTAGCAGGCCCCGGCGCAGAATACCCAACGCATTGGGGATGTTTTGAAAATAGGAATACAGCCAGCGACTGCGCTGCGTGCGCACGGCCTCGGCGGTATCGGCTTTTTCATCGTAACACACGGCATCGCGGGCATAGGCGATGCGTTCGTCGCGGCGAAGCAGGAAATTTTGCAGAATCTTGTCTTCCTGCAGCATTTTTTTCCAAAGATGCTGCCCCTGCTGAATCTCCGGGCTGTCGAGATAAGCCCGGTACAGGGTGGTTTCAGTCGCCATTCCCGAGCCGCTGATCACTGCCGAACCACCGAGCAGGTAAGGGGCGTAGCGCTCGATATAGTTTTTGTACATCTCGCCCAGAGCATCGGCGCCGGCATAGCCGCTGTCGATGTTTTTGGCGGTACGGCGCCCCTGAATACAGCGATGGCCGGCTGCAACATAGCGGGCCAGCGTTTCGAGCAGGCGGGGGTGGGCCAGGTTGTCGGCGTCGAATACGGCAGTGTAGTCGTGCGGGCGGCGGAAACGATCCATGGCATACATGATGCTTTTGGCTTTGAGCCGCAAGGGCGGATCGGGGTGGAGCAACACAAACCGATCGTCGGCAATACCCAAGTCCGTTTCCGGGCATTCGTCGGCCACCAGATAAATCTGGAATCGTTCGTGCGTTTGGCAGAGCAGCGACTCCACCAGCGGGCGGGCGATGGCGGCGTTGCGATAAGCCGTAATGATGCAGCCGAAGTCGGGAGAACGGCTTTCGCCTTCGCCACTTTTATTCAAACGCTCCCGCCCCAACAGACGGGCCAGCGCCACTGTGCCAAACGGATAGACCAGCTGGAAAATGAGCCAGCCGGACAAGCAATAGAAGATTCCGTAAAGCGCGGCCATAGGATGCGTGGACGGTTGGTGTAATGCAGTTTTTTAAAGCGTTATCAGGCGGGTCGGGATATTTCCGACCGCGTTGTTCCTTTTATTTGAAAAGGTCCGGCGACTCGCTCAAAAGGATTGTTCCGAAAGCCGCAGTGCCAGGCTAAACCTTGCCAGAAGGCTTTTAATTGTCCCCATTGCCCGCGAAGAGCATACAGCAGGGTGTTTTTGGACAGGGTAAAAACCAGGAGAAACAGGAAAAATGCCGCCAGTTGTACGCCGCTGCCGTGCCGGCGCATAAACAGGACGCGGTTGCGGGTCAGGAAATAGGTTTTCATCGGTCCGAGCGTCTGCATGGTCAGGCTTTCGTGGTGGTACACCCGGGCCCGGGGGTCCACCCAGACCTCGAAGCCCGCCTGCCGGATGCGTTCCGCCCAGTCGAGTTCTTCGTAGTAAAGAAAGAAACCCTCGTCCATCGGGCCCACCTGTTCGATCACCCGTCGGGGCGCCAGCATGGCCGCGCCGTGCGCATAAGCCGTGGGTTGCGCCCCGGCAAACTGCCCGCGATCGGCTTCGCCCTGTCCGATGGTGCGGTTGCGGGCAGTGAGCGGATGTACGGGCGTCATGCCGGCGTACTGGATCAGGTCGGCAGCCTGGCCTTCTTCGGGCCAATAACAAATGAGCGGGCTGACCAGACCCAGCCCGGCCTGTTTTTGACAAAGGTGCAGCAGGCGTTCGATACAGCCCTCGGTCAGTTCGGCGTCGTTGTTGAGGAAAAAAATATAGTCGCCCCGGGCTATGGACAAGCCCAGGTTGTTGCCGCCGGCAAAACCCAGGTTGCGTTCGCTGCGCAGGTACCGGACCTCCGGGAAACGGGTTTCAATGATCGCACGCGGATCTTCCCGGCTACCGTTGTCGACCACAATCACCTCGACGTCGCGGAAACTTTGACGCCGGATGCTGTCGAGCAAAGCGCAGGTGGCCTCGGTCTGGTTGTAATTGACGCTCAGGATCGACACCATGATTTACACGTCTTCCTTCTGGATAAAAGCCTTGAACGTCTGGAACAGTATGCGCACGTCGGTCCAGACAGAGTAGTTTTCATAATAGGCAATGTCGAGGGCGATGCGTTCCTCGGCGCTCATCTCCGCCTGTCCGCGGCGGCTGACCTGCCACAGGCCGGTGAGGCCGGCGGGGGCCAGAAAGCGGGCGCACCATTCGTTGCGGGTAAGGGTTTGGGCTTCGTAGAGCGGCAAGGGGCGGTTGCCGATAATCGACATTTCGCCGCGCAGCACATTGATTAGTTGCGGCAATTCGTCGATGCTGTATTTTCGGATAATGCGGCCCACACGGGTCACCCTCGGGTCGCGGGTCAGTTTGAAAAATACCGGCTGACCGTTTTCTTTTTCGCGGTACTGGTTGAGTGCGAGAAAATCGTCGAGTCGTTGATCGGCATCGCGGTACATCGAGCGGAATTTCCAGAATTTAAACACCTGATAATGCGCGCCGGCGCGCCGCGAACGATAAATAACCGGTCCCCGGCTTTCAAAACGGATGGCGAGGGCGGCGGGAATCCAGATAATGGAGGTGGCCAGCAACAGACTGGACGCCAGCACGACGTCGAAGGCGCGTTTGACCCTGGGTATCCGAAACTGAAAGGATTCGCGTTGCAGCGTGGCAGATTTATCGACCAGAACCGTTTTGTACTGATTCAGAAATTCGAGGCGGGCTTCCAGTCGTCGCCAGTCGACCGGCACACAATAGCAATCGTCGAGGCCTTTGGCCAGCAGGGTGTTGCGATCGGGCTGCTGGCCGGGGCTGGCCAGTGCGATGAGTGGGACAAAACGCAAATCGGGGTGTTGCTGAATGTCACGAAGCAAGTCGGGATGAGTCTCGAGCCAGCCCAGTTCAAAAAAAATGGCGTAGGGAAGTTGGAAGGTTTCCAACTGATCAACCCGGCTTTTAAGCCATTGCAGGGCGCTTTGGGTGTCGTTGATCAGTTCGTAGGCGTAGTGTTCGTTGTGGTACGGATAATTCGAGATGTTGGCGTCGAACGCGCGTCCGAAGCCGACAAATAACAGTTCCCTTGTTGCCAGGGAATAGGCAGGTTGTTGTAGATGGGAATGCATGGGAGTAAAAATGGTTGTTAGTGTTCCTTACGACGGTTGTTCCATCGTACGGTAGTCGGAAATTGAGCGGGATTAAAAAACAAGCGTTCAGATGGATGGTCGCCTGGGGGCTATGTTTCCGGTGAAAAAACCGGTTGGATCATTCGATTGATCTGTTCATTCAGGACAAGCGGGTCAAAGGGTTTGGACAGGTATACCTGTGCGCCCATCGCCAGAAACGGATGTTCGTCTTCCGGCTTTTCGCCCAGCACGGCGACGGGGATACCCGCGTGCAAACCGCTGTGTTTTATTGTACTCAAAAACTGTACCGTGGAAATTTTGGGGAGTTGCGCCCCGACGACAATTACATCGGGCTGCCAGCCGGTATTGAGCCAGGCCAGCGCCTCGAGGGCGTCTTTTGCCCCGATTACCTCGAAATGTGGCGCAAAAAAGCCGCCAAGCAGTTTTCTCAGGTATTCGTGATGTTCAACCAGCAGTATACGTTTATTCATTTCATGAGTCATTTGATCGTTGATTGACAAGGATTAAACAAGGCCCCCGGCAGCAGACAAATGCCGATAAGGACGCCTGAAAGCGCGGTTCCTTCCTGGCATGTACCAGGTCGGGTGGTGAATGGTCTGTGTTGAAAAATCTGTCGAAACCCAATACCCGCCGGATACGAACCGGCAGTCACAATTCAATTGCTAACGGGTTTCAATCCCTTGGTTCCGGACAGGAGAAGATCCGGTTCAACACTCGCTGATTAGGGGCTACCGGGCAGGGTAGCCGGTAGAAAAAGGAAGACAGATTGGTTGAAAGCGCGATACGGGAATTCGGATTAAAAGCACCCTGATCGTCTTCGAATCGGCATGGCGCCGGCGCTAAAACTTCTTCAGGATTAAGTTCAGATGAATTCTTCAGCGAGTCAGGGGGGCTGATCACGCATCGCAGGTGACAAAAATAGCGCCGCTTCCATGATTTGCAAATCCTGGGCGGGCAGCCCCCGGGCCACCGAAACATTTACGACCAGGAAAATTTCAGCACAACCCGGTTTATCTTTTTGTAAGCCAGCGGTTTAAAGGTGAAATTTGTCCATCAAGGGCGCCCGCCGGATGTCACAAAAATTTATGTAAAATTTCCGTTTACCCTTTTTTCCATGCCCCATTCCCCTCAAAAAACACCATTCCCCGATCAAAACGACCAGGTTAAAAAACCGTGAATCCGGCGCAGATGCCATATTCTTGGCACATCGTTTGACTGCCCTGCCCAATTTATCCCATTCCTCCTCCCATGCCGGTTCCTGTTGTTGAAATCACTTTCTGGAGCGCCTTGCTCATCGTGTTTTACGCCTATGTCGGCTACGGCATCCTGCTCTGGCTGCTGCTCCGATGGCGGGGGCGACGGCCTTTTTTGCCGCCCGAACCCGCGGCTTTGCCAGCGCTCAGCCTTGTCACTTGCGCTTTCAACGAAGCCGACTGTATTGAAGAAAAAATCGCCAATTCCCTCGCGCTCGATTACCCACACGAACGCCTTGTGCTGATTCTGGTCAGCGACGGCTCTACCGACAACACCGTCGGTTTGATCGACGGCTACCCCTGGCCGCAGGGCGTTCGCCATGTGCATTTGCACGAACCCGAACGCCGTGGCAAAATCGCGGCGTTCCAGCGGGCGATGGCGTTGGTTGATACTTCGATTGTGGTATCGACCGATGCCAACACCCAGCTCAATCCGGAAGCGCTGCGCCGCATGGTGCGGCACTTCGGCGACACACGGGTGGGCGCCGTGGCGGGAGAAAAACGCATCGCCGCCGATCTGCGAGAAGCCGCCAACAGCGCAGGAGAGGGCATATACTGGCGTTATGAAAGCCTGTTGAAACGCTGGGACGCCGAACTCTGGTCGGTTGTCGGCGCCGCGGGCGAGCTCTTCGCCTTTCGAACCGAGGCGTACGAAAACGTGCCCGACGATACCATTATTGAAGATTTTTACCTCACGCTTCGCATGGCGCAGAAAGGCTGGCGCGTGGCCTACGAACCCGGCGCTTATGCCGTGGAGACCGCCTCCGCAAGCGTGGGGGAGGAACTGAAACGAAAAATCAGGATTGCCGCGGGCGGCTGGCAAGCCATCGTGCGCCTGGCGCCGCTGCTCAACATCGTCCGCTACGGCGTTTTGAGTTTCCAGTACATCTCCCACCGCGTACTTCGCTGGACGCTGGCGCCGGCCCTGCTGCCCGTCATCCTCGCGCTCAACGTGTGGCTGGCGGCGAGCGGCAGCCATTTCTACCAGGTTTTGCTGGCCGGGCAACTACTGTTTTACGCTGCCGCTCTGGCGGGCTATTGGCTGGAGAAAAGGCACATAAAAGTGAAGGCCCTTTTTGTGCCGTATTATTTCTGCGTGATGAATTACGCCGTGTACGCAGGTTTTTTGCGCTATTTAAGGGGCAATCAGACCGTATTGTGGGAAAAGGCCAAAAGGGCCTGACTCAACGCCGTACTACCTTGAACGCCATGTTTCTGCCATGGCCCTGCATGATAGCCAGGTTGATCCACGACAGTGCAAACTGTTCCAGCAGCACGACCTTGTCGCTTTTTCCAAAATCGAGGCAGTCTCCGAATCCGGCGTCGAGGGCCAGTTGCCGGGCCGTTTTTTTCGCGGCATCGCTGTCGCCGGCCATAAACATGTCGATACCCTCGCCGCCGTACACCGGATCGAGCATGTTTTCGTAACCCGTCGAATTGAAACATTTGACAACCTCGGCCCCGGTCAGCGCCGAAAAAGCGTGGTAGGCCGTGGGGTAGTTTTCCGGGCGGGTGCGCACGGCATTTGTCGCATCGATAATCACTTTCCCGGATACGTCGCCGAAAGCGCCCGCCAGTTCTTCCGCAAATTGCGGCGGCGTAGCAACGAGTATCACGTCGGCTTCCGCCGCGGCATCTTCGATGCTTTTGGCCGTTGTATTGGGGTTTTGGAGCAGTTCCACTCCTTTGAAATGGCTCGTATCGCGCACGCCGAGCAGAATCTGATGGCCGGCTTTTGCCCAGGCAGTGGCCAGTGCGCCACCGACATTGCCCGTTCCTATAATTGCAATTTTCATCATATCGAATGGTTATTTATGAAACCGGTCGGGCAGAAAATACCAGACCGGTATCCCGATGAATATTAAAAAAGGTAAATAAATGGATGCGAATGCCAATGGAATGCTGGAAAAATACAGCAGCGTTGAAACCAGGTTGCTGCGCTGAACCAAGCGATTGTAAGGCAGCAATTGCGCCTCCACTTCCACGTAACGACGCAGCAGATAGAATCCCAGACTGTTTAAAAACAATACAAATCCATAAAACATCACAGCCTGCGGCAGGGTTGGATGAGCCGCCAAAAAAGCCGTGGGCATGGGGATGAGCGACATGGCAAAAAGTAAAAACATATTGTACCACACCAGTTTGCTGGTGGAGTGCGGCAGCCGGTCGAACATACTGTGATGATTGAGCCACATGATTGCCAGTACGATAAAACTCAGGCTGTACGACAGCAATTTCGGCACTACGCCAAGCATCGTTTTCCACACGTCGGCAGGGGTAAACTGCGCCGGTAATTCCTGCAGTTTCAGGTCGAAAGCCATGATTGTAATAATGATGGCAATAACCCCGTCGCTGAACGCCTCGATTCTGTTTTTTGCCAGCATTCTTTAGAAAATAAATCCTTTTTCCGGCTCTAGCTTTGGCGGCAATTCCGTTTCGCCGAGCATTTCCTTCAAATCCCGCTCGATGGTATTGCACATCGACGTCATGGGGATGTCGGTGATTTTATTCTCAAAAGGGTCTTCGTTTACCTCGCCGACTTTACCCATTACGCCGAATACGAAAGCCACCAGTATGCTGACGGGGATCATCAGTTCGGGCACACCCATTTTGTTAAAATCGGTGATGAGCGAAAACGGCAGCACCACCATAAACACGATCAAAAACAACTTGGTAAAAAAATGATACTGCCGCAGCAGCGGGGTGTTTTTGATGCGTTCGCAGGCGCCCTGGAAATTGTTAAAACCGGCGAGGGTCGGCTCCAGACTGATGTTGTCGAATGCGCCCAGGATTTCCGTACGCATGCCTTCCCTGATCCGTACCCCCTGTATCTGGAGCAGGTAATTGGGCTTGTTCGTTTTGCTACCCAGGACAGTGAACTCGTCTTTGGAGAGCAAATGCTTTAGTTCCTCCCAGGTAGTTTGCCGGCGCAGGTGCAGGCGCAGGGCATGGGCAAAAGCGATCTGGCGGTAGATCAACTCGCGTTTGTAGGCCGCCACGTCGCCTGCTTCGGCCTTCCCTGTGGCGACGGCATGGTCGGCATTGGCGATAATTTGTCGGGCAAAAATGCGGCTGTTGTTGATAATACCGCCCCAGATCGTACGCGCTTCCCACCAACGGTTGTAGGCGTTGTTGTTGCGAAACGCCAGAAAAATCGCCAGCGCGCTGCCCAGGATCGCCGCCACCGAAAACGGCAAACTGACTTTCTCCAGGTGCTGGTTGTGGTACAGAAAAAAGACCGCTATGGAAAGCGCCGACGAAGCGATCAGCTCGGCTTTCATGTAGCGGGCTACGGCAAAAGGGTTGAATATTTTGCGCAGAATCATTGCTTGTCCAGGGGTTTCAGGTCATAAATGCTGCGAATGGAAGAAAATTCCTTTTCCATATTCAAGCCAAGGTCGATCAATTTGCCCGTCCGTACATCGAACACCCAGCCGTGAATTTTCGGGAAACCGCCGCGGTACCACGACCGCTGCACGTGGTCGATTTTGATGATGTTCATGCACTGTTCCAGCACATTGAGTTCCACCAGCCGGTCGAATTGCCGGTGGTCGTCGGCGATGGCTTCCAGTTCAGCGCGGTGCAGTCGGCGCACATCGCGCAGCGTTTGCAGCCAGCTGTTGAGTTGCCCCATGTCGCTGGGATTCAGGGCGGCTTTTACGCCCCCGCATTCGTAATGTCCGCAAACGATAATGTGTTTGACCTTCAAATGCTCCACCGCGTATTGAATCACGGCGTTGATATTGTTGTCGGTCGGAATGACCTGATTGGCAATATTGCGGTGGATAAACACCTCGCCCGGCTGGAGGCCCATCAGGTCTTCGGCGGTCACCCGGCTGTCGGAGCAACCGATGTAGAGAAATTCAGGGGCCTGCCCTTTGGAAAGTTTTTCAAAGTAATCCGGTTGGGCAGCCAGTTTTTCGGCGATCCAGCGTTCGTTGTTTTGAAAGATGGTTGAAAAGTCCATTCCTGAATTTTTGAACAAAATTCAGGCACTTTGACAGTCTTTGCGCATTGCTTACCCAAAGACCCGTAACGAACTTTTAGGTGAGTATCCGAGGCTGTCCTGCAAGTCTTGGTGGGCGGAGGAGCCTCAGAAGGTAGTTTCGTACCAAGAAAAACTTTGCGCGCTTTGTGCGAAACCATATCCCAATGTTATTAACCCGGATGGACTTGCTGGACAGCCCCGGACATTGCAATGAGGTAACTTTCTTCAACAATAAATTACTTTTCCACCCTCGCCAAAGGTATCTGCAATTGATGCGGCCGATGCTCCGGTTTGTCAAACGGCGTTCCGTCGACGTGTTTGGCGCCCATAAACAACATACCGTTTTTGAAATAAATCAGGTCGAAATCAGAGACGATTTGCCCCTCGACGATGCTGAACATTGGAAAAGCTTTTTTCAGAATATCCTTTTTTTCGCCCAGTTTAAAGGGTGTCATGCCTTGCGGAAGGCCCTGGTTCAGCATCATGGCGGCCTGCTCGTGAAGCGGTGTGACACCAAAACCTTCGTTCAGCACGTAGTCGATGCACCATGCGCCCTCTGCAATCGGGTGTTTTTCACCCCATTTCAATTCGCCCTTGAATTCAAATTCCATTAAAGGCATCTGGCCATAATTGTCTGCAAACAAAGTAATTGTACCAATGAATTTGTCGTCGGGCAGGTATTTGAAATTGCGCTTCAAATACGTGGGCTGAATTTTCCCGCTGCCGGTGCGATCTTCCGTCGGGCGGAGCTCCACGGAAATGCTTGCCCATTCGCCCAAAGCATACGCTTTGACTTCTTCCAGTGTGCGGGGGTCTTGTGCCTGTTCTTTCATTTTTCTGTGATTTGATTGTGAAAATGACGCGATTGCCGATGCCAGCAGCACCGTGATAGTCAGTGTTCCTAAAATCAGTTTGTTTGTCATAAATGGCGGATTGAATTTGAGTGGGCAAATTTTTTACCTTTGTCATTAATTAAAAAGTAGTCAGTATAAAATGTTATAGTCATCAAAACAAGACTAATTTTGATTTATTTGTTATTACATAAATTATTAAAATTTAATGCACCAGAAAAAATCCGTTGACAAAAGTGAATGCCCGGTCTCTTACACCATGAGTATCATAGGTGGGAAATGGAAACCCGTCATCTTGTTTCTGATTGCAAAAGGAGGAAACCGCTTCGGCGTGATGCAAAAGGGCATAGTCGGCATCAGCAAACAGATGTTGACGGCCCAGTTGCGCGAGCTCGAAAATGACGGCGTGCTGGAAAGAAAAATATTTGCAGAAATCCCCCCGAGAGTGGAGTATTATTTGACCGATTTGGGCAGGTCGATCATGCCCATCATAGAAAGCATGAAAAATTGGGGAGAGGCGCGCATGGCACCCCCTCCCCAATAAAATCAACCGAGTCCTGCATACAGGATCGACCGCTTGGCGTTGTTTGAACCGCCGCAACAAACGTCAGAAATCGCGCCGCAAGAAAACCCCGTAGTTGGCGCTTGTTTGCATAATTCCGGGGCCGCTCTGGTTGAAATCCGCCATTCCGCCCGCCGCCCATGTATGGTATTTTGCCCCCAGCCGCAGTCGTTGGGTCAGGTTCCACACCGCCGAAGCGGGGTTGTAAACGGGGAATAACTCCAACTGCGAAAACCAGCGCCAGCGCTCATTGATCGGCGGTTGCCAGCGAAACATGCCGAACAGGTCCACATTGCCTTTTTTTTCCAAATCGGCGACCAGCCAGCCGAAAAACAGGAAGTTGCCTTTGGTTTTGACGTATTGCACCCCTGCTTTGGGGATCAGGCCCGCGTTGACAAACGACCCGACCGCCACGATACCAACGCCGTTGCGGAAATTGTACGACACCGCGTTGGTGGAGCCGAATGCTGTCGGGCTGTTTTTATAATCCACACTGGCCCGGTTGCGGCTGAAATAGAGGAAGGGCGAGCGCTCGCCTTTCGGGTTCTGGAAAAATTTGAACCACATCAGGTCAACGCCCGCCCGCTCGTGACCGGCATATAATTCAACGGTTTGAGCGCGTATTGGCAGGGCAAAAAGTACCAGAGCGATCGTTATAAATGCCTTATTTTTCATTTAAAAAACCATGACTGAAAATGACATTTCCAATCCGCGGGAAACACTACTTACCCAGCACTTGCACCACCAGTTCCGCCGCTGCCGCGCCGGAATTTTGTTGCTGGCCGGTAATCAGGTTGCCGTCCTGAATCGCGTAGGATGAGAAAGCAGGGGCCACTTTGAACGTCGTGCCTTCGATCTTGCGCGCCTCCGTTTCGATGCGGTAAGGCTGTATTTTTTGCCCGACGGCCTGATCGGCAAATTCTTCCTCGGCATCGGCAAAACCCGTCCAGGTTTTTCCTTTGACGAGCAATTCACCGTTCGATTTTTTAGCCTCCAGCAGCAGCGTGGTGGAGTGGCAAACCGCCGCCGAGGGCTTGCCGCTTTCATAAAATGCGGCGAAAAGTTTCTCCAGTTCGCTATTGCCCCGGAAAGTGTACATCGGTCCCTGGCCGCCTACCAAAAAAATGGCGACGTAATCGGAGGGGTTCACGTCGCTCAGTTTTTTCGTATTTTCCAGCATCTGATTGAACCAATCCTGCTGCATATAACCCAGCGAAATCACGTCGTGGGCCGAGTAGCCGCTGGCATCGGTGGGGTTGGAATAGCCGTCCATCATCAGTTTGCCGCCTTCGGTGCTGACAAGTTCCACTTCGTAGCCCGCTTCCTGAAAAACGCGCAACGGGTGCGTCAGTTCGGCCGCCCAGAAGCCAATGGGCCAGCCGGTTTGTTGCGAGGTGGAAGGCGAACTGGCGACCATCAGGATTTTCCCCTTGTAGGGCGCGCCGTGAAAATGAACGTAGGATTGAACTTCGGTTACCATACTCGTTGTGTTTATTTTTTTGACAAACTTATGGGCGGCATCTATATTTGCCGCGATACTGACCCAAAAGTGCAATACTAACTTTTGTGAAAGTAAACTGTCTGTCAACTACTTATACAGCATGCCGGATTTTATCTATAAAGGGAAGGTGTATTACAACCCCGTCCAGCTGGTCATGGAGCAAATCGGCGGCGTATGGAAAATGCCAATTTTGTGGCGGCTGAAAGACAAGACCATGCGGTACAACGAGTTGCGGAAAATTCCGCACATCTCCGATAAAATGCTCACTACGCAGTTACGGGAACTGGAAGCCGACGGGTACATTCACCGCGAAGTTTATCCCGTGGTACCGCCCAAAACAGAGTATTCGCTCACGGAAAAGGGGAGGCAGATCATTCCGCTGATCAACCAGATAAGGGAGTACGGACTCGCGATCGCGGAGCAGGAAAGTAAAAATGATTGATTAACAGCTATTTGCAAACAAAAACACATTCAAGCCAATGCTCAAAAAGCACCTGACGCTTGTCTTCATTGCACTCGGCGTCGTATTCCTCGCCATTTCGGCATATCACTACCCCGGCGGCTCCGACGCCGATCCTACGGCTGTCGGCTACAACTGGCGACATAATTATGTGAGCAACCAACTCAACCCCGTAGCGGTGAACGGGATGGCGAACACAGCCCGTCCCTGGGCTATTGTTGGGGTTTTGTTGTTCAGCACTGGTTTCGGCGTCTTTTTTTACCGGTTTTCGGAACGGATAAAGGTGAAAAGCGCGGCCAGGGTGTTCAAATACCTGGGGCCCGCCGCTGCATTTGCGGCTTTTTTGGTTGTCATTCCGTCGCAGCACGACACGATGGTTACACTTTCGGGCACGCTCATGCTGCTGGTGTTTTTTTACATCACCGTTTTTGTACTCAAATCGAGGTTGCTCGGCTGGAAGATCGCCTCGGTGATTTTTCTCCTGTTTTTCTACGCCACCTTTTACATATACTATACCCACTCCTGGATGGAACACATGCCGGTGCTGCAAAAGACCTTACACCTTGTAAAAATTGTGTGGGTGCTGGGGCTGGAATATTTTACCCGAAAAGAAGATTTCGAGCATATTACCTAACAAACTCATCGTTTTCAACGGATTACAAATTCCACCCTACGATTTCTGATGTCGTTGCCGTCTTTTACGATCGGGCGGGTATCGCCGTACCCGACGGCAGTGATACGTTGGGCGGCCACGCCTTTTTTGACGAGATAACTGGCCACGGCACGGGCGCGGAGTTCGGAAAGTTCCTGGTTTTTGGCGGTGTCGCCCACCTTGTCGGTATGCCCTTCGATGCTGAGACGCAGTTCGGGGTTGCGCAGTAAAAAGGCAGCCAACCGGTCGAGTTCGGGCATCGATTCCGGCAGCATTTCGGCTTTGCTTTTCACAAAATGGATGTTTTTGGGCAGGTATTTTTCAAGCGTATCTGCACTGACGGGCGCTGGCCTGGGCGCCGGGGCATTGGCAACGGGTTTGGGTTGCACCCGGGTTTGTGTTTGGACAGGTTTGGGTTGGGTAGCCGGCTTCTGAACGACAGGTTTGACCGCTGGAGGCGTTTGAGGGTTGGGCTGAACCGCGGCGGCCGGAGGTTGGAAAAAATACCGGCTGTCGATCACCTTGTCGTTGTAGCCGAATGTGCCGCCAAAAATGGGCTCTTCGCCCGGCAATTGCCAGAACAGCTGGATTTCACCCTCGAACATGCCATTGTAATACTCGACCTGCAAATCGTACAAATGGCCGGCTTCGAGCCAGATTTTGCCCGAAAAAGGTTTGGAATCGTTGAGGTACCAGGCATCTATCACGAGCCGGTTGCCGATGCGCACGCGAATGCCGTCGTCGACCTTGGCGCGGAAGAGATATTCACCGGTTTTGGGGGCTTTGAGCTGGCCCGTCCAGCGGATCGAAAATTTATTGGGTTGCATGCCCGGTGCGGGCGCGATGTTGTCCCACGTGAAATTGATCTGGGCATCGGTACGCGAAAACACTTTGCGGTCGAACCTTTCGCCGTCGTAGTATTCGCCCAGCAAACCTTGTTGCCCGTAAGCCGTTGTAGCAACGACAACACCCGTCAGAAGTGTGAAGAACATGTTTTTCATAGCCAGTTCGTGTTTTTATTTTCCATCGCAAATTGGGCCTCCTCCCTCCTCATCCCAAAATGCTTCGATACAAGACCCGCTTTTTTCGATAGAGGTTACATGGGGAGTGATGAGTGATGAGCTATGAGTGATGAGTATTTTTTGCCCCTGCGTTCCCGCATTAGCACATTAGCACATTAAAAAATTAGCACATTAAAAAACATGTGGACCGAATCCGATAACTCTCTGCATGCCACTTTTCGTTTCCGCGACTTTGCCGAGGCGTTCGCTTTCATGACCGAGGTAGCATTGCTGGCGGAAAAGCGCAACCATCACCCCAACTGGAGTAATGTGTGGAATACTGTCGATATCCGGCTAAACACCCACGACGCCGGCAACGTAGTGACCGACAAAGACCGTGTGCTGGCGGAGGGCATTTCCATGATTTATAAAAAATACAAGCAGTAGCGTCTGGTTCATTCGTCCGGCTACCCGGGAACCCTTTCGAATAAAGTTTCACGCAAAGCCGCAAAGACCGCCAGATAGTGAATTCCTTGCGCGCTTTGCGACTTTGCGTGACACAATGTTTCTGTGGTTTTGGGCCTGAGAAGGCGCCATTACTCGTCTTTCAAGACAAGTTTTCGCACGTTATTGCCATACTGAGACGTGAATTGCAGCATGTAAGCGCCTCTCGGGAGGTCGCCGACGTATAAACGTGTGCGGTCGTTCACCATTTCCCGACGCAAAATCCGGCCGGCTGCGTCCACAAGGGTGAGGGTGGCATTGGTGTTGTCGGGCAGCCGAATATCCACGTGTGTGCGGGCCGGATTGGGCGAAATCTCCACCGGGAGTTGCGGTATCGGTTCGGGCGACGACAGCGGGGTACAACCCGGCACATCGCTCCACACGACGGTGATCTGGACGCCCAGCGCATCCACGAAATTCGGGCACTCGCCGGGCGATGCAGTGAGCCAATATTCGCCGGGGCCGGAAAGTTTGAGCGTATCGTCGTTGGCGCCCGGAATCGGGTTGGTACCGTTGTACCAGGTAAAATTGGTGGTGTAGGGCGGCAAGGCGATCAAATAGGCTGGTTGGTTTTGGCAGATGATCATTTCACCTTCAGGCCCGACGTCGAAGAATCCGTCAGATAGCACCGTCACCGGCAGAAACGCCAGGCCATCGACCAGTACTTCGGCGCTTTGTTCGGTACAGCCATTCAACGTAGCGGATACGGATACATAAAACGGCACGTCGTCGGCACTGACTTGCAGGGTTGGCCCTGTAGCGCCGGGTATCGGCTGGCTCGTGCCATTGGGGAAGGCCCTGCTGTACCACTGGTAAGCGTCGTAGGTTTCGGTGCTGAGTGTAGCGGTGCTCAAGGGGCACAACAGGGTGTTACCGCTGACGGTTGGGGTAAAAGCGCATTGCGCGCCGGCGGGCCGGAGCAGCAGAAAAAGTCCGGCAAACAAGAAGATTGGTTTCATAACAAGAGTGTGTTTATCTGTTTGTCCGTACAGACAGGGAGCAACAGCCCGGCGGTTGCCCCGATCGCTCTTTTAAAACTTTTTTAACAAGCCCGGTAGCGCCACTGTAGCGCCGCTGTAGCGCCGACCTCCAGGTCGGCGATGCTGAGAGAAGAAATGTACCGCGATTAATAGCCAAAGCTACTATCGTAAATTTTAGGGTAACTACCGACTGTAGCAATATAGCATTATCGCGGTACGCTACTGCCCTCAAACTCGCCGACCTGGAGGTCGGCGCTACAGGGCGGTTGTAACCTTTGTCGACAGGACGCTGTCAGGTGAGCACTACTTAACCATTAAATTTTTGCCCAAACATGAAACACAATCTTTCAAAAATCAGCCTGGCCGCCCTGGCCCTTCTCTTTGTCGCCCTTGTTGGGTTGAGCAGTTGTAAAAAAGACAAAGACGACGACAACCAGCCCACGCCCACCCAACAACTCGTCGGCGACTGGGAGATCAAATCCTTTACGATCGACGGCGTGGAGATCAAGGGTACGATCGTACTGTCGTCCAAAATCGAGTTTGAAGAATACACTGGCTCCAACGGCGACTTCGAGTGGACGATCATTTACACCGATGGCAGCAGCGAAGTCGCTACCGGCGATTATGAAGTCGACGAAACCGATCGCGAAGTAAAACTCGAAAATGACAACGGTGAAACGCTCAAATTCGATTTCGACCTCGATGGCGACGATCTGGAATTGTCCGGCACGCTCGATGGCGAACGCTATGTGCTGAAAGCCGAACGGGATTGAATCGTAACGCCAATGTAGCGCCGACCTCCAGGTCGGCGACGTTGAGAGAAGAAATGTACCGCGATTAATAGCCAAGGCTACTATCGTAAATTTTAGGGTAACTACCGACTGGAGCAATAAGCATGATCGCGGTACGCTGCTGCCCTCAAACTCGCCGACCTGGAGGTCGGCGCTACAGTGGCGATATGGAGAGAAGAAACAGCCCGCAATTTCCAGCCAAGGCGCCAATCGGTCTGTCTAAATTGGAACTATTTAGCATTATCGCGGTATTTTGCTGCCCTCAACATTGCCGACCTGGAGGTCGGCGTTACAATACCGTTATGATCCTATCCACCCTGACCGAATTATTCGTCCGCGACCTTGAAAAACTAAAAAGCGAAATCCAGCAGTACCGCGATGAAAATGCCCTTTGGGTAACCGGCGGTGAAATCGCTAATTCGGCCGGTAACCTTTGCCTGCACCTGGTCGGCAACCTCAACCACTTCATCGGCGCGACCCTGGGATACACCGGGTACGTACGGCAGCGCGAACTGGAATTTTCCCAAAAAAATGTGCCCCGGCAGGAACTACTCGACGCCGTGGAGCAAACCATCGACACGGTTCGCGAAAGCCTGGGTAAACTCACCGAAGCCGATCTGCACGAACGTTTCCCTCTCGAAAAACACGGCCAGGTCGTGACAACAGGCTATATGCTGCTCCACCTCCAGACGCACCTTAACTATCACCTGGGGCAAATCAACTACCATCGCCGGCTGCTCGACGAAGCAGATTTTTGATCGGAAAAAATCTTTTTTAGCCAGGCTTGCAGCAAATATAAATACCGCGTACTTTTGCCGAACGAACGTTCGGTATAATGCCTGTACAAAAGATTGATAAAACAGATTTATTGCGGCGCTGCTGGGAGGTTTTCAACCGCCACGGCTACTACGGCACTTCCATCAGTATGCTGGCGGATGCGACCGGCCTGGGCAAATCGGGTCTGATGCACCACCACTTGTCGAAAGAAGGTTTGATGCACGCGGTCATGGAGTTTGCCCAGAATGCCCTGCGTGAATACGTATTGGCCGTTGCCCGCGAAGATTTGCCCCCCGAACAACGACTCGAAAAACTCCTGCGTCGTCAGAACCGGCTGGCCAAAATCGAGCGCCGGGGTTGTTTTTTTGCCAATACCGCTCTCGAAACCGGCCGTGAAGGCTTGTTCAATCACTATATCGAAACCATCTTCGACGAATGGCAGTCGGCCGTATCGGGTATTCTGACGGCCACAATGCCCCCCGAACAAGCCCGTGAAACAGCGTATCGCCTGCTGCTCGAATACGAAGGCGCCGTTACGATGTACAAACTCACCGGCAACGAACAACATCTCGAAAAAATGGTGGCCCGAGCTGTGGCCCTTTTCCCTCTCTCCCAGTCATGAATCGCTTGCAGCCGCTCCTCTTCAAATCACTTGGGCTTGGCCTCAATCTTTATTCCCTGCTGTCTACTTCACGAGCAGCCGATGCCGCCCTGCGCATTTTCGGCACGCCGCCCAGGCCGCGCCTGCGCCCGAAGGAACTGGATTTTTTGTCCACTGCCCGGCAGGTTCGGCGCACCGCTGCCGGTCGGGAAATCATGGAATACCACTGGGGCGAGCCCGACGCGCCGTTGGTATTATTGAGTTACGGCTGGGGATACAACGCCGGTCGCTGGCGCCATTTCGTACCGACGCTGGTAGAGGGTGGCTGGCGGGTCATCGCCTACGATCCCAGCGGCCACGGACTTGCGCCCCGGGACTTTATGCACATGCCGCTGAACGCCGCGATTATCACCGATCTGATACATACTTACGGGCCCACGGACGCGATCATTGGCCATTCTTTTGGCGGTAGCAGCAGCGTTTATGCCGTACACCGGCTTCCGGCCCAGCTTCGGCCCCGAAAAATGGTGATCATGGCGTCTTTTACTTACATCCCGCAGGTGTTCAAAGACTACAAAAAAGCGCTGGGCATTTGGCCGACGCTGTATTGGCCGGTTGTCCGCAAGGCCGAACAGATGCTGGGCGACCGGCTCGACCAGTTTGATCTGGCTCGTATGAGCGGCGACTTCGGCGGTATCGAGGCGCTTTTGGTGCACGACCCCGGCGATCCGGTCACGCCGTTTTCGCATGCACAGCGGTTCCATAATTTCTGGCCCGAAAGCGCATTGTTGGCCGCCAAAGGGGCGCACCACCATCTCGGGCATCCGGAGGTGACGGAGGCAGTCCTCCGGTTTGTACAAACGGGCGCGCTGCCCGCTGCCGCCCAACGCCAGGAGCGCCCGGAGCCGCCGGGGCATGAATTGGTGCGGTATTTTGCGGGGTTATAAAAAAATATCTTGCCGGGAGTAGAAGGATGGGTAACGGAGCGTTTTAAGCAGGTACTGCAACCTACCTTTGCACAGCTTATCACCCTTCTTCATCATGAAAAACATAGCCATCCTCACCGGCGGTGACTCCGAAGAGCGCGTCATTTCACTCAAAAGCGGCCGCGTGGTAGCCGATCATTTGCCGGCCGATCGTTATCGCTCTTTCCTCATCGATATTCAAAAAGCCGACTGGCGCGAACTGGAAACGGGCGTTCAGGTGGATAAAAACGATTTTTCCCTTACCCTCGGCGGCGAAAAAATCCGCTTCGACTGCGCTTTCGCGGCACTGCACGGCAGCCCGCTCGAAGACGGCAAAATGCAGGGCTATTTCGAAATGCTCGGCATCCCTTACACCTGTTGCGACGGCTACGTAAGCGCGCTGACCATGAACAAACACAACACCAAAACCCAGCTGGCGCCGCATGGCATCCCGCTGGCAAAATCGGTGCTGCTGCATCGCGGTCAAGCCGTCGATCCCGACAAATTACGGGCGCTTGGCCTGCCGGTATTTGTCAAGCCCAATACCCACGGGTCGAGTTTTGGCGTCAGCAAGGTCAAAACCGAAGCCGAACTTCAGCCCGCTCTCGACGAGGCCTGGCGTTTCGGCGACGAGGTGGTGGTGGAAAGTTTTATGCCCGGCCGCGAGTTTGCCAACGGCGCGTTCCGTCACAAGGGCGAAATCGTCGTCCTGCCGGTCACGGAAATCATTCCCGAAACCGAATTTTTCGACTTTGCCGCCAAATACGAAGGCAAATCACAGGAGGTCACACCTGCCGACCTGACGGCCGACCAAACCCGGCAGTGCCAGGAACGCACCCGCCAGATCTATAAGTTGCTGGGCTGCCGGGGCGTGGTGCGTTTCGATTATATTCTCGTGGGCGACACCTTCCATTTGCTGGAGGCCAATACGATACCCGGCATCTCTCCGGCCAGCATCGTGCCGCAGCAGGCGCGGGCTGCCGGCTGGGAACTGGGTGCGTTTTTCGCGGCTTTGATTGAAGAAGCTATTCTTTAATAATCCTCGCTTTACCAGTTCAGGGTACATGTACAGGGATCTTCTTCCGGGCAATGGGAAGATGAGCATGAACATGTAGAAATACCGCAAGAGAGGCTAATATTACCCAACTGGCGACAACTGACCAGTTGGATTTCAGCTGGATGATTTTCCAGACCACCAGTCCACTCGTAAACAAACTGATCTCCAAATGCGCTGACGGTCAGAGAATATAAAGTGATATAAGGTGAGCAGGGGGTCGTAGCGACTAGTGATGCCTCCCAAGGGCCATCGCTTGAGACGCATACAATGCGATCCAGAATACTTAAGCCGCCTTTATTCTTGTATTTATACAAACTTACAGCCCTGGAGGGGGGCTGAACGCCCTGTTTGTTTCTCTGTCCTTCGGTTGCCATGGACAAATCGCCCAACGGCACAACAAGAAATTCTCTGAGCGGGGCGCATTTTGTATAAGGTAGCATAACTTGCAAAGCCTTGTAATCTGTGTTTTCACAGCAGGGAGCGGCTGCCAGTTCGGGTATTTTGTCTTGTTTGGAAGTGTTCAAATTGACAGATGTGAATGCAGGAATATTGGTCGCCAGCGTATGTGTATCAAGGGTAGCCGCAAGTTCAGATGGAAGTTCAGGCAACGCTTCAAATTGACGCTCGAGTTTGTCTTGCTTACAGCCGGCAGACAACAGTAGTACCAACAAGGTCAGGAAAGAAACAGTCTGGAAAAATGGAGTTGTTTTCATCGTATGGATTTTTTGTGTACTCAAAGTTATACCTGGCGGTCCTATTAAATCAAGTTCCAACATTCATCCATAAACAGAATGGGGCAAATCGCATCGAATTTGAGCGATTTACCCCATTTTTCAATATTTATTTATTCTTTATTGATCGTTTTTCGGAAGCGTATCCCGCGGCAGCGGCTCTACAAAGTAGATCACCTTGGTCAGCCACTTGCTCGTGTCGGGCTCGGCCATGGGGTCGGTGATGTATTCTTCGAGAACGGGCGGGATGCAGCGCAAACTCTTTTTCACCATGTAGTCCTCCATGGCCAGGTGGGCGCTGCCGATACTGTCGTACATGCCGTAGTAATCGATCACCAGGGCGCGACCGCCGCCGACGGTGAATACGCCCAGGCCATTGCCGAATTTTTTGGCCTCGGCGATGGGCACGGCAGCAGCCATGTCGGTGGTATGGGTGGAGTCGTCCCAAATCCAGGTCAGGCTGGAGGGCGCGCCGGCCGGCGTAAGGCCCTGCTCCTGTATGGCGCTCATGGCCTGTGGGAAGATGGCTTCATAAAATGCCTGCAGGCTATCGAACGACAGGTTTTTGCGCACCCCGAAGTAGTATTTGACCGGTATTTCGGTTTCCGCAACTTCATAGCCGAGGTACTTGGGGTGGGCGATCTCTTCACAGATGCGTTTGAGGTTGCCGAGGCCGCGCTCATAGTCTTTGCCGACGGCGGCATCCATATCGGTCAGCATGGCAAAGCCATTCCAGGGGAAGCCTACGTGCATATCGAATCCCCAGCTGACCAGGGTTTTTTCTCCCTGTGCCTCCATTTTGATCGCTGAGGGCGAAATGCTTTCCCAGGGTTCCGAAAACTGTACTTCGAGGTCGATTCGTCCGGGCGAAACGTTTTTCAGCGTTTGTTTGCCGGCGCCAACTTTATCGTTGCCTACCCAGTTGTAAACCGCCCCGACTTCACCGTCGATACCTTCAATCGAGGTTTTCATGTTGGGGTCGAGCGATTGCCAGGGTGACCATTTGGGGAAGTTTTTGAAGTACCGGACCTGCTCGTACACGATTTCGCGGGGGGCATCGATCTCGATGCTGCGCTCGATGTGGTAATCGCTTTTACCAAACAAACCCAGCCCGATGATAAAGGCAACAAGGCCTAAAATGATATACAGGAAGATTTTGAGTGCTTTCATACCTTGTAGATAGTTGGTTAGTTTTACGGAGGCAAATTTGACATAAAAAGTTTTAAAATTTAAAAACAATCCCAACCTTTTCGACAAAAAATAAAAAAGGCTGCCATCTGGCAGCCTCTGAGTCCTGTTTTACTTCGACTAATGCGTTGATCAGACGGCGAAACTCTCTCCGCAGCTGCAAGTCCGGGCAGCATTCGGGTTGTTGAACGAAAAGCCTTTTCCATTCAATCCGCCGGAAAACTCCAGTGTGGTGTTGAACAGGTAAAGAAAGCTTTTCAGATCGGTGACCACTTTCACGCCGTTGTCTTCGAATACCTGATCGTTGGGCTTGGATTCGTTGTCAAAATCCATTTTGTAGGAGAGGCCGGAGCATCCGCCCGACACGACAGACACGCGCAGAAAATAATCGTCGGCAATGTGTTGGCTGCCGCGTATTTCTGCAATCTTTTGCTTGGCGCTTTCCGCTACGTAAATCATGACGCTATGATTTTTATTTCAAAGTAAAACAAGCGATTCAGGTGCGCGCTCAGGCAGTAGCTTCGCTCGGAGCGGCTTCGACCTGAATGCCGTTTTTATCCTGATAGTCTTTAATGGCGGCTTTGATCGCATCTTCGGCCAATACGGAGCAGTGGATTTTCACGGGCGGAAGCGCCAGTTCTTCCACGATGTCCATGTTGTCGATTTTACCGGCTTCATCGAGCGATTTGCCTTTGAGCCATTCGGTCGCGAGCGAAGAAGAGGCGATGGCCGAGCCGCAACCGAAGGTTTTGAACTTCGCGTCGCGAATGAGGCCGGTTTCTTCATCTACTTCGATCTGAAGGCGCATGACGTCGCCGCATTCCGGGGCGCCGACAAGACCGGTACCAACGTTTTTCGCTTCCTTGTTCAGCGAGCCCACGTTGCGCGGGTTTTTGAAATGATCGAGTACTTTATCGGAGTATGCCATGGTGGTTGTTTTATTACTGAGGATTTAAGGATGAGAGGATGCGAGGATTTGAGGATGCGAGGATTTGAGAAAAGAGCCATTTCTGCTCACAAAAACAGTCTGAATTCGAAATATTTACAGTATCTGAGGGCAGAAGTTACCCTTTTCTCAAATCCTCGCATCCTCAAATCCTCACATCCTCACCCCTTCATTTCAATGCGCGCTCCACTCGATCTTGCTCAGATCAACGCCATCCTTGTACATTTCCCAGATGGGCGAGAGTTCGCGCATGTGATTGACGCCGTTGGCGACCAATCGGATGGCCTCGTCCACGTCTTCCTCGGTGGTAAAGCGGCCGAGCGAGAAGCGGATGGAGGAGTGCGCCAGGTCGTCGCCCAGGCCCATGCCTACGAGCACGTAGGAGGGTTCGAGCGAGGCCGAGGTGCAGGCCGAGCCCGAAGACACGGCGATATTTTGATTGAAGGTCATCATCAGGCCTTCGCCTTCGACGTGCTTGAAGGAGATGTTCGACACGTGCGGCATACGGCTGCCGACATTGCCGTTGACCTTGGTTTCTTCCAGTTGGGTGAGGGCGCTTTCCAGCTTGTCGCGCAGGCGCGAGAGGCGTTCGGCGTCCTGCGCCATTTCGAGGCGGGCGATTTCGGCCGCTTTGCCGAAGCCGACGATGCCGGGTACGTTGAGGGTACCGGAACGCATGCCGCGCTCGTGGCCGCCGCCATCCATTTGAGCGGTGACTTTGACGCGCGGATTTTTGCGGCTGACGTACAGGCCGCCGACGCCTTTGGGGCCGTACATTTTATGGGCCGTGAACGACATCAGGTGGACGCCGATGTCACGCGGGTGCGTCGGAATTTTGCCCACGGCCTGCGTAGCGTCGCTGTGGAATAACACGCCGTGTTTTTCGCAGATTTGGGCGATTTCGCGCATGGGCTGGATTACGCCGGTTTCGTTGTTGGCCCACATGATCGACACCAGCACGGTTGTCGGTTTGATGGCGGCTTCCAGTTCGCCGAGGTCAATCAGACCGTCTTCTTTTACTTTCAGGTAAGTGATTTCTGCCCCTTGTTTCTCCAGGTGTTTGCAGGTGTCGAGGATGGCCTTGTGCTCCGTCTCGGCGGTGATGAAATGGTTGCCTTTGCGGGCATACATCTCAAACACCCCTTTGAGGGCCAGGTTGTTGCTTTCCGTGGCGCCGGAGGTAAAAATAATCTCCTTGTCTTCCACTTGCAACAACTGGGCAATCTGCTCGCGGGCGTAATCCACCGCGTCTTCGGCCTCCCAGCCGAAATGGTGGCTGCGACTGGCGGCGTTGCCGTGTTTTTCGTAAAAATAGGGAACCATAGTCTCCACGACGCGCGGGTCGCAGGGGGTGGTGGCATTATTGTCGAGGTAAATCAAACGGCGCTTTTCCATGCAGCAGGCGTGAAGTCTTTTATTTAGATTGAATCAAGTTAACGATTCGGGATGCAAAGATAAACAGCGCGCCGGTAAAAAGGTTTGAAGAAATTTAAACTAAGAAAATCATTACCACAGCCCAGCAAAACCAACAATCGCTCAACGCTGCAAGGCCCTCAAAACCTCCTCCTTTTTCGCCCGCGAAACCGGCGCCTGTGCGCCATCCTGCATCAGCAAATAACCGCCGTCCTTTTTCACCCAACTGCGCACAAACCGGGGGTTGACGAGGTGCGACTGGTGACAACGAACAAACCCGAAAGGCTGCAGCAACTCTTCAAACTCATAAATGGGCCTGGAAACGGTAAGCCGTTCGCCGTTCGACAGGAAGAAAACACAATAATTGTTGTCCGATTCGCAACGCACAATATCGGCCGGGCGCACAAAACGGGTTTCCTCCAGCGAGGGCAGGGCGATCCGGTGCGCGTCGCGCGGGTGCTGCAACAGGTGCAGCAGATTGTCCAGTTGCAGGTTTTGCCGTTTGCGGCGGGCATTCCTCGCGGCGCGCGCCACGGCTTGCTGCAATTCTTCGGGCCCCAGGGGTTTCAGCAAGTAATCCACGGCCGCAAAACGGATCGCCTGTATGGCATATTGATCAAAAGCCGTGACGAAAATGAGCTCGAAATCGATACTTTCCAGCCCCCGCAACAGATCGAAACCCGACTGGCCGGGCATCTGAATGTCGAGAAAAACCAGTTCGGGCGCCATTTGCCGGATGAGCGCCGCGCCCGCCCCGGCGCTTGTGGCCGTCCCGACCACGCGCACCTCCGGGCAATATTCGCGAAGCAAACTGGCGAGATTGTCCAGATTGTTGGGCTCGTCGTCGATGAGGATGGCGCTAAGCGGGTTCATAATAACCAGTTTTTGAACAACAACTCGACCTCCGCGCCCTGGTCGGAGGGGCTGCCGGCGCGCAGTTCGATCTGGCGTTCGCCGTTCATTTCGTTGAGCAGTTTGATCCGGTCGCTTGTCAGTTTCAGGCCGTAGCCCTTCGCCGCTTGTCCTTCTGCCGGGAAACCGGGGCCGTTGTCGATCACCCGGAGGAGAAGATCGCCCTCCAAGCGGTCGGCGATCAGCCGGATCAGGCCATTTTCCCCCAGACCCGACACCCCGTGCTTCACGGCGTTTTCGACCAAAGGCTGTAGCAACAGTGTGGGCACTTCGATCGTATCGGGCGAAATCTGGTCGCTGACCGCGATCGAATACCGGAACCCGAAACGCAACTGTTCGAGCGAAAGGTAGGTGTCGAGCGCCGCTATTTCCCTCGAAAGCGGGATGAAATTGCGCTCCACGTCGGTCAGCGAATTGCGCACCAGACTCCCGAAAGCGGACAGGTAGCGGTTGGCCCCATCGATGTCGTTGCGGTTGATCAAACCCTGTATGGATGAAAGGGCGTTGAAAATAAAATGCGGATTGAGCTGGGCGTACACCGAGCGCAGTCCCAGCGCCAGGCGCTCCTGTTTGGCTTGTTCGGCCGCCGTTTTACGGCGTTGGCGGCGCAGCTGCACCAGCAAGGCCAGGGCGGACAGCAGCGCCAGGGCGGTCAGCGCGACAAAAAAGCGGAAAGGCCAGCGCTCGTACCAGGCGGCTTCGATCCGGAAGGCGTACGTCGTCGCGTTGTGGCGCTGTTTGGCGTAGCGCATTTCCAAAACATAGTCGCCGGGCGCCAGGTGGCGCAGCCAGATGAAATTGTTGTCCATGTCGTTGGGACGCCAGGCGATGCGCTCCTTGCCGTCGAGATAAAGCCGGTATTCCAGGGCTTCTTTTTTGTACACGGAGGCCCGCAAAAACACCAGTAATTCGTCTTCGCCGGCGGGCAAGATCAGTTGCCGCGTTTTTCCCGTGACGCTGTCGGTCGACATGGCCGGGTACCGTTCCGCCAGTTTGCGGGCCTCTTTCGGGCTCAGACTGAAATTGAACGGATTTTTGAGCAGGATCAGGCTCTCGTGCAGTTCATCGCGGGTGAGTACCGACAAAAGCGCCGGCCGCGTTTGCTGCCAGCACACCGCCGTCTGCATCAAGGGCTCTGTTTTGCCTTTTTCCCGCAATGCCGCCACCAGACAGTTTCCCCAATGCGTGCTGTATCCGCCCAAAAAGGCAAAGCCCGGCCGGAAACGCCCCAAATCGAACTCCTCGTCGGCAAATGCCTCGACAGCGCTCCAGTCTTTCACCACCGTGCCGTCGGCATTTGCCACCCGAAATTCGTACCGTGCCGCATTGTGCCTAAAAATCCCGGGCGCCAGAAAATACACGGCCGACGAATCGTAGGTGTTCAAAAACATTTGCCCGGCTTCCAGATTCGACCTGAACCGGAAAGCGGAACCCGTAAACGACATGTCGAGCGGCGAACGCTCGGGCTCCAGGTCGTCGATGGCATAAATGCCGTTGTTGGGGATCGCCGTGACCAGCAGGGGCGTGCTGTCGATCCCCTCGCCCAGATAGGACGTGGAATAGTTATTCCATTCAATTTCGGAAAAATGCTGGCTCGTGTCGCGCCAGCTGACCTGGGCGTTCAGGCCGTGTACCAACGGAAACAGGACGAAAAAAAGCAGATGGCGCATATCAGGGGCGTTTCCAGAACGTCAGCGGGTTATTGGTGTTGTAAAAAACGTACTTCGTGCCGGTTTTTTGGTCGGTAAAGCTGCGTTCCAGCGGTTCCTGTTTGAAATACTCCAGCGGAAGCAGTTGCACGTACCGGATCGTTTTGCCGTCGGTGCAGGTTTCCAGGTCGTATTCGCTGTCGAGCGGGCATTGCAGGATGTAGAGGTTTTTGGCCATGTAACGGTACAAATATTCCACTTTTCCGGGCGAATACCGGCGGTTCCAGTTGGCCGTGGGGTTGAGAATCAGCGGCTGATCGAGAATGATGCGCTCCCGCACCTCCGCGATGCCGAGCAAGTCGCCTTTTTCATCCATCACATAGGCGTCGTAGGTCGGATCGACCCAAATCCATTTGTCGAGCGAGGGTACAAACACCGCATTGATGACGTGGCAATCGGGATCGATGCCGAGGCTGTCTTTGGGCAGGCAGGTGACGAGCCGCGACGAAAAACCCAGGGAAAGGTAACACTCATTGAGCGCGAGGGCCAGCCCCCGGCAGTTGAGTCCGCGATTTTGCGCGCGGCACAGGTCGATCATCGCCGCCGCGTTGCGCGTTTCGGGGTTACCGTGTTCGCCGTCGTGGGGGATGAGCTCATGCACCCAGTGCAGTACGTTGAGCACCTGCGACACGTCGCTCCCCGTGCCCGCGACGGAATCGAGCCGGAAACGCTGCCGCAGGGCCACGAGCTCGGGTTTGTCGGCTTTCTGATAGGTAAAAACGGGGTCGAAGCGGGTGTCGGCGGTGTTGTAGGCCGCGGCGTTGCGGAGCACGAACAAATAATCGCCCACCCGCCGCAGCGGTTCGATCAGGGCGCCGAAACGCGGATCGGTGCGCAGGGGGGCGAGGTCGGGGTCGTCGAGCAGGTGCTGGTAATCTGTGAAACCGGCGTCGATGGCCAGTTGCAACTGATCGAGCGCGGGGCCATTTTGCCCGCCGAGGGCGTAGGTGCAGGCCAGGTTGTAATGCGCGTTGGCCCGGTCGGCGGCGTGGCGTTTTTGCGCTGCCGGATCGAGTTGCCGGTACCGGGCCTCCCAGTCGTCGAGCAGGGCGCGAAAGGTTTGGGCGTCGCGTTTTTCATACAGGGAAACAAAAAGGCTGTCGTGCAGGCGGACATAAGCTTCAAAATCCGTGCTGGACTGCGCTTTTGCCAAAAAGGGAATCGAGAGCAGGCCAAGGAGCCACAAGCCGGGCAGGAAAACGATCTTTTTCATAAGTGTCGATAGTTGAATGCCCAAACTTCGGCGGCGGGCGGTTTTTAAAGCGGGTTCGATGTGAATCCGGCCGCCGCGGGTGTGAATCCGGTTGCCGGAAAAGGATTTTTTAAAACAGGCCGCGGCAAATTTGAACGGCCCCCGACCGAATCGCTAATTTTGCCCAAACACACGCTATGGCACTTCCAAACGACTTCTTCGCCGAATTTTCGCCGGTCTCCAAAGCCGACTGGCTCGCCCGCATCACCAAAGACCTGAAAGGCCGCCCCCTCGACGAGTTGTACTGGCAACTCTCCGACGAGCTGCACATCGATCCTTTCGGGCACGCCGACGACCTGGCCGCCCCGGCCCTACCGCTCACGCCAGCCACCCTGCAATGGGAAATCGCCGAAGACGTCGACGCAGCCGATCCCGCCGCCGCCAACGCGCAGGCATTGGAGGCCTTGAATTTCGGCGCCGAAAGTTTGTGTTTCCATCTCCCGCAGCCCGCCTCCTCGGACACCCTGCGCCGCCTGCTCGAAGGCATCCATCCTGACTACATCAGTCTGCACTTCGCCGGCGCCGGACTGGCGCAAAATCCGGGCGCCGTGCTGGCCGTCGTCGAAAGCCTGGCCCGCGAAAAAAGCCTCGACCCCCACAGCCTGCGCGGCGTTTTGCACTACGACCCCGCCGCCGCGCCCGGCATCCAGGACTGGCGCTACGTCGCCGACCTGATCGCCCACACCCGCGAACACCTGCCCGGCTTCCGCCTGCTGACGGTGGAGGGCGCCGGCGAATGGCAAGGCACCGAACACGCCGCCGACGAACTGGCCGCCCTGCTGCGCCGGGGCAACCACTACCTGCGGCAACTCTCCGAACGCGGCGTATCGCCTTCGGACGCCGCCGCCCGCCTGCAGTTTTCCGTCGCCATAGGGCCCAGTTATTTTGTCGAAATCGCCAAGCTGCGCGCCTTCAAACTCCTGTGGCTCAACGTACTGAAAGCCTGGGGCGCCGATGCCGCCTACCCCGTGCTCGACGTCCGTTTCGCCCCCGAAGCCTACGTGGCCGACGAAAACGCCAACCTCATCCGGGCCACCACCATGGCCATGTCGGCCGTGCTGGGCGGCGCCGACCGCCTGAGCATTCGCCCCTTCGACGCGGGCGCGGAAAACCCCGCCCGACCCGCTGCCTTCGGTCGGCGCATGGCCCGCAACGTGCAGCATTTGCTCAAAATGGAGAGTTTTTTCCATGAATTGCCCGACCCGGCAGCCGGCAGTTATTACGTGGAAAAACTGTGCGGGCAACTGGCGGAAGCGGCGTGGAAGAAATTTCAGGCCGGCTGAACCCTTTTGCCACCCTCGGGGCTGGCGCGGGGCTTTGCTGCTGGCGCGGGGCTTCGCCCCGTGCCGAGGTACCCGCGGACCGATTGTTGTTCATAACCATGCCCGTTTTTGATCTAATATACACTGGATTGATGGCGGGAACATTGGCACGGGGCAAAGCCCCGCGCCAGCGGCAAAGCCCCGCGCCAGCAAAGAACTGCCCGACCCTGTCCACTGAAAACAAACGCTTGAATCGACATGACGCCCAACACCTGTTTCACCCGGCTCCGCGAACTCATCGCCCGCGACGAACTGCCCGAAGCGCTCGGCCTGCTTCGAGAACTACTGGCCCACAGCCCCCGGCTCGACGAGGCCCTGCACCAGTCGGGGCGTTTTGAAAACATCCGCCGGCAAATCCGCCTGGGCACGGTAAGTCCCGCCGATGCCAATCTGACCCAAAACCAGATTCGCGCCGCGCTGCTGGATATGGTGCGGGAGATCGAGACACAGGGGGCAACGCCTGCGCTGCAGGAGGAAATCGAGCAGGCCATTTCCATTGTCGGGTCGAAGAATGTGGTGGCGGGGGCGAATATTTCGGCGGGTGGGGATGTTCATATTGGGGACAAAACCACTCAAATTACCCAAAATGCTGAAAAAATCTACAACATCGACCATATTGACAACGCCAATTTCTCATAAACCAAATGTTCGCCGACCTTTCCATCAACCTTGCCGCTTCGGCAATTTATGACTTCGGCAGATTCATCCGGAACACTGCCGAAAAAACCGAAGCCGTGCAACTCGCCCGAAAAAAACTCGGCGCGACCCAACATCTGCATGACTTCCCCGACCGCTACCTCGAAGCGCTGGTGGAACTGCGCTTTGAGCAAAAGTCCAGGGTTGTCCTCGACCTATTCCGGTCGAAGGATATTATGCAGACATTTTACGGCTTTTACTATGGCGCGCCGGATATACGCAACAACGAAACAGCACATGCTGCCGCTTTACAACGCCACATTGAATCTTTGAAAGTAGGCGACGATGTAAAAGCAAACAATGTGGACGTGGCCGCCGAAGTGGCCTATTTCTGGCAGGTTTTCCGTCAAAAAGTGCAGGAAAGCCGGACAGTGAAGGAGGTAGAGGTAGAGCAAAGACTGGATGAACTAAAAAGAAGCGTCAATGATATCCAGTCCTTGTTCCTTGCGTTTCAGGACTGGGTGAGGACGCAGGGCAAATCCGATATCCAGATCGCTGACAAGATTTACAACATTGACAAAATCGACAATGCTTTTTTTAGCACCCTGATAAACAAGCCGCCCCGGCTCCTCACCACCCCGCCCTTCAACTCCGAGATCTTCCTCGGCAGGGAAAATGACCTGGCCGCCATAGAAACCGATTACCAGCAGCACAACCGCCTGCTGGTGCTGGTCAACGGCGAGGGCGGCATCGGCAAAACCACCCTGGCGGCCAAATACTGGTACGCCCACGAGGCCCGCTACAAACACCTGGCCTGGCTGTATGCCGATATGGGCATCGGGACGGCCCTCGTGACCCTGAAAGAAAAACTGGATGTGGCCTTCGCCCCCGACGACGACCTGAACGCCCAGGCGCTGCGCATGGCCGAAGCCCTCAGCAACCTGGACGCGCCCTGCCTGCTGATCTTCGACAACGCCAACGACGATGCCGACCTGAAAAAACACTACACCCTGCTGAACCGCCTGCGCAATTGCCACATCCTGCTCACCTCGCGGGTGCGCAAGCTGGCCGATATGAAGGTGCACGAAGTGAAGCCCCTTGCCCTCGAAGAGGCCCTGGAATTGTTCAAAACCCATTACACCGACCTCGCCGACGACGAATTGCCCCTTTTGCACGACGTCCTGAGCGCCGTGGGCCGCAACACGCTGGTGACCGAAGTGCTGGCCAAAAACCTCGTAGCTTTCAATCGCTTCGCGCGGCGCTACACGCTGGCCGATCTGCTCCACGACCTGCAATCCAAAGGGCTGCTGGCCCTGAAAAACAAAGCCGTGGCAGTAGTGTATGGCAGCGACACCCTGCGCGAAGCCAAACCCACCGACATCATCGCCGCCATGTACGACCTGGCCGGCTTGAGCGAGACCGAATGCCGGCTCCTGAGCAACCTTGCCGCCCTGCCCGCCGAAAACATACCCTACGCCCTGCTGGCCACCCTGCTCGGCGCCGAAGACGAGGAGGCCCTCGAAACCCCGCTCGGCAGCCTCGAAACCAAAGGCTGGATCGAATACCGCAAAAGCGACAACAGTTTCAAGATCAGTCCCGTCGTGCAGGAAGTGACCAAAAGCAAAAACGCCGGCCGCCTGCTGGACGACTGCCGCAGCCTGGTCAATACCCTGCTGACCGGACTGGACGAAGACAACCGCCCTGCCGGCAACTACCAGCAGGCGGCCGTGTTTGCCCGGCTGGGGGAGGCAGTGGTGCAGACCCTGCCCATTGATGACGATGTGGCTATTTTATGCCAAAACATCGGCCAATACCATAAGGACACGGGCAACCTGAGCGGGATGATGTTGTATTACCAAAAAATGCGAGACATCCTGACCGCTCTTTGTGAAACCGAGCCGGATAATGCCAACTTCAAAAACGGGCTGGCCATCTCGTACGCCAAACTGGGCAATACGCAAACGGCGCTGGGCAATTTGGACAGGGCTTTGACTTTTTTTCAGGAGTACAACCAATTGGAAAATGAACTCTACGATGCCTATCCACAAAATGTGGCCGTCAAAAACAGCCTGGCCATATCGTACCAATATCTTGGCAATACGCACAAGGCGCTGGGCAATTTGGACAGGGCCTTGGCTTTTTTTCAGGATTTCAACCAATTGACAAAAGAGTTATGCGACGCCTATCCGCAAAATGTGTCCTTCAAAAACGGGCTAGCCATCTCGTATTCTAAACTGGGCAATACGCACAAGGCGCTGGGCAATTTGGACAAGGCTTTGGCTTTTTTTCAGGATTTCAACCAATTGACAAAAGAGTTATGCGACGCCTATCCGCAAAATGTGTCCTTCAAAAATGGGCTAGCCATATCCTACCAATTTCTTGGTATTACGCACACAGTGCTGGGCAATTTGGACAGGGCTTTGACTTTTTTTCAGGATTACAACCAATTGGAAAAAGAACTCTACGATGCCTATCCACAAAATGTATCCTTTAAAAACGGGCTGGCTGGTTCTTATGGGCAGTTGGGAAGCTTTTACCGCGACCAAAAAAGCGACAACAAGCAGGCGCGAGCGTATTTTGAAAAATGCCGGGCGCTGTGGCAGGAACTGTCCCGTGATTTTCCGGCCTACGTGGAATTTCAGCGAAACCTGGCATGGGCGGAGGAGGCTTTGAAGGGCCTGGGGGATTGAGGAAAGAAACATACCGGATAAGTCGACAGGGCCTGTTGAGCATTCCTGGTAAGGAATAAGGAATAACCCTTTTTAAAATCCGCGCACATCCGCGTTATCCGTGTCATCCGCGTGGCTATCCATACTCCGGGGCCCATGTTTTCCTTCCTGTTTCATCGTTTCTTTTTCGAGGGTTTCGGAAGCTTGGATGGGCACGCGGATGACACGGATGACGCGGATGTGCGTGGATCGGCAGCCATTTATCCGAAAAAATGCCTGGGATATTTACCTCATTTTGTACCGGAATCAGTTGCTGTTTTCAAGCATTTGGACGGCTGCCCCCTCTCGACATTCGACAATTCCCCCCCCCGCGCCCCATGAGCAAGATTACCCCTCCAGCTAACCCAACTCATCCAACCCCCGCCCTGCCCACACAACCTTTGCGTCGTTTTTCATACGCACCGCTCCTGTGTGCGTACAAACAGAAATCGACATGGCAACCGTTATTTTTTCCATCGTAATGCTGCATTTGGTCGCAGGCTTTGGCTACGTGATGTACAAACTCAATAAAAAGCCTGATTCGAAGGTATAAGAGGCGTCAAAAGGCGCTTGGTCTTCATCACACCGCCGGCATTAAAGTTGCCGGTATCGGGAATCTCACCTTTTATCCGTGAAAATCCGTGTTCATCCGGGTGATCCGCGTTGCCATCCTGCCCCGGCAGTTTCATGGCAACGCTAATTGTATTACCTTTAAACACCATTATTCACTCACCCGCCCGTTTCTTGTTATGAAGACACTTTTTACCGCGGTTTTCAGCTGTTGCCTGCTGGCAACGGCCCTCGGCCAGACTTCGGCCGACGTAACAATTCCCATCACCGTCAACAATTTCGCCGGCGCCTCGGTCACGCTGAGCTGGCCCGCGCCCCCGCCGGGTACCACCCAGCTGGTTGTGGCGCGCAAACAACTTTTTGAAACCACCTGGACGCCCCTGGCACAACTGCCCGTCAACACTACCTCGTACACCGACGTCGGGCTGGGCGTCGGGCAGTCGCGCGAATACCTCGTTTTGCAAAACAGCAGCGGCACGCCGCCGCAGCGGGTCGGATTGGCTTTTGTGGGTCAGGACATCCCGGCTTTTACCGGCTCCCGGGGCAAAATCGTACTCGTGATCGACGAGGCCCTGTCGGCACCACTGGCCACCGAACTCGCCCGCCTGGAAGCCGATCTGCGGGGCGACGGCTGGCAGGTCGTCCGGCACGACATCAACGCGGTGAGCAGCAGCGTCCCCTCGGTCAAGGCGCTGATCCGGGCCGACTGGGAGGCCGATCCGAATACCCTGTGCGCCTTGTTGTTCGGCAATATCCCGGTGCCTTATTCTGGTGAAATCGCGCCCGACGGCCACGGCGATCACGTGGGCGCCTGGCCGACCGACTATTACTACGGCGATATGGACGAAGAACTTTGGACCGATACGCTGGTGGACAACAGTACGGCCTCCCGCACCGCCAACCGAAACGTGCCGGGCGACGGCAAATTCGACCAAAGCCAAACGCCCAGCTTGCCCGAAGTGGTCGTAAGCCGCGTCGATTTCTCCAATCTCAACGGCTGGAGTGTGTCGCAGACCGAATTGTACCGGCGGTATTTGAATAAAAACCACGCGTTCCGGACCGGCGCATACAAACCGCAGAACCAGACCCTGGTCGACGATAATTTCGGGTATTTCAGCGGCGAGGCATTTGCCCAGAACGGCTGGCGCAACGGCTATGCCATCACCGGCAGCAGTTCGGTCGTGGCCGCCGATTTTTTCAACGACACCGACAACCAGAGCTTCCTCATCGGTTACGGCACGGGGGCGGGCAGCTACACCTCGGCCGCCGGCGTGGGCACTTCCGACAATTTTAAAACGGACAGTGTGAACATCGTTTTCTCCATGATTTTCGGCAGCTATCACGGCGACTGGGACTACGAACTCAATCCGCTGATGCCCAGCGCCCTGGCGTCCAAAGGCAGCATCCTGACCTGCGCCTGGGCAGGCCGCCCCAACTGGCACATGCACCACATGGCGCTGGGGCAACCCATTTGGCTGAGCACGTACTGGACCTGGCTCAACAGTTTCCTCAACTTCCCGGTCTACCCGACCAATTTCGGCGCCGACCTGGTCCACGTAGGGCTCCTGGGCGACCCGACCCTGCGCGCCCATTCGGTGATTCCCCCCGCCAACCTGACGGCCGCGCCCAATTGTTCGGGCGTCGATCTGGCCTGGGCGGCTTCGCCCGACGCTGCCTTGGGCTACTACGTGTACCGCGCCGCCTCTCCCGACAGCGTGTTTCAACTCCTGACGCCCAGCCCGGTCAGCGGACTTGTTTTTACCGACAATGCGCCTTTGAGCGGCGCCAATTATTATCAGGTAAAAAGTCTGAAAAAAGAAGTCGTGCCCACGGGCTCCTATTTTAACCAAAGCATCGCCGCCGCCGCGCAGGCGGTGTTCAGCGGTGTGCCGCAGCTCAGCGCGGCTCCCTCGGCGGCCAGTTGCAACGGCGGCAGCGACGGACAGATCAATCTGGTTGTCACCGGCGGCAGCCCGGCCTACACTTACCTGTGGTCGAACAGCGCCACCACCGAAGACCTGGAAGACCTGACGGCGGCGACCTATACCGTCACCGTGACCGACCAGGCGGGTTGCTCGGCAACGGCCACGGTGAGCGTCGGGCAACCCTCGGCACTGAACGTGACAGCCGGCAGCACGCCCGCCAGCTGCTTCGGCGGCAGCAACGGCGCCGCGAGCCTGACCATCACCGGGGGCGCTTCGCCCTACAATGTCGTCTGGAGCAACAACGCCCAGGGGCCGGTAGTTTCCAACCTGCCAGCCGGGACGTACGGCGCCACGGTCACCGATGCATCCGGATGCACCAAAACGACCCAGGTCGTGATCGGCCAGCCGACGGCCCTCAACGTGCAGAGCAATATCGCTTCGGTGGGGTGCGCGGGCGGCAACAACGGCGCGATCAACATCACCGTTGCGGGCGGTACGAGCGGTTACAGTTACAATTGGGCCGACTTGCCGGGCGCCAACAATTCGGAAGACCGCGCGGGGCTTGCCGCGGGCAACTATTCGCTGACTGTCACAGATCAAAACAATTGCACGGCGGTACAGACGTACACCGTCACGGCGCCTGCAGAGTTGACTTTGCTGACTTCCGTGACCAACGCGGTGTGCGACCCGCCCTCCCCCGGCGGCGTGGTATTGAGCGTTGGCGGCGGCACGCCGGGGTACACGTTCCTTTGGTCGAATGCGGCCACCACCCAAAATCTCCTGCCTGCCGCACCCGGCGCTTACACCGTCACCGTGACCGATGCCAACAACTGCACGCAAACGACGAGCGCTACTGTGACCCAGAACTCCTCGCTCAACGGCACACTGACGCCCACGTCTGTGTTGTGCTTCGGGCAGGCCACGGGCAGCGTGGCGCTCAGCGTATCGGGCGGCACCCAGCCTTTTGCCTATCTGTGGTCGAACGCGGCAACAACAGCCAATCTGAGCAGTGTGCCGGCCGGCAATTACAGCGTCACCGTAACGGATGTGAACAACTGCGTGCTGCTGGCTTCGGCGACGGTGACCCAGCCTGCGCAAATCGTCACGTCGACCATTACCGGCAATGTTTTGTGTTTCGGAGAGGCCTCGGGCAATATCAATCTGAGCGTCAGCGGGGGCACGGGAGGGTATAGTTATTTGTGGGATAATGGCGCGACCACCGAAGACCTGAGCGGCCTGCCGGCCGGTTTTTATTTCGGTTCCGTGACCGATGCCAACGGCTGTGTCAAATCCTTCGGCGCCCCGGTGAACGAGCCGGACGAGTTGAGTCTGGCTTTTGCAGCGACCAATCCGGTGTGTCATGGCGATGAAAACGGCATAATCCAGGCGACGGCCAGCGGCGGAACGCCGTTTTATACATTCCTCTGGTCGAACGGCGCTACAACGCCCGAAATCGTCAACCTCGCGGCCGGGGTACACATCTTTACCGTGACCGACAGCAACGGCTGCTCGGCCAGCCAGGCTGTTACACTCACTGAACCGGCGCCGGTGCAGGGCAATTATTCCGTCGGCGGGCCTTTGTGTTTCGGTGAAACCGTCACCCTGAACATCGACAACATCTCCGGCGGTTCCGGCGGGCCTTACGCGTACAGCATCGACGGCGGTCCGCAGTTGCCGCCCTCGTTCCCCAGTGAGATCGGCGCGGGCGCCCACGTGCTGGCGTTTTTTGACGCCCTGGCTTGCGCAAGCTTCGCAACGGTCACGATCAGCGAACCCGACCCGATCGTGCTGCAAACGACCGCCACGCCCACCAGTTGCGCCAATACTGCCGACGGGACTCTGAGCGCCGAAGTATCCGGCGGCGTGCCGCCCCTCGATTTCGAGTGGTCGAACGGCGAAACCAGCCAAAACATCACCGATCTGGAAGCCGGGGAGTACGAACTGACGCTGACCGACGCCAATGGCTGTACGGCCACTGCCACGGGTTCGGTGAGTTCGCCGCTGCCGTACGATGCGCCCATTGCCGGGGCCGATACGGTATGTGTAGGATTCCCCGATCAATTTACCCTGCCGGCCGATCTGAGCAACTACGTCTGGTTTGCGGGCAGCAGCGGCATTATCTCCGAAGGGCAGGGCACGGCGGCCGTCAGTATCGTGTGGACGGAGCCGGGCGTTCAGCAAATCCTCTGCTCCTACGACGATCCCAATGGTTGCGAGGGCTCCTCCGCTTTTTCCGTGATCGCCCAAATTTGTCTGGGCGCCGGCGACCTGCCTTTTGCCGACGTGACGCTGACGCCGAATCCCTTCTCCGAAGTCCTGCAATTACAATTCAAGGGCACTTTTTATCCTGATGCGCAGCTTCGCCTGTTCGATACGCAAGGGCGTTTGCTGCTGCAGGAACAAGCCGGGGGGACGGAATACCGACTCGCTACCGGCAGTTTGCCGGAAGGCGCCTATTTCCTGACTTTGAGCGACCGCGAACAAACCCGCGTGTGGAAAGTGGTGAAGGTGGAATAGGTCCATTGACCGAATATTATTTTACAAAAAGCCCAAAAGCGCGCCAGGGAACAAAATTCCTGGCGCGCTTTGTTGTTTTATTTAAAATAATATCATGCTCCCATAAGTGCAAATGATCTGTAATTCAGCCGCGCGAACCGCCAAGTTTCCCTACCTTTGCCGGCCCCAAACAGCTGCTTATTTGAACCAGACAATGAAAAAACACAATTTCTCCGCCGGCCCGGCCATCCTTCCCGCTCCGGTCATCAAAGAAGCCGCCAAAGCCGTCGCCAACTACGAAGGCTCCGGGCTGAGCCTCCTGGAACTCTCCCACCGCGGCAAGGAATTCACCGCCATTATCGAAGAAGCCAATGCGCTGATGCGCGAACTGCTCGAACTGCCGGAGGACTACCACGTGCTCTGGCTGAGCGGCGGCGCCAGCACGCAGTTTTTTATGGTCCCCATGAACCTGCTCGGCGAAGGCCAGACGGCCGCTTACGTCGATACCGGCACCTGGGCCAACAAAGCGATCAAGGAAGCGAAGGGGTTTGGCCAGGTCGATGTACTGGCTTCTTCAAAAGAGCAGAATTATACCTTCATCCCCAAAGGATACAAGATCCCGAAGGATGCCCAATACCTGCACCTGACGAGCAACAACACCATTTTCGGTACGCAGTTGCACCGTTTCCCCAAGTCGCCCGTGCCCTTGGTATGCGACATGTCGTCCGATTTCCTGAGTCGCCCGTTCGATGTGCGGCCCTTCGGCCTGATCTACGCCGGAGCGCAGAAAAACGTGGGCCCGGCCGGCACCACCGTCGTCATCGTCCGCGAAGACCTGCTCGGCAAGGTGAACCGATACATGCCCACCATGCTCGACTACCGCACGTTTATCAAGGAAAACTCGCTGTACAACACGCCGCCGGTGTACCCCATTTACGTCTCCATGCTCACCCTGCGCTGGCTGAAAAAAGGCGGCGGCCTCAAAGCCATTCAGCGGAAAAACAAAGCCAAAGCGGCCCTGTTGTACCAGGAAATCGACGCCAATCCCTTGTTCCGGGGCACGGTGGCCAAGGAAGATCGTTCGCTGATGAACGTCTGCTTTGTCATGGAAGACCGTTATGCCGCGTTGGAAAAAGAATTCCTCGCCGAAACGGAAGCCAACGGCATGGTCGGCCTCAAAGGCCACCGTTCGGTGGGCGGTTTCCGCGCGTCTATCTACAATGCCATGCCCAAAGCCGGCGTGCAGGCCCTGGTCGATCTGATGCAGGACTTTGCCCGGCGGAAAGGATAAAACAGCGCATGCCGAAAAAAAGCGCCAAATACGTCTCTCAGCTCGCCGTCGATGGCGTCAACCTGCCGGTCAATCTCCACGTGGAGCGCCGGCAAACGGTGACGTTCAGTTTGCGCCACACGGGCGTGACGGTGCGTATTCCGCGCGGCATGAGCGAGGGCGAATGGGCGCATCATGCCGACCGTTTGCGCGCCTGGGTACAACAGGTTTTTGACAAAAAACCCGCGTTGCGGGAGTCCTTCGTTGAAAAAAGTTACCAAACGGGCGACCTGCTCACCGTAGGCGAACGCCAGTACCGGATCGAGATCGAACAATCGGCGCGCGCAACCAGCACTGCCCGCCTGGTGGGCGACACCATTTGCCTGCACCTGAGCCTGCATGCCGACCGGAAGACGATCCAAACCCTGTTGTCGCGCATTGTGGCCCACGATTTTTATCCCGAACTCAGTCGCCGCATACACGAGATCAATCGCCTGACCGTCGACCGCCCCATTCGGTCGATCGCCCTGAAATACAGCCACTCGCGTTGGGGCAGCTGCTCCCGCACGGGCAATATCAACCTCTCCACCCGTTTGCTGTTTGCGCCCCGCGAAGTGCAGGACTACGTCATTGTACACGAACTGGCGCACCTGGTGGAAGCCAACCACTCCGACCGCTTCTGGGCCCTGGTGGAGCGCTTTTCTCCGCAGTACAAGGCCTGTGAAAAATGGCTGAAAGTGCACGGCGCGCGTTGTGATTTTTAACCCTCCTGTCCGCTTATGCTGCCCGATATCGAATTCTCCGAAGACGTC